>NZ_JBNDIK010000022.1:0-123481 GCF_050434365.1 Massilia sp. UYP32
TGACGATCAAGTCTGGTTGAATCCGGAACGGATTCGGCCAGAAGCACTACAGCAAGCAGCTTGAGATGACGCGACAACTACGTTGACAAACACCGCTACTGGGTGGTGTGCGATGCCATGGTCGCGCCTCCTTATCTGCTCCAGATTCGTAGGCGTTCGATCGCGATCACTCACGATATGTTCCGACTGTGCTCTGAAAGGGGCGGTAGGGACGCATCTGTCAGCGCCATCCAAGCGCCGGCGCCACATGCTCGAGCAACGACGACGGCAGGCGAACGTTGCAGTCCTCGCCGAGCTGATTCGACGCGGTCAGCAGCAGCGTATCCGCTTCGGCAATGGGCCTCATAGTCGATGCCCTTACTTTACCCAACAACGCATCGCTGCTCGCCCGCGAGGAATGCGCCAGCCGCGCTCAGGCGAATCCGGGCGCTTGATCCAATCAGCGATGCCCTTCCGGCGCAGCCCTGAACCGCCGCGACCTGTTCGCACTATCTCAGCGCTGTTCTGATTCCCCGCGCCGCCCATTCCAGGGTCGCCCTCAGCAGCGCATTGCCCATCGCCCATGGCCGCTGCCGGTCCAGCCCGCGCCGCCCCATCCGCTGCGGCAGGAAAAACCGCCCGAACGCCGACAACCCACTCCCACGCATGACCCAGAAACACCCGCCAGCATACGTCGTATCGAACCCATCCTCCGCCCGCAGCAGATACAGCGCCGTCCCCGAACACATCGCCACGTCGGCCTGCGCATCGCGCGCCAGCAGGCGCAGGCCGCGAAGATAAGACAACTCGAGCGTCTGGCGCAGATCGGGCAACGCGAGCACCAGCGGGCGCAGCAAACGCAAACGCTCCAGCAGGCGCGGCAAGCCGTGCAACCGCTCCCCCGCCCGCTCGCGATACCTGAGGAACGCCTCTTTCAACTCCGCCACCGTCGCCTGGGCCGGACGCGGCAGCGGCTCGGGCCGGTCGCGCCAGCAGCGCATCCAGTGCGCCAGCGCCTGTTCGTGCTGGGCCGCCAGGCTGGCCGGGCTGTCGAACTCGAGGTCGAAGCGCGCACCCGGCTGCAAAAAGCGGATGAGGCCGCGCTGCGCTTCCAGCCGCGACGCCTCCAGCACGCCCAGCGGTGTGCGGCGGCCGTGATTGAGCCAGGCATTGTCGACCCGGCTGAAGCGGGCGAAGGACGCGACCGGCACGATCAGCCGCGGCTTGAAGGTTTCGGCCTGCAGGGCCAGGCGCTCGATGCCCCGCTCGGCCGCCGCTTCGCGCTGGACAAAGTTGTCGGGGTTGCCGCACCAGGCCATGTCGGCGAAGCCCGTCAACAATACATCGACGCGGACGTTGGCCCTGCGCAGTCGCTCGGCGGCGGCGTGGCAGGCGGCGCGGGTGGCGAGCGCGCGCTCGCCCAGGTGCAGCAGCGTGCGCCGGCCGCACCGGATCAGGCACCAGGAGTCGCCCTCGCCGTTCGCGAACGCCGTCAGGCGCAGGTCGCGCGCCAGGGTCCGCGCCTGCCCCTCGGGGCACTCGGCCATGGCAAAGCGGTTGCGCCGCAGTTCGGCGTGCAGGCGCCAGTCGCGGCCCTGGCGATACAGGAAGGTGGCGATGCCGCGAAACTCGGCGCGAAAGCGGCGCAGGAAAGGCCCCGACAGGCGGTCGGGCTGGGCGCGCGAACACCAGACAAACACCGGCAAGCCGCTCGCATTCAGCTCGGCGATCAGCCCGGCGGTATGGGTGGAACGGTCGAGCAGGCTCCATGCATCGTTCAGCACCGTGCCGTCCAGCCAGGGGTCGGCCAGCAGCAGCGCATGGTCGGTGCGCAGCAGGAAACCGGCGTGGTTCAGGAAGGTGAAGGTCGGGCTCGGCATAGCGGCATGGCGGGGGTAGGCTCGGCTTCAGCCTATCGCCACGTCGCGCGCCATCCATGAGGCACCGCAATCGTGTTGCGGTGCCTTTCCACGCCTTATACCGGGATTGCCTCGAGCAAGAGCGCCCGTTCAAATCCAATCGTGAGCTTGTTGCTGGCCGCGCTCACTTCGCCCAGGTCGCGGTCTTCGACGTAATCGCGCACGCGGTAGCGACCGTTTCCGAGCCCGCGCAATTCGACCTGGCCCGACCACGCCTTCGCATAAAAGGCATAGTACAGACGGCCATCTTTCTCGACCGCATGGGTTTCCGGCTTGTCGAAACCGATGTCGTACAGTTCCCCGCGATACTGGCCCTTGGGCAGCATCTTGTCCTTGTAGATGCCGATCCACTTGCGCCACTTCGCTTCCTTGACCGCCGTCAGCAGGTAGCTGTCCTTCGGCTTCGGATCTTCGGGCCAGGTGAACTTGGTCGAGACCACCGCGCCGATGCCCACGGTCGACGCGAAATCGTCGCCACCGTCGCTGAGCTCGACGTGGTCGCCCGCGTAGGCCGCGCTCGGCCCCATCAGGGCTTTCAGGGTCTTGCCCTTGTGCCGCACCTGCCACGAGGACAGCGGGTCGGACGACGGCGCCTGGTTCGTATACGGCAGCGTATGGAAGGCGTACGAGGTGCCACAGGGGCAGAACTCGACCACGGCCTGGGGATTGATCTCGCGCGCGGTGTCGTACACCATTTTCCAGAAGTCCTGCAGTTTTTCGAAGGATTCTTCCGGACGCGCATGCTTGTGCGCCGGGTTGTGGCATGGCGCCACGCCGTTCAGGTGCTGGCCGTCGAGCTTCAGGCCCTCGTAGCCCCACTCGCCGATGATCTTGCGCACCAGCGCGCGGGTCTGCTCGATCACCGGTCCGTAGGCCGGGCACAGGGTCAGGGCATTCCACCAGGTGACGAATTGCGGCGCGCCGTTCTCGTCCAGCAGCAGCTGGTCGGTGTGCTGGTGCAGCAGGTCCGTGCCCGGATCGGCCGCCAGCGGCGCCAGCCACAGGCGCGCCTTCAGGCCGGCGCCGTGGATGTCGTCCACCAGCTTCTTCATGTCCTCGTCGCCGCGCGCGAACTTCTTGCGGTCGATCTTCCAGTCGCCTTCATTGGTTTGCCAGCCATCGTCCAGCACCGCCCATTCCAGGCCCAGCTCCCTGGCCTTGGCCAGGGTGCCGGTCATCAGGGGGATCGTGAAATCGCGCTCATAGCCCCAGGCGCACCAGATCGGCTCGTACGATTCCTCGCCCGCCTGCGGCGCCGCCAGGCCGCGCTCGGCCATCAGCAGGCGGTAGCGGTCCAGGGCGGCGAAGTAGTCGCCGGTGTGCACGGTGACGAAGGTGTCCAGGGTCGCCAGCTCCTGGCCCGGCTGCAGCACGACGGCTTGATCGAATTCGATCGCCAGCGCGGCGCCGGCCTTCACCTGCCGCACCGGCAGCGCCACCAGGCGCGGCACGGTGTCGAGATGGCCCACGGCGATGCCGTGCTCGGGCTGCCAGACGTCGGCCACCGGCGTGCCGCCGCCATAGTCGGACGAATTCATGCCCATGAAGTTGCGCTGTTCGAAGCCGTCCTTGAGCGGCTGCACCCAGTCGCGCCGGTCGGCGTGCGACGAACCGGAGAAGGTCCAGAAGCCGCGGCCAGGTGCGCGCCTGGCCGGCAGCAGCGTGTAGCCGCTGTTCGACCAGGCCTCGACCGGCAGCGCCGCCTGGCCGTTGTTGCGATAGCTCACGCGCAGCAGGGCCAGGCCCGGATGGCGTTCGTAGAAGGTGACCGTCACGGTCTTTTCGACGCCGTCCTTCGACACGCCTTTCAGGCGATGGCGCACGCCCGCGCCGTGCGGGCCGTCGACGCGGTCGACCGCCTGCTCGCCGAGGGCGAAGCCGTCGATCCAGCGCCCGCCCGTCACGCGCAGCCGTTCGCTGGCGTGAAAGCCCGTGACCGCGACCGTCGCGCCGCCCTGGCGCGCCAGCAGGCGGGTGCGCATCTGGCCGTCGAATTCGAGTCCCAGGGCGGCGTCGCCGATGCGCGCCACGCTTTTGTTCACCCCGTTACCCTGGGGCGCGGCCACGGCCACGCCGGCGCCCATGCCGCTTGCCACGGCCGATCCGGCCAGCCACTGCAACAGGGTGCGGCGCCGCTCGCTATGCACTTCGGTCATCTTGTCTCCTTGCTTGGTAGGACTACACAGCCGGCGCCGGCCGGCCGCGCCGCCCTACACCAGCACCACTTGCGCGCCGCGCGAGCGCAGCGCTTCGACCATCTCCGCCGGCACGCCGGCATCGGTGATGACCTGGTCGATCTGTTCGATCGTCGCGATCATGGACAGGCTGCGCCGTCCGATCTTCGACGAGTCGCCCACCGCCACCACGCGGCGCGCGATGCCCAGCATGCGCGCATTCAGGCGCGCTTCGAGCAGGTGCGGCGTCATCACGCCGATCTCCGGATCCAGGCCGTCGAAGCCCAGGAACAGGATGTCGGCATGCAGGCCTTCCAGCCCCTGCTCGGCCTGCGGGCCGCCCAGCGAATACGAGCTGGGACGCAGCACGCCGCCGAGCATGATCAGGGTCACGTGCGGCGCGCCGGCCAGCAGCACGGCGATGTTGAGCGCATTGGTGATCACGTTCACCGACTGCAGCTTCAGGCCGCGGATCTGCTTGGCGATTTCGGCGGTCGTCGTGCCCGAGTCGAGCACGATGGTCTGCCCTTCCCCGATCAGCTTGACCGCTTCTTCCGCGATGCGGACCTTTTCCGCGCGGTGCAGCGACTGCTTGACGCCGATCGGCAAATCCTCGTCGGCGCGCTGGGCCAGTGCCCCGCCGCGGGTGCGCACCACCGCGCCGATCTCGGCCAGCACGTTCAGATCGGCGCGCACCGTCACCAGCGAGATGCCGAACATCTCGGACAGCTCGGCCACCGTCACCCGCCCGCGCTCGGCCACCATTTCGCGGATCTTGCGGCGCCGTTCCGCCACCAGCAGATCCTGGTCGGGCACCGTTTCCGCAGGCTTGCCACCGTTACCGTTCGAAACTTTCGTTTCTAAATTTTTTTCTCGCTTCATTCCTTGTCCATCCGCGCCGGTTCGCCGTCGCGGCTCCGTGTGTAGGCGTGTATCCGTGTCATTAACGGTTTGATGATACAGGATGAAAATGCAAGAAACGAAAGTTCAGACTATTTTTTGCTCCCCTTCTCGCTTACGTATGAAGCCAGCATGATCATGCCTTCCAGGCGCCCCGGAACACGCGCTCGGCGTTCAGGCGGAACAGCTTGTCGGCCACCACCTTCGGCAGCGCCAGGCCGCGCACCACGCCGTCCAGATCCGGCGTGGTGAGTTCGTCGTCGGTATTGAAGTAGCGCCAGTCGCGCCGCCACACGCCGTCCAGGTCGGCCACGAAGTCGGCCTGACTCTGCGCCGTCGACTGGGCCAGGTCGGAGCCATACATCAGGCGATCCTGGTAATCGATGAAGAACCGGCGCACCCGCTCGCGGTCGCGCTGCGACTGGTGCTGGATCTGGCCGATGCGCGCCGCGATATCCACATTGGCCGTCGGATTGCGGTCCAGGAAGCGCGCCAGCTCGTCCACGTTCCACTCCAGCGAGGCCATGTGCACGCCGACGAAGCGCAGGCGCGGATGGCTGGCCAGCAGGCGGTCGCGCGCGCCCATCTGGTCTGCGTAGCTCGGCATCTTCGGCTGCCGGTACATGTGGTACTGCGGATGGTTCTTGAAATATTCGCGGTCGTTCTTCGTCGTCATCTTCTCGAGCGGCAGCCAGCAGTTGTGCGGCTCGCCCTGGTGCCCGACCAGCAGCACGTCGCGCGCTTCGAACGCGTCGAACAGCGGCTTGATGCGGGCGTCGTCGACCATCACCAGCCGGCCCTGCGCATCGCGCTCCGACATGCCGATGTTCTTCCAGACCTTGACGCCCACCGCGCCATCCTGCAGCGCCGCATCCAGCCGGTGCAGGGTCGCCGGGATCCAGGCCGGCTGCAGCAGGTTGTCGGCGCTGAAGCTGGCGATCCAGCCCACGGTGGCCGGATGCTCGCGGTGCAGCTTGCTGGCCACGCGCTGCTGCTGCTCCAGCGCCGGGAACACCGGATAGTCGACGTTGATCGTCAGCGCGCGGAAATTGGCCTTGCGCGCCAGTTCCAGGAACGGCCCCTGCTCCAGGCCGTGCAGGTGCAGGTGGGCGTCGATCTTGGGCACGCTCTCGTAATCCTGCATGGTGTAGCTGTCGGCAGCCAGCGCGCCGATCGGCGCTGCCAGCGCGGCGAGGATGGTGCAAAGAAGGCGGACGCGCATATATGCTCCTGTCTATCGGGTCTGGGATGCGAGGCGATCCAGCGCGGCCTCGCTCAATGGCTGCCCGGCGCTGCGGGCGGCGTACAAGGCGGCGCCGAGCACCGGCGCCAGCCGCGGCGCCTGCAGGCGGTAGGGCCTGGCGCAGGCGGCCAGCGCCTGCTCGAATGGCGCGCGCAGCAGTCCGCCGTCGCCGAACAGCCCGCCCGTATAGGACACCGGCAGCGGCAGGTCGGCAGCGACGTCGAGCCGGTCGCGCACCGCGTCGACCATCGCGGCCAGTTCGCGCGCGGCGTCGACGAAGATGGCGCGCGCCTGTTCGTCGCCCTGGACCGCCGCCTCGGACGCCAGGCGCGCCAGCTGGGCGATGCGGCTGCGGTCGGCGCCGAGCTCGCCGTACACCACGGCGCACAGGTCGAGGTCGTCCTCCAGCGCCAGCCGCTCGCGCACCAGGCCGTACAGGCCTCCCTTGGGCGCGCGGCCGTCGCTCATGCGCGAGAACAGGGTCAGGCCGGCGCGCGCGATCCAGTGGGCCGAACCCTCGTCGCTGAACAGCTCTCCCCAGCCGCCGGCGCGCGCCTGGCGGCCGGCGACTTCGCCATAGGCCATCGAGCCGGTGCCGGCGATCACGCTGATGCCGTCCATGCAGGCCAACGAACCGGCCCAGCTGCACACCATGTCGTTGCCGCACAGCGTGCGTTCAGGGCCAAGGATGGCGCCGGCCGCCGCATCCAGCTCGCGCTGGGCCGCGCGGTCCTCGCCATAGGCCGGCAGGCCAAAGAAAGCGTAGTCGACCGCGCCGCCATCGACGCCGGCCGTTGCCAGTAGCGCCTGCACGCCGCGCTGCAAGGTCGCGGCCACGGCTGGCATGCCGGCATCGACGTGGTAGGTGCTGCCTTCTTCGTGGCGCGCCAGCACGCCGCCGTGCGCGTCGATCAGCGCGAACGCGGTCTTGGTGCCGCCGCCGTCAACCCCGAGGAACATGGGCGGCCTCGCTGTCGACGTGGGAAACGAACGAATAGATGGTCACCCCGCGCACCACCCGGTTGACGGTGCCGGACATGCTCGGCGTATCCGGGCGCACGCCCAGCGACAGCGAGCGCAGGAAGGAAAAGGCCTGGCAGAACACGATAAAGGGCAGCGCCAGCTCGAGGTCTTGCGCACCCTCGGCGCCGGTAAAGGTGAACGCATCGTCACCGGGCGCGGCATCCGCCTGGGCGTCCAGGGCCAGCACGCGGCCGGCGCGGCGGTCGCCGCGCAGCTCGCGCAGCAGGTCGAGGTCGTAGCGGCGCGCCTGCGGATCGTTCGACAGCAGCACCACCACCAGGGTCCGGTCGTCGACGATGGTCTTGGGGCCGTGTCGGAAGCCCAGCGGCGAATCGTGGATCGCCACCACCTGGCCGTCGGTCAGCTCCAGCAGCTTCAGCGCGGCTTCGCGCGCCAGGGCGCGCAGCTCGTTGCTGCCGAGGTAGACCACGCGCCTGAAGTCCTGCGCCACCAGCTGCGCCAGGAGCGGCAGCGCGCGCTCGCCTACCTGCGTCGCCGCCGGCGCGGTACGAGCTCCAGCGTCAGGCGCCAGCAGCCGGAAGGCCAGCGCCGCGGCCAGCAGCATCGAGGTGAAGCTGGTCGTCATCGCGAAGCCGCGGTCGTGGGTGGCGTCGGGCAGCAGGATCGCCAGCGCATTGGCGCGGTCCTGGGTCATGCGGTACAGCTGCCCCTCTTCATTGCAGGTGATGACCAGGTGGTAGACGTCATCCACCAGCTGGTCGGCCAGCTGCACCGCCGCCACGCTTTCCGGGCTGCTGCCGGAACGGGCGAACGACACCACCAGGGTCGGCGCGCCGCGCTGGAAATAGCGGTCCGGGCCCGACACCAGGTCGGTGGTCGGCACCGCTTCGGCGCGCCGCCCCTGGCGCAGCAGGCCTGGCGCCAGGCATTCGCCGATGAAGGCCGAGGTGCCGGCGCCGGCCATCACGATGCGCAGCGCCGGGCGCGCCAGCAGCGGCGCCAGGAAGGCGTCGATCTGCGCGCGCTGCGCGGTCACCAGCGCATCGATCTGCGGCCACACGGCCGGCTGCTGCGCGATCTCGCGCGCCGTCACGCCGCCGCCCAGCGCATCGAGGCGGCCCACATCCTGTCCAAATAACTCACTGCCGCCTTGCGCGGCATCCTGTACTGCTTGCATGTTCACTGCTCCCTAGGTTCGGCGCCCGGCTGGCAGGCGCGCATGTACTGGCGCAGCACGCGGGCTACCCCTTCTTTCAATAGCGCGAGCGGCGTGTTGCGCACGCGGCCCTCGCGCACGGCTTCGTAATGGAATGGCAGGTACTGGCTCAGCAAGGTGAGCGGCGCCGGCTGGCGTTCCAGGTTCGCGACCAGGGCCGCCTGCGCGGCCTGGATGCGCGGATGCGGCCAGTAGTAGCGGATCCGGTCGGAGAGGCTGTACTGCTGGTCGAACAGCAGGCTGCCGGCGTCGTGGTAGTACTTGCGCCAGTAATCCGGCTCGGCGCGCATCACGTCCAGCACAACTTCCTTGAAGCCGCGCTCTCCTTGCATTCCCATTTCAGCCTCGATGTCGGCCAGTGCCCACAGCGTTTCGCGCAGCGCGAAGGTCAGGCCGGGGCCGACTTTCAGTATGGCGAAGTGGTCGCGCACCAGCGCCTGCAGCAGGCCGGGCGTCTGGTAGTCGGTCGAGTGGGCCTCGAACACCATGGTCGGCTCGCCCTCGATGAAGCGGCTCAGCGCCTGCGCCATTTCCGGGCGGTAGTCGATCACCTTGTGGTGGTCGAATTCCACGCCCGGCTGCACCACCAGGCCGATCACGCGCGGCCACGCGGCTTCCAGGCCGGCCGCGTTGAACGCAGCGCGATGCGCGGCAATGGTCAGCGCCGCCGCATCCGGCGTGGTCACGGCCAGCTCGTCCAGCTCTTCGTGGGCGCCGCCCGGCACCGGAACCTCGGTGCCGACGATATACACCGGCGCCTCGCCGCCCGCGCGCTGCCAGGCGCGCTCGGCCACCACCGCCAGGCGCGCGGCGCGTTCGGCCACGACTTCGTCCGGCAGCGGCACCGGATCGCCCGCGCACGACATCGAGCAATCGAGGTGGATCTTGCGGAAACCCGCGGCCACGTACTGGTCGATCAGCACCTCGGACTTGGCCATCGCGTCGGCGGCAGGCTCGCCCTGCCAGCAGTTCGGCCCCAGGTGGTCTCCCCCCAGCAGGATGCGCCCGCGTGGAAAGCCGACCTTGTCGGCGATGCCGAACACGAAGTCGCGGAAGGCGGCGGGCGTCATTCCGGTATAGCCGCCGTCCTGGTTGACCTGGTTCGAGGTCGCCTCGATCAACACTTGCCCGTCACTTTCCAGGCCGGTCTCAAAGGCGGCCTCGATCACCAGCGGGTGCGCCGAACACACTGAATGGATGCCCACGGGCTGGCCCGCGTGATGGCGTTGGACGAGATCGAGAAGCACTTGCATTGTCGTTGACTCCAGATAGAGGGACTTCAGGCGGCGCTCGGCTCGTCGGGCTGCAGCGCCAGGAACAGCGCCGCCGCCAGCGAGAGACCGATGCCGGCCAGTTTGAAACCGTTCGGCAGGGTCGCCGCCATCGCCACCGAAATGATGGTGGTCAGGAGCGGCGCGCCGGCATTGACCAGGGGCGACACCACCAGCGCCTTGCCATGCCGGAAGGCATACACCAGGGTCAGCGCGCCGACCGCATTGAGCACCTGCGTGATCGCGGCCAGCCACGGACCGTCCAGGCCATAGTTGATCGGCTGCGAGAAGTCGGTCATGGCCAGCGCGACCGGAATGAAGGCCAATGCGCTGACGGTCATGTAGAAGAAGATGCTTTCGGCATCCATGATGGCGTTGGCGCGCTTGATGAAGTAGGCCTGCAAGCCCCAGGCCACCAGCACGCCAAGCGCCAGCACGAACCACCAGCCGTAGGCCACGCCGCCCTGTTCCGGCGCGTAGTCGAACAGCGGCAACGCGCACAGCGCCAGCACGATGCCGGTCACGCCCATGGCGCCGGTGCGTTCGCGCAGGAAGGCATACGACAGGGCGATCGTGATCACCGGCGACAGCGAGATCAGGGGGAAGATCAGGTACGTCGGTCCTTCCTTGACCGCGTGGAACAGGATCATCTGTCCACCGGCGCCCAGCAGGCCGATGGCCAGGCCATGAGCGATCGCGGGGCCATCGCGCCGCACGCGCCAGTCGATGCGCGCCAGCGCGAACAGCGCCGGCGGAATCATGGTCAGCGCCCACACCGCATACACCAGGGTCTCGGGAAAGCCGTTCTGCACCGGGCGCCCGGCGAAGGCGCCCCACACGCCCCACAGCAGGGTGGTCACCAGGGCGTAGCCAAGCCAGTGGGTTTTCATCGTCGTCGTCCTCCTCAGGTTTCCTCGTTATAAGCAGATAGTAATGGAAGGCTTTCGAAATATCAAATAACTTTCGAAATCTTTCGATTTAACGAAACAACCGTGTGTTTTTTGCGATGCAGCAGCGTAGGGTTGATAACAGTTAGTACGAAAGCTAGTTGAAGCTCAAACTTATCCACTGCGAGAAAGTTTGGTTCGACGATAGCCAGACGGACCTGAATGCTGGGGAACCCTGGTCGTTATGGAGGAAATAGATGCCCGCTGCGGAAGTGCGATGGTTTGCATCTGCTGAAGATGGGCTGGAAGTCTGGAACTGTGGTTTAGGGTGCGTTATTGGGAACTATCCGGTGCCTCACCAGCTCTGACAAGACCCGGCTGATTGGCTCTAGCCGGGTTCGTCGCCAACGCGGGCCACGACTCTGGGGACCCATCATGTTCCGCGGTCATCGCATTCGCCTCGATCCCAACAACGTGCAGGCCACGTACCTTGCCCGCGCGGCAGGCACCGCCCGATTCTCCTATAACTGGGCACTGACCGAGTGGCAGCGACAGTATGAGGCGTGCAAGACCGATCCAGATTTGCCAAAACCGAACGAGAGAGCGCTAAGGCGCCAGCTCAATGCGATCAAGCGCGTGCAGTACCCCTGGATGCTGGCGGTGACGAAGAATGCGCCGCAAATGGCAATCATGGAGCTGGATCGCGCCTTCACGAACTTCTTCAAGGGAAGAGCACGCTACCCCACCTGTCGGCGTAAAGGGCGTGACGATCGATTTACTTTAACGAACGACCAGTTTCGCATCAAGGAAAAACGCATCTGGATCCCTCGCCTTGGATGGGTCAGGATGTGGGAATCGTTGCGGTTTGCAGGCAGGTGCGTTTCTGCATCGATCTCACGCGTTGCCGATCATTGGTATGCCAGCATCACCGTCGATACCTCAGAGCCTCTCTTGCCTTCAGCTGAAAACCAAGGCGTGGTCGGAGTCGATCTGGGTGTCACCACGCTCGCGACATTGTCGAATGGTGAAACCTTTGTTGGACCAAAAGCGCTGGCAATGCTCCTGGATCGGGTGCGACGGTTATCGCGCGACTTGTCCCGGCAGGTGAAGGGTTCGCGCAACCGTGGCAAAGCGAAAAAGAAACTAGCCAAGTTGTATGCCAGGATTGCCAGCCTGCGGCGCGACAGCCTCCACAAGCTCAGCACGAATATCACGCACCGATTCCACACCATCGGCATCGAAGATCTGCATGTCAAAGGCATGCTTGCCAACCGGTGCTTGTCGCGCGCCATTGCCGACATGGGTTTTGGTGAGTTGCGCAGGCAGCTGGAGTACAAGGCGGCGCAACGTGGTGGGCAGGTAGTGGTAGTCGACCGTTGGTATCCGAGCAGTAAAACGTGTTCATGCTGCGGTTACCTGCTTGCTGTACTCGATCTGGGCACTCGCCGCTGGGTTTGCCCGGGCTGTGGGACAAACCATGATCGCGACGTGAACGCGGCGATCAACTTGAAAAATCTAGCGGCGAGTTCCGCCGTAGCTGCCTGTGGAGGGGAGGGCGCTGGCCTCGCACATCAAGTGTGAGGCGAAACCGTCCCCTATGAAGCAGGAATTCAACAGCAAAGTTAAATATAAATAGCTTTGCGTAAGTTTGAAGGAACGGAAAACCCCTACAATGAGCTTGATGTAAGGAATTACTCTGCGGCAGACCGTCGATCATCGGACGGCGCCGCCTTTTCGTCTCGGACCGGATCGACATGCCCCTGGAATCGTTGTTGTTTGCGCCCCCTGCCCTGCTGGGCCCCACCCTCGTGGCCGCGCTGCTCGGCCTGCTGGTGGGCAGCTTCCTGAACGTGGTCATCTACCGCATCCCGAAGATGATGCAGCGCGAGTCCGACAACTACGTGGCGCAGGAAAGCGGCAAGGAGTTGCCGCATACCGACCGCTTCAACCTGATGGTGCCGCGCTCGGCCTGCCCCTGCTGCGGCCACCAGATCACGGCCATCGAGAACATCCCGGTCATCAGCTGGCTCGCCCTCGGCGGCAAGTGCCGCAAGTGCAAGACGCCGATCCCGGCCCGCTATCCGGCGATCGAACTATTCACGGCCGTCGTCTCGGGCCTGATGGTGTGGACCTTCGGCAGCGGCGCGGCGGGCATGAGTAGCCTGCTGTTCGCCTGGCTGCTCATCGCCATGACCTTCATCGATTTCGACACCCAGCTGCTGCCGGACGACCTGACCTACCCGCTGCTGTGGGCGGGCCTGCTCATGAACATCAACGCCACCTTCGTGCCGCTGCAGGACGCCGTGATCGGCGCCGCCGCGGGCTACCTGGTGCTGTGGGCCGTGTATTGGGTGTTCAAGCTCGCCACCGGCAAGGAGGGCATGGGGTATGGCGACTTCAAGCTGCTGGCGGCGCTCGGCGCCTGGCTCGGATGGACCGCCCTGCCGACCATCATCCTGCTGTCGTCGGTGGTGGGTGCGTTAGTGGGCATCAGCCTGATCGTGTTCGCCCGGCGCGGACGCGACAAGCCGATCCCCTTCGGCCCCTACCTGGCGGCGGCCGGCCTGATCGCCATGCTGTATGGCGCAGAGCTGGGCCGTTTCAGCGCCGGCCTGCTGGGCGGCGCATGAACACGGCGGATGGCATGGCGTTCTCGGTCGGTCTCACCGGCGGCATCGGCTGCGGCAAGAGCACCGTGGCCGAGCTGTTCGCCGGCCTGGGCGCCACGATCATCGACACCGACGCCATCGCCCACTCTCTCACCGCCGCGCACGGCGCGGCGATGCCGGCCATCCTGGCCGAATTCGGCCCCGACTTCGCCACGCCTGACGGCGCCCTGGACCGCGCGCGCATGCGCAGCCTGGTGTTTACGGATGCCGGCGCGCGCGGCCGGCTGGAAGCGATCCTGCATCCGCGCATCCGCGACGCCACCGCCGCTGCGGCGGCCATCGCCACCGGACCGTACGTGATCTTCGCGGTGCCGCTCCTGATCGAGTCGGGAACATGGCGCGACCGGGTGTCGCGCGTGCTGGCCGTGGACTGCTCGGAAGACACCCAGGTGGCCCGTGTCATGCAGCGCAGTGGCCTGTCGGACGACCAGGTGCGCGCCATCATGGCGACCCAGGTCACGCGGGCCCAGCGCCTGGCGGCGGCGGACGACGTGATCGACAACGACGACGGCCTGGAGGCCCTGTTACCCCAGGTAATACGCTTGCACGAGCGGTATCTGGCATTGAGTATGTAACAAGGTTGATGCAGTGTTTGTAATTTCGCTTCGTATGGTTCAGAATCACCAAGTTGCTTGCCAGCCTACATTCAGAGGAATGTCATTTTGATCGTCTACGAATACCCTTTCAACGAGAGGATTCGCACGTTGTTGCGGCTGGAGGACCTGTACGAGAAGTTCAAGTTCTTCGTGCAGCAGGAACACCCGATGCAGCACCATGTCGCCCTCGCGACGATCTTCGACATGCTGGAAGTGGCCGGCCGCGCCGACCTGAAATCGGACCTGCTGCAGGAACTCGAACGGCAGAAGCAATCGCTGCTGGCCTACCGCAGCAATCCCGCCGTTGCCGCCGACACGCTCGACGCCGTCCTGGCCGAACTGGACAAGGCCAGCAGCGCGCTGGTCACCAGCCAGGGCAAGACCGGCCAGAACGTGCGCGACAACGAATGGCTGATGAGCATCCGCGGCCGCACCATCATCCCGGGCGGCGCCTGCGAATTCGACCTGCCCTCCTACTACGCCTGGCAGAAGCGCCCGGCCGAGCAGCGCCATGCCGACATCATGGGCTGGTTCGGCCCGCTCGCCCCGCTGCTCGAGGCGCTGGCCCTGGTGCTGCGCCTGCTGCGCAATTCGGGCGCGCCGGTCAAGATGATCGCCGTAGCGGGCAGCTATCAACAGATGTTACAGGGTAAAATCTACCAGATGCTGCGCTTGACCCTGGACGAGTCGACGGGAGCGATCCCCGAGATCTCGGCCAACAAGTACATGCTGTGGGTACGCTTCACCACCCAGGACGGCGATTGCAAGCCCAAGCCGCTGGAAGAAGACGTGCCGTTCGACCTGACCCTCTGCAATTTCTGATTTTTGATTGGTAGTACCGATGACCGTAGTCGCCTGCCCCACCTGCGGCAAACAAGTCGAATGGATCGAAGCGAACAAGTTTCGTCCGTTCTGTTCCGAGCGTTGCAAGAAGATCGACCTGGGCGCCTGGGCCGAAGAGAAGTTCGTGATTCCGGGCGGCGCGCCGAGCGACCCGCTCGATGAACCGCCGACCGAACGTTAAACGGCGATCCCCGCCGGCGCCACCACCGGCCTGTTGCGCCGCCCATAGCGGTCCATGAACAGCCCTTCCAGCCCGATCTCGGGCTGGCGTCCCGACAGGATATCCGCCAGCACCCGGCCCGAGCCGCACGACATGGTCCAGCCCAGCGTGCCATGCCCGGTGTTCAGGAACAGGTTGCGATACGGCGTCGGTCCGATCACCGGCGTGCCGTCCGGCGTCATCGGCCGCAGGCCGCACCAGAACGAGGCCTGGCGCACGTCGCCGCCGTCCGGGAACAGGTTCGTCACCGAATGCTCGAGCGTGTCGCGCCGCGCCTGGTGCAGGCGCAGGTCGTAGCCGCACAGCTCCGCCGTGCCGCCGACGCGGATGCGGTCGCCCAGGCGCGTGATCGCCACTTTATAGGTCTCGTCCATCACCGTCGATTCGGGCGCGCCGGATGCGTCCGTGATCGGCACCGTGATCGAGTAGCCCTTCACCGGATAGACCGGGATATGGATGCCGATCTGCCTGAGCATCAGCGGAGAGTAGCTGCCCAGCGCCAGCACGAAGGCCTCGGACTTCAGTTCGCCTTTATTCGTGACGACGCCGGTCACGCGGTCGCCCTCGACGTTCAGGCGCTCGATTTTCACCTCGTGCCGGAACTTGACGCCCAGGCCCTTGGCCAGTTCGGCCAGCGCCTGGGTGAACTTGAAGCAGTCGCCGGTCTCGTCGTTCGGCAGCAGCAGGCCGCCCACGTAGTTGCCGGGCACGCGCGCCAGCGCCGGTTCGTACCGCGTGCAGCCTTCCCGGTCGAGCAGCTTGTAAGGCACGCCGGAACGCTCCAGCACCTCGGTATCGGTGTGCGCGCCATCGAGCTGCTTCTGGGTGCGAAACAGCTGCAGGGTGCCCTTGCTGCGTTCGTCGTAGGCGATGCCGGTGTCACGCCGCAGCTGGACCAGCACGTCGCGGCTGTACTCGGCCAGGCGCACCATGCGGCCCTTGTTGACCTGGTAGCTGCGGGTATTGCAGTTGGCCAGCATCTGCAGGATCCAGCGCCACTGCTGCGGATCCATCCGCGGCCGGATCACCAGGGGGCTGTGGCGCATCGCCAGCCATCGGAGGGCCTTGAGCGGCACGCCGGGGCCGGCCCAGGGCGTGGCATAGCCGGGCGAGATCTCGCCGGCATTGCCGAAGCTGGTCTCCATCCCGGCGCCGCTCTGGCGTTCGATCACGGTGACGTCATGCCCGGCCTTGGCCAGGAAATACGCCGATGCGGTTCCGATGACGCCACTGCCGAGGATGATGACCTTCACACGTTCTCCTTGAGATTGATGGTCCGCGCTTAGCGTTCCGGATACCGGACCCGGTCGAGCCACGCGAGCAGCGGAATGGTGGCCGGCAGCAGCGGGCTCACGCCGAAAGCGCCCTGCCAGGCGAAGGCCTGGCCTTCCAGGCTTTGCGGCTCCCCTAACCACTCGCGGCAGATGTAGAAATACAGGCGCACGTGGGCGTGTTCGTACACGTGCTCGACGCAGCACCAGGCGTCCCCGCTCACCACCTGCACCCCGAGTTCTTCCATGAACTCGCGCTGCAGGGCGGCGAAGATGTCTTCACCCGCCTCGACCTTCCCGCCCGGGAATTCCCAGTAGCCGGCATACGGTTTGCCGTCGGGACGCTGGCCGAGCAGGACGTCGCCGTCGGGCCGCATCAGGATGCCGACGGCGACGTCGACCGGCGCTTGATTGCTTGTTTCAGTCATTCGATGATGCATCCGGCAGCTTGCCGGCATAGTCCTTCGCGAATTGCCAGGCCACGCGGCCCGAGCGCGAGCCGCGCTGCAAGGCCCATTGCAGGGCCTCCGGGCGCGCGGCCTCGATCTGCTGGGGCGTGCAGCCGAAGTCGGCCAGCCAGTGGCCGACGATGTCCAGGTAGTCGTCCTGGCGGAACGGGTAGAACGACAGCCACAATCCGAACCGTTCGGACAGCGAGATCTTTTCTTCGACCGTCTCGCCCGGATGCAGGTCGCCGTCCTCGCCGTGACGGTAGCTGGCGTTGTCCGACATTTTCTCGGGCATCAGGTGGCGCCGGTTCGAGGTGGCGTAGATCAGCACATTGTCCGACTGCGCCGTGATGCTGCCGTCGAGCGCCACCTTCAGCGCCTTGTAGCCGGCCTCGCCCTCTTCGAACGACAGGTCGTCGCAAAACACCACGAAGCGCTCCGGCCGGCCGGCGACCAGGTCGATGATGTCGGGCAGGTCGGCCAGGTCGGCCTTGTCGACTTCGATCAGGCGCAGGCCCTGATCGGCAAAGGCGTTCAGGCAGGCCTTGATCAGGGAAGACTTGCCGGTGCCGCGCGCGCCGGTGAGCAGCACGTTGTTGGCCGGGCGGCGCGCCACGAACTGGCGCGTGTTCTGTTCGATCTGGCGCTTCTGGGCCGCGACGTGCTGCAGGTCCTCGAGCTTGATGGTCGATGCGTGCAGCACCGGCTGCAGGTAGTTGCCACCGCCGGCCGGGCGCCGGCGCCAGCGGAAGGCGAAGCTGCGCTTCCAATCCGGCTCGCGCGCGCTGGCCGGCGGCAGCACCGCCTCCAGGCGCTCGAGCAGGCCTTCGGCGCGGCGCAGAAACTGGTCGAGCGGCGTCATTACGAACGATAGTCGGCGTTGATCGAGACATAGTCGTGCGACAGGTCGCACGTCCAGACGGTGGCCGTGGCGTCGCCGCGCGCCAGCTTGACGCGCACCGTGATCTCGGATTGCTTCATCACGCGCTGGCCGTCTTCTTCCTTGTAATCCGGATTGCGGCCGCCGCTCTTGGCCACCCAGACGTCGTCCAGGTAGAGGTCGAGTTTGGTCACGTCGAGGTCGTCGACGCCGGCGTAGCCGACCGCGGCCAGGATGCGGCCCAGGTTCGGGTCGGACGCGAAGAAGGCGGTCTTGACCAGCGGCGAGTGCGCGATCGCGTAGGCGATCTTGCGGCACTCGGCCACATCAACGCCTTCGTCGACCGTGATCGTCATGAACTTGGTCGCGCCTTCGCCGTCGCGGATGATCTGCTGCGCCAGGTTGCGCGAGATGTCGGTCACGGCGTCCTTCAGCGCCTCATAGTCGGCGCCGCTGGCAGCGTCGATCGACAGGCCGCCGGTGCCGGTCGCGATCACGATGAAGGAATCGTTGGTCGAGGTGTCGCCATCGATGGTGATGGCGTTGAACGAGTGGTCGGCCGCGTGTTTCACCAGTTCATCCAGCACCGGCTGGGCGACTTTGGCGTCGATCGCCAGGTAGCCGAGCATGGTCGCCATGTTCGGCTTGATCATGCCGGCGCCCTTGCTGATGCCGGTCATCGTCACGGCATGGCCGCCGATGGTGACGGTGCGCGAGGCAGCCTTCGGCTGGGTGTCGGTGGTCATGATCGCCTCGGCGGCGTTGAACCAGTTGTCCGCCTTCAGGCTACCCGCGGCGGCGGGCAGGCCGGCCAGCAGCTTGGGCATCGGCAGCTGTTCCAGGATCACGCCGGTCGAGAACGGCAGCACCTGGCCGGCCTCGAGGCCCAGTAACTTGGCCACTTCGGCGCAGGTGGCGTTGGCGTTGGCCAGGCCCTGCTCGCCGGTGCCGGCATTGGCGTTGCCGGTATTGACCACCAGCGCGCGGATCGGCGCGCCGCCGTTCTTCACGGCCTCCAGGTTGGCCTTGCTGACCTGCACCGGCGCGGCGCAGAAGCGGTTCAGGGTGAACACGCCGGAGACGGTCGCGCCCTCGGCCAGCTTCATGATCAGGACATCCTTGCGGTTCGGCTTCTTGATGCCGGCTTCGGCAAAGCCGATCTCGACGCCGTTGACGGGCTTCAGGTCGGCAGCGACTGGCAGGGGGGAATTGACGGCCATGGTGATCTCGTTGGAAAAATTGTCGAATTCGTTATTGTAACGCCAGCGCCCTGGCCATGCTGCGAGGTTTCTGCTGCACATCAACGCGCTCGGATGCCGATAGGAAAAACATGCAGGAGCAGAACCGACGGGAGCCGCCATGTCAGCATCGAACCAGATCGCGTTGAGCGCCGCCGCGCGGCGTTGCCAGCAGCATTTCCAGGATGCCGCGCTTGAATTCGACGTGCCGCCGGCGCTGCTCGAAGCGGTCGCCTGGGCCGAGTCGCGCTGGCATCCGCCATCGCCGCAGGCGGCCTCGCACCACGGCCTGCCGCAGTCCTACGGCATCATGGGCTTGCGCGACGACCCGCATTTCGGCCGCTCGCTGCGCCTGGCCGCCGCCCTGCTCGGCATGCCGTCACGCCGGCTGGCGCTGGACACGCCCAGCAATATTCGTGGCGCTGCCGCCCTGCTCGCGCTGTATGGCGCAGGACTGACGCGCCAGTCGCCGCTGGAAGCCTGGGAAGACGCGCTGGCGCGCCTGTGCGGCATCGCGCAACGCGACGTCGCGCAAATCCACACCTACGACATCTATATGGCGATCCGAGAAGGACGCCAGGGACCGGATTTCGCGGTCACGCGCCTGCCGGTCGACCTCACGCGCATCTATGGCCAGGCCCGGCTGGACGTGCTGTCGGCACCGGCGCTGACCTTGGCCGACTACCCTGCAGCGACCTGGCTGCCGGCGGCCAGCTGCAATTACTCGAGCCGCACGCTGGCGGTCAGCCACGTGACCATCCACACGACCCAGGGCTCGTATGCGGGCGCCATCTCGTGGTTCCGCAACTGCAGCGCCGGCGTGAGCGCCCACTACCTGGTGCGCTCGTCGGATGGCCAGATCACGCAAATGGTGAAAGAAAGCGACAAGGCCTGGCATGCGGGCAGCGCCAACGGCCACACGGTCGGCATCGAGCACGAAGGCTTCGTCGAGCAGCCGGACGCCTGGTATTCGGAGCCGATGCTGATGGCCTCGAGCGCTCTGGCGCGCGCCATCCTGGCGACGCGCGGCATCGCGCCGCGGGTGTATGACGGCAGCCGGGGATGGAACGCGGTGCTGCCGGAGGCCGACTACAACGTGAAAGGCCACGTCAATCACGCCGGGCAGACGCATACCGATCCGGGCGCGGGCTGGGATTGGGAACGCTACCGGCGGATGGTGATGGACGAATGAAAACGGCCGGGTCGCCCCGGCCGTTCTGGATGCTGGCTAGTGGCTGGTTACGCCAGCTTGCCGTGGCACTGCTTGAACTTCTTGCCGCTGCCGCAAGGGCATGGATCGTTGCGGCCGACCTTCACGCCCATATAGCTGTTGTGGTCTTCGGCCGACACGGCTTCGCCGTCGCCGCTGCGGTTCGGGTTCGGATTGAGCAGCTCTTCCGGCGCGGCCGACGGGTTGAAGTCGGCGTGCTGGTAGTTGACGTTTTCCAGCTGCGCGGCCTGGGCCGCCATCGCCGCCTCGGCCGCCTCGACTTCTTCGCGCGACTGGATGCGCACGGTCATCACGGTGCGGATCACTTCGTTCTTGATCAGGTCCAGCATATTGCTGAACAGCTGGAACGCTTCGCGCTTGTATTCCTGCTTCGGATTCTTTTGCGCATAGCCGCGCAGGTGGATGCCCTGGCGCAGGTGGTCCAGCGCCGCGAGGTGCTCGCGCCAGTGGGTGTCCACGCTCTGCAGCATCACGTTGCGCTCGAAGCCGCCGAACGATTCCTTGCCCACCACGCCGACCTTGGCGTTGTAGGACGCGTCGGCCGCCGCCAAGACGCGCTCGAGGATGTCGTCGTCGTTCAGGTTCGGTTCGTCCTGCAGCATCTGCTGCAGCGGCACATCCAGGCTCCACTCGGACGACAGCGCGCTTTCCAGGCCCTTGACGTCCCACTGTTCCTCGACCGATTCGGCCGGCACGTAGTCGCGCACCAGGTCGGTGAACACGCCCACGCGCAGCGAGTTGATCATCTCGCTGATGTCGGTCGACTCCAGCAGTTCGTTACGCTGGGTGTAGATCACCTTGCGCTGGTCGTTGGCGACGTCGTCGTACTCGAGCAGCTGCTTGCGGATGTCGAAGTTGCGGGCCTCGACCTTGCGCTGGGCCGACTCGATCGAGCGCGACACGATGCCCGCCTCGATCGGTTCGCCTTCCGGCATCTTGAGGCGGTCCATGATGGCGCGCACGCGGTCGCCCGCGAAGATGCGCAGCAGCGCGTCGTCCAGGCACAGGTAGAAGCGCGAGGAACCCGGGTCGCCCTGGCGGCCCGAACGGCCGCGCAGCTGGTTGTCGACGCGGCGCGATTCGTGGCGCTCGGTGCCGATGATGTGCAGGCCGCCGGCGTTCACCACGTGGTCGTGCAGCGATTGCCATTCGTCGCGCAGCTGCTGCGCCTGGGTGGCTTTCTGTTCCGGCGACAGGTTGCTGTCGGCCTCGATGATCTGGATCTGCTTGCCGACGTTGCCGCCCAGGACGATGTCGGTGCCGCGGCCGGCCATGTTGGTGGCGATGGTGATCATCTTCGGACGGCCGGCCTGGGCCACGATCTCCGCTTCGCGCGCGTGCTGCTTCGCGTTCAGGACGTTGTGCGGCAGCTTGGCCTTGGTCAGGATGCCGGACAGCAGCTCGGAGTTCTCGATCGAGGTGGTGCCGACCAGCACCGGCTGGCCGCGCTCGTAGCAGTCGCGGATGTCGTTCAACATCGCGTTGTATTTTTCTTCCGAGGTCTTGTAGACCTGGTCCTGGCGGTCCTTGCGCTGCGAAGGACGGTTCGGCGGCACAACCACGGTTTCCAGGCCGTAGATTTCCTGGAATTCGAACGCTTCGGTGTCGGCGGTGCCGGTCATGCCCGCCAGCTTGGCGTACATGCGGAAGTAGTTCTGGAAGGTGATCGAGGCCAGGGTCTGGTTCTCGTTCTGGATGCGCACGCCTTCCTTGGCCTCGACCGCCTGGTGCAGGCCGTCCGACCAGCGGCGGCCCGTCATCAGGCGGCCGGTGAATTCGTCGACGATCACGACTTCGTTGTTCTGCACCACGTAGTGCTGGTCCTTGTGGTACAGGACGTGGGCGCGCAGCGCCGCATACAGGTGGTGGATCAGCGAGATATTGGCGGCGTCGTACAGCGACGCGCCTTCGGGCAGCAGGCCCATTTGCGTCAGGATCGCCTCGGCGCGCTCGTGGCCCTGCTCGGTGAGCAGCACGGTGTGCGCCTTCTCGTCCTTCAGGTAGTCGCCCGGGACCTCGATCTTGCCCTTGCCGTCCGGGGTTTCTTCGCCGATCTGCTGGGTCAGTTGCGGCGGCACTTCGTTCAGGCGGTGGTACAGGTCGGTGTGGTTCTCGGCCTGGCCGGAGATGATCAAGGGGGTGCGCGCCTCGTCGATCAGGATCGAGTCGACCTCGTCGACCACGGAGAAATTCAGGCTGCGCTGCACGCGTTCGCGCGCGTCGTAGACCATATTGTCGCGCAGGTAGTCGAACCCGAATTCGTTGTTGGTGCCGTAGGTGATGTCGGAACCGTAGGCCTTCTGCTTGCTGTCGTGGTCGAGCTGCGACAGGTTGACGCCGGTGCTCAGGCCCAGCCAGCCGTACAGCTGGCCCATCTGGTCCGCGTCGCGCTGGGCCAGGTAATCGTTGACGGTAATGACGTGCACGCCCTTGCCCGACAGACCGTTCAGGTAGACCGGCAAGGTCGCCATCAGGGTTTTGCCCTCACCGGTGCCCATTTCGGCGATCTTGCCCTGGTGCAGGACCATGCCGCCGATCAGCTGCACGTCGAAGTGGCGCATCTTGAGCACGCGCTTGGCCGCTTCGCGGCAGACGGCGAAGGCTTCGGGCAGGATATCGTCCAGGGTCTGGCCCTTGGCCAGGCGATCCTTGAATTCTGGCGTCTTGGCTTGCAGTTCGGCGTCCGAAAGCTGCTCCATTTGTGGCTCGAGCGCGTTGATCTGACGCACGGTCTTTTGGTACTGCTTGAGCAGACGCGAGTTACGGCTGCCGAAAATCTGGGTCAGGAATGACATGCTGTGTTCTAGAAAAATACGCCGCAAAAAGAAGCCAAGATGATATCAAAGCGATAAGCACCGTCGACAGAGTTAGGCAAATAACCACCGATTTTATCATGCGATCCGGCCACACTTGGGGATCGTAGGCAGGATAACAAGTCCTGCTGAGCCAGAAACGTTATCAAACTGGCTTCGATGGCGCTGCCACGGGGCCGGATCCGCCACCCGGTCCGCCCAAAGCGCGGGCGCTGTGGTATGTTCCAAGCATGCAGCAATCTCCTCCCAAGCGTCCCTTCCATATTTTCGGGACCAGCACCCGGCAGACCTCGCACGCCGCCACCGACTTCTTGCGCGCCAACGACCGCATGGCCAGCCTGCTGCCGGCCGTCGGCCGCATGGCGCGCCTGCAGGCCGACTGCGCGGCGGCGCTGCCGGCGATCTTTCACAATTGCGACGTGCTGTCGTTCCAGGAGGGCGTGCTGACCCTGGCCGTGCCCAGCTCGGCGCTGGCGGCCCGCCTCAAGCAGCTGCTGCCGAAGCTGCAAGCCACCCTGCTGCAGAAAGGCTGGCAGGTGGAATCGACCCGGATCAAGCTGCAGGTGACGCGCGCCCTGCCCGACCGGCCCGAGATGCGCACGCTCGAGCTGCCGCCGCGCGCGGTGCAGGCCTTCGAGGAACTGGCGCAATCGCTGCCGGAAACGCAGCAGAACCGCGACCTGGTGGCGGCGCTCAGGGCGCTGGCGGCGAAGCGGAGGTAACTGGCGGCGAAGCGGAGGTAAAGGTGTTGGTGGGTGAACTTGGGTTCCCGCCTACGCGGGAACGACGGTTTTACCGCCAGTAGCAAGCTGATACCTTGACCCCTTGCCTTGGCACGTCATTCCCGCGCGAGGCGGGAATCCAGGTTGCAGGAACAGCCAATCAAGTCAGCTCTGCGCCCACTCCCGCGTCATCTGCCGCACATAGGACGGCGGCGCCGTGCCCAGGTCGTCGAAGGTCACGATCTCATAGGCGTCGGGCCGGGACAGCAGCGTGCGCAGCAACTCGTTGTTGAGCGCATGGCCCGATTTATGCGCGGTATAGCTGGCCAGCAGCGGATGGCCGATCAGGTACAGGTCGCCGATCGCGTCCAGGATCTTGTGACGCACGAATTCGTCGTCATAGCGCAGGCCGTCGGTGTTCAGGATGCGGTACTCGTCCATCACGATCGCGTTCTCGAACGAGCCGCCGCGCGCCAGGCCCATGCCGCGCAGGCTTTCCACGTCCTGCATGAAGCCGAAGGTGCGCGCGCGCGCCACGTCGCGCACATAGGTGATGTCGCCGAAATCGACGGTGGCGCGCTGCATGGTGCCGTCCACCGCCGGATGATTGAATTCGATGAAGAAGTCGAGCTTGTAGCCGTCGTGCGGCGACAGGCGCGCCCATTTCTCGTTGGCGCCGCTACCCTGGCGCACCTCGACGTCCTCGAGCACGCGGATGAACTTGCGCAGCGGCGCCTGCTCTTCGACGCCGGCCTGCTGCATCAGGAACACGAAGGACGATGCCGAGCCGTCCATGATCGGGATTTCCTCGGCCGTCACGTCGATGATCAGGTTGTCCAGCCCCAGGCCGGCGCAGGCCGACATCACGTGCTCGACGGTCGAGACGCGGGCCTCGTCCTTGACCAGCACCGAGGCCATGCGGGTGTCGCCGACCATATAGGCGGAAATCGGGATGGACACGATCGGGTCCATGTCGACGCGGCGGAACACGATGCCCGTGTCGGGCGCGGCCGGACGCAGGGTCAGCTCGACCTTGCGGCCGGAGTGCAGGCCGACACCCGTGGTGCGGACCAGTTCCTTGATGGTTCGTTGTTTCAGCATGGGCCGATTATAGCCCAGCGCTTGCAGCGGCGCTGCCGCCCCCCGCGATTGGCGGGGCCCAGGGTGGCGCGGTCGCGACAGCGGCCTTGCTAAGGGTGCTCCGCCTCGACGTGGTCTTTTTCGTGGCGGATCAGATACAGGCCGCTGCCGATGATGATGGCCGCGCCCACGATGGTCCAGCCGTCGGGCAGCGCCCGCCACAGCAGCCAGTCCAGGCCCACGCCCCAGGCCAGGGCCGAATACTCGAACGGCGCCACGCTCGAGGCCTCGCCGCGCGAAAACGCCTCGGTGATCGCCAGCTGGCCGATGAAGCCCGACACCGCCAGGCCGCACAGCAGCGGAATCTCGCTGGCGGGCAGCGGCACCCAGTCCGGCGCCGCCAGCACTCCGGCGCCCGCCGCGATCATGACGATCAGCCAGAACACCGTGTGCTCGCTGCGGTCGGTGCGCGCCAGGACCCGCACCGTGATCGCCGACACCGCGTAGCAGGCGGCGGACCCCAGCACCGCCAGGCCGCCGATGGTGAGAAAGCCCGCGCCGCTGGGACGCAGCACCACCAGCACGCCGCACAATCCCACGCCGATGGCGAGCCAGCGCGCCAGGTCGACGCGCTCTTTCAGCAACAGCACCGACAGCGCGGTGATCAGGGCCGGCGCGATGAAGAAGATCGCATAGGCCTCGGCCAGCGACAGCTTCTTGAGGCCGAAGGCGAACAAGGCCAGCATCAGGATGCCCAGCAGGGCGCGCAGCAGGTGCATCGACCAGCGCACCTGGAACACGCCCGTGAAGGCGCCGCGCCAGGCCACGTAGGCGGCGACCAGCGGCAACGAACACATGGCGCGCAGCGCCGCCACCTGCAGCGCCGGATAGCGCGCCGCGAGCAGCTTCATCGCCGTGTCCATCAGGGCGAACATGAAGACGGCGAGCAGCATCGCCTGGATGCTGTACAGGTTGCGGCCGCGCGCCGTCGCCAACCCGGTCACAGGCGCTTCTCCATGAACAGGCTCAAGGGGTCGGGCCGGTAGCCGCCAAACGGCGCGCAGCGGCTGAAGCCGAAACCTTCGTACAGCGCGATCGCCGCCGGCTGGTGAATGCCGGTTTCGAGCTTCAGCACGGCCAGGCCCGACATGCGCGCGAACATCGCCAGGTGTTCCAGCAGCTGCTTCCCCGTGCCCTGCCCGCGGCGCGCCTCGTCCACGACCATGCGCTTGACTTCACCATAGGCGCCGCGATTGACCAGGGCCACGCAGCCGACCGCCGCGCCGTCGATGTCGCGCGCCACCAGGAACAGCACGTCGCCGGCCAGCAGCGCATCCATGTCCAGCAGGTGGTTGCTCTCGGCCGGGTACAGCGCCGCGCAGTAGGCGTCGAGCTCTTCCAGCAGCGCCCGCACCTCGGGCTGGTCGGGGGTTTCGGTATTGATGATCATAAGGAGATCACAAGAAGAAAGCGGCGCCGCGGCGCCGTTTTATCGGGGGGTGAATCCGCTCGCGAATCAGCCGAGTTTCTGCAGCATCGATTCGGCGCTCGAGGCGTCGATGCCCTTGGCGTCGATGTCCAGGGTCTTGACCACGCCATCCTCGACCAGCATCGAATAGCGCTTCGAGCGCGTGCCCATGCCGTGCGCCGAATAATCGTTGTCCAGTCCCAGCGACCTGGTGAAGGTGGCGTTGCCGTCGGCCATCATGCGCACGATGCCGGTGGCCTTCTGGTCGCGGCCCCAGGCGCCCATCACGAAGGCGTCATTGACCGAGATGCACCAGATTTCGTCGACGCCCTTGGCGCGGATCTCGTCGGCATGCTTGACGAAGCCCGGCACGTGCTGCACCGAGCAGCCCGGGGTGAACGCGCCCGGCAGGCCGAAGATCACGATCTTCTTGCCCTTGACCAGGTCCGCCACCTGGAAGGTGTTCGGGCCCAGGCTGCAGCCCGCGGTCTCGTTCTCGATGAATTCCGCGAGGGTGCCTTCCGGCAGGCGGTCGCCGATCTGGATGGTCATGTCTGTTCTCCTGTTGATGTTTTGTGAATCTTGCCATTATCGCCGATCCGGATCGGGCGTGCTGGCCTTGCGACCGTTTCGCGGCGACGCAAACGAAAAGGCCAGCTTGCGCTGGCCTCTTCATCGCGAACGAGCGACCGAATCAGTCGGCCTGCTTGCGCAGGAACGCCGGAATGTCGTAGGTCTCGACGCCGTTGCGCTGCATCGCCTGCACCTGCTCCGATGCCTGCTCGCGGCGCCACACGGCCGGCTGCTTCATGCCGCCCAGGGCGTCGGCGCTGGCCTTGCCCGCGGTCAGGCCGCCGGCGACGGCCGCGGCGCCCTGCATCACTGGCGCGTCGTAGGTGCCGGTGCGCAGCTGCTGCTGCGGTTGCACCAGCTGGATCGACTTCTTGTTCTTGCCCAGGCCCGTCGCGACCACGGTCACGCGGATTTCGTCGCCCATCGCGTCGTCGTAGGCGATGCCCTGGGCGATCGAGGCGTCCGGCGCCGCGAAGGCGCGCACGGCGGCCATGACTTCCTTGATCTCCTTGCCTTTGAGGCCGCGGCTGGCGGTCACGTTGACCAGCACGCCCTTGGCGCCCGACAGGTCGATGCCGTCCAGCAGCGGCGACGCCACGGCCTGCTCGGCGGCGATGCGCGCGCGGTCAACGCCGGCGGCGGTCGCGGTGCCCATCATGGCCTTGCCCTGCTCGCCCATGATGGTCTTGACGTCGTTGAAGTCGACGTTGATGTGGCCCGGCACGTTGATGATCTCGGCAATGCCGGCCACCGCGTTGTTGAGCACATCGTCGGCGTGCTTCATCCAGTCGAGCATCGATTCGTCTTCGTAGATGTCTTCGAGTTTTTCGTTGAGGATGACGATCAGGGAGTCGACATGCTTGGTCAGTTCTTCGAGGCCTTCCTCGGCCACGTCCATGCACTTCTGGCCTTCGTAGGAGAACGGCTTGGAGACCACGGCCACGGTCAGGGCGCCCATGGTCTTCGCCACTTCAGCCACGATCGGCGCGGCGCCGGTGCCGGTGCCGCCGCCCATGCCGGCGGCGATGAAGACCATGTGGGCGCCGCGCAGGGCATCCTCGATGCGCGAGCGCGACTGCTCGGCCAACTGGCGGCCGACCTCGGGACGCATCCCCGCGCCCAGGCCCGAATCGCCAATCTGGATGATGTTGTTGGCGCTGGAAACCGCCAGGGCCTGTGCGTCCGTGTTTGCGGCGATGAACTCGACACCGGACACACCTTTATTGATCATGTGCTGAACCGCGTTGCCGCCGGCGCCACCGACGCCAACGACCTTGATCACGGTTCCCAGTGCTGCGTTATCGACCATATCGAACTCCATGATGAACTCCCTAATTTTCAAAATGCGGTTCCAGGGAAGAGGCCTTGGCGTTGCTGGTTCGCTGCCCTCAAACCGGTAACTGCGATTGTATTTAAAAACCTTGTACCCGTGACGAATTTTTACAACTGAATTTGTTACTAGAGTTTAGAAATTCCCGGCTATCCATTCCTTCATGCGCTGCCAGACCGCCTTCACCGACCCGTCCTGGCGCGTGACGATGTGTCCGCGCAGGTACTGCTTCTTCGCTTCGAGCAACAGGCCGAGCACTGTCGCGTAGCGCGGGCTGCGCACCACGTCGGCCAGCTGGCCCCGATAGTCGGGCGTGCCGAGGCGCGCGGGCTTGAGGAAGATGTCTTCCGCCATCTCGATCATGCCCGGCATGATCGAGCTGCCGCCCGTCAGCACGATGCCCGAGGACAGCACGCCTTCGTAGCCGGATTCGCGCACGGCCTGATGGACCATGGCGAACAGTTCTTCCACCCGGGGCTCGATCACGGCTGCGAGGGCCTGGCGCGACAATGCGCGTGGGCCGCGGTCGCCGAGACCTGGCACTTCGAGTGTCTCGCCCGGATCGGCCAATACCTGCTTGGCCACGCCGTAGCGGATCTTGATGTCCTCCGCCTCGCCGGTCGGCGTGCGCAGGGCCATTGCGATATCACTGGTGATCTGGTCGCCGGCGATCGGAATGACCGCCGTGTGGCGAATCGCGCCGTCCGAAAACACCGCGATGTCGGTGGTGCCGCCGCCGATGTCGATCAGGACCACGCCCAGTTCTTTTTCGTCGACCGTCAGCACCGCGTCGGCGGACGCCATCGGCTGCAGGATCAGGTCCGAGACCTCGAGCCCGCAACGGCGCACGCACTTTACAATATTTTGCACCGCGGACACCGCACCGGTGACGATGTGCACCCGCACTTCCAGTCGAATGCCGCTCATGCCGATCGGCTCGCGCACGTCTTCCTGGTTGTCGACGATGAATTCCTGCGGCACCGTGTGCAGCAGTTGCTGGTCGGTCGGGATGTTGACCGCCTTGGCGGTCTCGATCACGCGCGCCACGTCGGTGGCCGTCACTTCCTTGTCCTTGATCGCCACCATCCCGCTCGAATTGAACGAGCGGATATGGCTGCCGGCGATGCCAGCGTAGACGTTGCGGATCTTGCAATCCGCCATCAGCTCGGCTTCCTCGAGCGCGCGCTGGATCGATTCGACCGTGGCCTCGATGTTGACGACCACGCCCTTCTTCAATCCCTTCGACTCGTGCTGACCCAGCCCGATCACCTCGTGGCGTCCGTCGGACATCACCTCGGCGACCACGGCCACCACTTTGGAGGTGCCGATGTCGAGGCCGACGATCAGGTTTTTCGCGTCTTTTGTCATTGCTGTTCGCCTGCTTCAGATTTGCTTGGTTGTTTTATTGGGTGTTGCATGTTTGGGTGACTCTTTGGGCTTCTTTGCCGCCTTGACCGGCTTCGTCGCATCCACCGGCACCGTGAGCGCCGCCGACGACAGGGCCAGACCGTTCGGATAGCGCATGTCGATCGTGTCGATACGGCCTTCCTGTAGCCGGGCGACCAGCTGCGGATAGACGCCGACCAGGCGCTGCACGCGCTTCTTGAGCGTGTTGCGATCCTGCTCGCGTCCCAGTGCGACGCTCATGCCGTTGTCCAGCTTCACGGTCCAGGCATACCGGTTGGACAGCGACAGCTCCTGCGGCACCAGCTGCACGGGAGCGAACGCCGTGCGCAGTTCGTTGAAGCGGGCCAGCACTTCCTTCTCGCTGCCGACCGGACCGTCGAAGGCCGGCAGCGCCTGCTCATCCTCGGTCTCGGCCACGTTGGCGGTGAACACGTCGCCCTTCACCGACAACAGGCGGCCATCCTCGCCCCAGGTGCCGAGCGCTTCGTGCTCCTCGACCTCGACCACCAGCGCATTGGGCCACTCGCGGCGCACGGTGGCGCGGCGCACCCAGGGCACGGTCTCGAAGGTGGCGCGCACCTGTTCCAGGTCGGCGGTGAAGAAGTTGCCGCGAATCTTGCCGAGCACGCCGTTGCGCACGGTGAGTTCGTTTACGTGCTTCAACTCGATTCCGTACATGCTCTCCACCGTCACCGAACCGAGCGCGAACATCGGGCGCTGCGACAGCCACCACACGCCCGAGATCAAGGCGGCGAGCACCGTCACCGCCGTCAGGAAACTGGCGGTCGCGTTGAGGGCCCGGACGTCATGCCACATCTGCTTTTATCCTTTTGCCTTCTGGCCCATCTTGAGCCGCGCCGAACGCAGGATCTCGACGCACAGGTCTTCGTAGCCGATGCCGACCGCGCGCGCCGCCATCGGCACCAGCGAGTGGGTCGTCATGCCGGGCGAGGTGTTCACCTCCAGCAGGAAGGGACGCATATCGCTTTCGCGCACCAGCACGTCGACCCGGCCCCAGCCCTCGCAGCCCAGGGCGCGGTAGGCGTTCACCGCGTGGCGCTGGATCTCATGGGTCAGCTCCTCCGGGAGCGGCGCCGGGCAGTGATACTGCGTGTCGTCGGTGAAGTACTTGTTCTGGTAGTCGTACTTGCCTTCCGGCGCCACGATCTCGACGATCGGCAGCGCGCGCGCCGAGGCGCCATGGCCCAGCACGGCCACGGTGAACTCGCGGCCGGTGACGAATTCCTCGGCCAGCACCGACTCGTCCATGCTGGTCACCAGCGCCACCGCCTCCTTCAACTGGTCGGCCTGCGTGACCTTGGTGATGCCGATGCTCGAGCCTTCGAGCGGCGGCTTGACGATCAGCGGCAGGCCCAGATCGGCCACCACCGCATCCAGGTCGGTATCCGCATCGATCCGCACGTAGCGCGGGGTCGGCACGCTCTCCTGCAGCCAGATCTTCTTGGTGGTGATCTTGTCCATGCCGACGCTGGACGCCATCACGCCGCTGCCGGTGTAGGGAATGCCGAGCAGCTCGAGGGCGCCCTGCAGGCTGCCGTCTTCGCCGTAGCGGCCGTGCAGCGCGATGAACACGCGGTCGAATCGTTGCGCGGCCAGCTCGGCCAGGCTTTGCGTGCCCGGGTCGAAGGCGTGGGCGTCGATGCCGCGGCTCTGCAGCGCCGCCAGGACGCCGGCGCCGGAAATGAGCGAGATCTCGCGTTCGGCGGAACGTCCGCCGAACAGCACGCCGACCTTGCCGAAAGCCGCTGCGTCAAGAGTTGGGGTGGTGGTCACGGTTCAGGCCTCGCATTGATGATAGATTCGTTAGTGAGTTGGTTGGGCACGCCGCTGATCGAGCCGGCGCCCATGGTCAGCACGACGTCGCCGTCGCGCGCCACATTCAGGATGGCGGCCGGCATGTCGGCGATCGTCTCCACGAAGATCGGCTCAAGCTTGCCCGAGGTGCGCAGCGCGCGCGCCAGCGCGCGGCCGTCGGCGGCCACGATCGGCGCTTCGCCGGCCGGATACACCTCGGCCAGCAGCAGCACGTCGGGCGTGGCCAGCACCTTGACGAAATCCTCGAACAGGTCGCGCGTGCGGCTGTAACGGTGCGGCTGGAAGGCCAGCACCAGGCGCCGGCCCGGATAGGCGGCGCGCGCCGCGGCCAGCGTCACCTCGGTCTCGACCGGGTGGTGGCCGAAGTCGTCGACCAGGGTAAAGCTGCCGCCGGCGGGCAGCGCCACTTCGCCATAGCGCGTGAAGCGGCGGCCGACGCCACGGAATTCCAGCAGGCCCTGGGCGGTGGCGGCGTCCTCGATGCCGATCTCGCGCGCGATCGCGATCGCCGAGCAGGCATTGAGCACATTGTGCATGCCGGGCTGGTTCAGCACGAACTTGGTGTCCGGATAGCCTTCCTGGCGCACCGTGAAATGCATCTGCGTGCCTTCGGCATAGGCGTCCAGCGCACGCACCTCGGCTTCCTCGCAGAAGCCATAGGTGGTGACCGGCTTGGTCACCTGCGGCAGGATCGAGCGCACGTGCGGGTCGTCGATGCACAGCATCACGCGGCCGTAGAACGGCATGCGGTGCGTAAAGTTCACGAACGCGGCCTTCAGCTTCTCGAAGTCGTGCTCGTAGGTGTCCATGTGGTCGGCGTCGATGTTCGTGATCACTTCGATCATCGGCGACAGGTTCAGGAACGAGGCATCCGACTCGTCGGCCTCGGCCACGATGTATTCGCCGCTGCCCAGGGCCGCGTTGGCGCCGGCCGCCGTCAGGCGTCCGCCGATGACGAAGGTCGGATCGAGTCCGCCGGCGGCCAGCACCGACGCCACCAGGCTGGTGGTGGTGGTCTTGCCGTGGGTGCCGGCGATCGCGATGCCGCGCTTCAGGCGCATCAGTTCGCCCAGCATGATCGCGCGCGGCACGATGGGCGTCTTGTTGGCGCGCGCGGCGACCACTTCGGGATTCGCCTCGTTGACGGCGGTCGAGGTCACGACGACGTCGGCGCCGCTCACGTTCTCGGCCTGGTGGCCGAGGTGGACGGTCACGCCCAGGCCGGCCAGGCGCTGGGTAGCGGCATTGCTGCCCAGGTCCGAGCCCGACACCTGATAGCCGAGATTGTGCAGCACCTCGGCGATGCCGCTCATGCCGCTGCCGCCGATGCCCACGAAGTGGATGTTCTTGATCTTGTGTTTCATTAAAGCTGCCCTGCCAATTGTTCGAGTTCGCGCGCGATCGCCTCGTTGGCGTCGCGCTTGCCCACGCCATGCGCCGCCTGCGCCATCGCCAGGCAACGCTCGCGCGTCGTGTCTTGCAGCAGGCTCGCCAGCCGCTGCGGATTGAGTTCGCCCTGCGCCAGATGCACCGCCGCGCCTTGCTTGTCCATCCACACCGCGTTATCGCGCTGGTGGCTGGTGGTGCTGGCGACGAACGGCACCAGCACGCTGGCCACGCCGGCCGCCGTCAGCTCGGACACCGTGATCGCGCCGGCGCGGCAGATCACCAGGTCGGCGTTCGCGTAGGCAGCGGCCATGTCATCAATGAAGTCGACCACGTTTGCGTTGACACCGGCCTGCAAATAAGACGCGCGCAGCGCATCGATATTCTTCTTGCCCGACTGGTGGGTCACGATCGGGCGCAGGGCCGGGTCGATCAGGGCCAGGGCCGCCGGCACGCTGTCGTTCAGGACTTTCGCCCCCAGGCTGCCGCCCACCACCAGCACGCGCAGCGGACCGCTGCGGCCGGCGAAGCGCGCGGAAGGCAGAGGCAGGTCGAGGATCTGCTGGCGCACCGGGTTCCCGGTGACCACCGCCTTGTCGGCCGCCTTGCCGAAGTCCGCCGGGAAGCCGAACAGCACACGCTGCGCCACCGGCGCCAGCGTCTTGTTCGACAACAGCAGCGCGGCATCGGCGTTCACCAGCGCCAGCGGAATGCCGCGCGAACGCGCGGTCAATCCGCCCGGAACCGTGACGTAGCCGCCCATGCCCAGCACCACGTCGGGACGACGGCTGCCCAGATAGCGGCGGCAGGTGAGGAAGCTCGCCGCCATCTTGAAGGCGCCCTTGACGGTGTGGCCCAGGCCCTTGCCGCGCAGTCCGGCGAAGTCGATGGTGTCCATCGGGATGCCGGCCTTCGGCACCAGGTCGGTTTCCATGCCGTGGGCGGTGCCGAGCCAGCTCACTTCCCAGCCGCGCGCGCGCATGGTCTGCGCGATCGCGATGCCGGGGAAGATATGGCCGCCCGTTCCTGCAGCCATGATCATCAAACGCTTAGTGTTTCTGACCTTCATGTGCGGCCTCCGCGCATCCGCACCCGGTTCTCGTAATCGATCCGCAGCAGGATCGCGAGGCCAATGCAGTTGAACATGACGCCCGAACCACCAAAGCTCATCAGGGGCAGGGTCAAACCCTTGGTCGGCAACAGGCCCAGGTTCACGCCCATATTGATGAAGGTCTGCACGCCGATCCAGATGCCGATGCCCTTCGCGGCCAGGCCGGCGAAGGTCTGGTCCAGGGCGATCGCCTGGCGGCCGATGTCGAAGGCGCGCTTGACCAGCCAGTAGAACATCGCCACCACCACCAGCACGCCGACCAGGCCCAGCTCTTCGCCGATCACGGCCATGATGAAGTCGGTGTGCGCTTCCGGCAGGTAGTGCAGCTTCTCGACCGAGGCGCCCAGGCCCACGCCGAAGAATTCGCCGCGCCCGAAGGCGATCAGCGAGTGCGTCAATTGATAAGCCTTGTCCAGCGCATTGCCCTCTTCCCATGGATCGAGGTAGGCGAACATGCGCGCGCGGCGGAACGGCGACAGCGCGATGATCGCGCTGAAGATCACCACCAGCAGCGCGCCGATGCCGCCGAACCAGACGATATTGATCCCGCCCAGGAACAGGATGCCCATGGCGATGCAGACGATCACGCCGAAGGCGCCGAGGTCGGGCTCGAGCAGCAGCAAGGCGCCGACCAGGCCGATCGCGACCATCATCGGCAGGAAGCCCTTGGTGAGCTTGTGCATGTACTCCTGCTTGCGCACCGTGAAGTCGGCCGCGTACAGCACCACCGCGATCTTCATGATCTCGGATGGCTGCAGGTTGAAGACCTTCAGCGACAGCCAGCGCCGCGCGCCGTTGACCGACACGCCCAGGCCCGGGATCAGCACCAGCACCAGCAACACCAGGGTGCCGATGAACATCATCGGCGCGTATTTTTGCCATACCGCGATCGGCACCCGGAACACCACCGCGGCCGCAACCATCGAGACGATGATGTAGATCGCCTGGCGGTACAGGAAGTATTCGTTGCGGTCTTCCAGGTAGCGGAACTTGGGCGAATCGGGCAAGGCGATCGAGGCCGAGTACACCATCACCATCCCGAGCAGCATCAGCAGCAGCGTGACCCAGACCAGCGGCTGGTCGTAGTCCATCATCTTCGACGGCTTGCTGCGGCCGTCGACCGTGGCGTCGGAGGCGGTTCCGGAGAACTTGAACGGAATCTGGAAGGCCATCAGATCTCCTGTCCCTTGTCCAGCGCGATCTCGCGCACCGTGTCGACGAACACCTGGGCGCGGTGCGCGTAATTGGTGAACATGTCGAGGCTGGCGCAGGCCGGCGACAGCAGCACGGCGTCACCGGGACGCGCCAGGCCCGCGGCGCGGCGCACCGCCTGCGGCAGGTCATCCAGGTCGAAGGCCGGCACGCCGGTCGGCTCGACCGCGGCGCGTACCGCGGGCGCATCGCGGCCGATCAGCAGCACGGCGCGCACGTGATCGGCGACCGGTTGCGCCAGCGGCGCGAAGTCCTGGCCCTTGCCGTCGCCGCCGGCGATCAGGAGGATCTGCTGGTCGGCGCCGGTGAAGGCCTTGCCCAGGCCGGTCAGGGCAGCCACGGTGGCGCCGACATTGGTGCCCTTGCTGTCGTCGTAGTAATCGACGCCGTCGATGGTGGCGACCAGTTCCACGCGATGCGGCTCGCCCGCGTATTCGCGCAAGCCATGCAGCAGCGGCGCCAGCGGCAGGCCGCAGGCGCGGCACAGGGCCAGCGCGGCCAGCGCGTTCGAGGCATTGTGCAGGCCGCGGATTTTCAAGGCATCGGCCGGCATCAGGCGGTTGACGATGGCCTCGACCGGCTCCGGCGCCTCGTTTTTCTTGCGCTTCTTTTCGACTTCCTCGCCCGCGACCGCATTGGCCAGCCACAGCACGCCGCGCTCTTCGAGCAGGCCGAAGCTGTCGGCCTCGACCGGCTCATCGGTGCCGAAGGTATAAGCCGGGGTGTCGACCGCCGCCATGCGCATCACGCGCGCATCGTCGCGATTGAGCACGCGGATGGTAGCCGCGCCGAAGATGCGCGCCTTGTCGGCCGCATAGGCGTCCATGCTGCCGTGCCAGTCCAGGTGGTCCTGGCTCAGGTTCAGCACCGTCGCGGCGTCGGCCTGCAGGCTGAAGGTGGTGTGCAGCTGGAAGCTGGACAGTTCCAGCACCCAGGCCTGCGGCAGGTCATTCGCATCGATCGTTTCGCGCAGCACGTCCAGCGCGGCCGGGCTGATGTTGCCGGCCACGCGCGTGCTGAGGCCCGCGCGGCGGCACAGCAGGCCGGTCAGGCTGGTCACCGTGGTCTTGCCGTTGGTGCCGGTAATGGCGATGACCTTTGGCGTGTAGCCGCTCGTCTCGCGCAGGTGCGCCAGCGCCTGCGCGAACAGCTCGATCTCGCCCCACACCGGAATGCGGCGCTCGGCGGCGGCGGGCACGATCTCGGCCAGTTCGCGATGCGGCGCCAGGCCCGGGCTGACGGCGACGAAGTCGACGCCGTCGAGCAGCGCGACATTGAAATCGCCCGCGATGAATTCGGCGTCAGGCGCCGCGGCGCGCAGCGCTTCCAGGCGCTGGGGTGCATCGCGCGTATCGGCCGCGCGCACGCGTGCGCCGGCCCGCGCCAGCCAGAGCGCCATCGCCAGCCCGGATTCGCCCAGGCCCAGCACCAATGCGTGTTTGCCGTCGTAGTTCATTTCAGCGCAGTTTCAACGTCGACAGGCCGACCAGGATCAGCACCATGGTCACGATCCAGAAGCGGACCACGACCTTGGTCTCCTTCCAGCCCTTTTGTTCGAAATGGTGGTGCAGCGGCGCCATCAGGAACACGCGGCGTCCGGTGCCGTAGCGCTTCTTCGTATATTTGAAATAGCTGACCTGGATGATCACCGACAGGGTCTCGGCCACGAAGATGCCGCCCATGATGAACAGCACGATTTCCTGGCGCACGATGACGGCGATGGTGCCCAGCGCGCCGCCCAGCGCCAGCGCGCCGACGTCGCCCATGAACATCTGGGCCGGGTGCGCGTTAAACCACAGGAAGGCCAGGCCCGCGCCGGCCATCGCGCCGCAGAAGATCAGGAGTTCGCCGGCGCCCGGGATGTACGGGATCAGAAGGTATTTCGAATAGGTCACGCTGCCGGTGAGGTAGGCGAACAGGCCCAGCGCGCCGCCCACCATCACGGTCGGCATGATGGCCAGGCCATCGAGGCCGTCGGTGAAGTTCACCGCGTTCGAGGCGCCCACGATCACGCAATAGGTCAGCGCGATGAAGCCCCACACGCCCAGCGGATAGCTGATGGTCTTGAAGAAGGGGACGATCAGGTCGGCCTTCGGCGGCAGGTCCATCGAGAAGCCGGACTGCACCCAGGCGTAGAACAGCTGCGCCACTTCCCACGGATTGGCGGCCGAGACCGAGAACGCGAGGTACAGGGCCGAGGCGATGCCGATCAGCGACATCCAGAAGTATTTTTCGCCCGAGCGCATGCCTTCCGGGTCCTTGTAGACGACCTTGCGGTAGTCGTCGACCCAGCCGACGGCGCCGAAGCCGAAGGTCACCACCAGCACCGGCCAGATCAGGCGGTTCGACAGGTCGCACCACAGCAGGGTCGAGACGCCGATCGCGATCAGCACCAGCACGCCGCCCATGGTCGGGGTGCCGTGCTTGGTCAGGTGGCTTTGCGGGCCATAGGTGCGCACCGCCTGGCCGACCTTCAGTTCGGTCAGCTTGCGGATGACTACGGGGCCTGCGACCAGGCCGATCGTGATGGCGGTGATGGTGGCGAACACCGCGCGGAAGGTGATGTAGTTGAACACGCGCAGCGGACCGATATAGTCCTGGAAGTATTGTGCGAGCCAGAGAAGCATATTAGTGGGCGCCCTTGCCAATGGTGGTTGATCCGGTCAGGTGCTGGACCACGCGCTCCATCTTCATGAAGCGCGAGCCCTTCACCAGCACAGTCGCTTTGGTATTGCCGCCCAGTTTTTCATCCAGTGCTGCCAATAATTCGTCGAACTGCTCGTAATGTCGTGCTCCCGACGCGACCAGGTGGCGCGCCAGCTCGCCTGTCGCGAGCACGGTCTCGATGCCACGCGAAGCTGCGTAGGCGCCGATTTCTTCGTGAAACTCTTTTCCTTGCGCGCCGACTTCGCCCATGTCGCCCACGACCAGGATGCGCGGCGCCGGACAGGCGGCCAGCACGTCGATCGCGGCCCGCATCGAATCGGGGTTCGCGTTATAGGTGTCGTCGATGACGGTCGCGCCGTTGCCGGCCTGCTTGCGCTGCAGGCGGCCGCCGACCGGGGCGAATGCCTCCAGGCCACGCACGATCGCCGCCTGGTCGACGCCGGCGCCGAGCGCGCAGGCAATCGCCGCCAGCGCATTGCGCACATTGTGTTCGCCGGCCGCGGCCAGCTTGATGCCGAATTGCGCGCCGGGCGCCAGGACGTGCAGCTCGCTGCCGAAATCGCTGGCGACATGGGTCGCGCGCACGTCGCAGGCCTCCGACAGGCCGAAGGTCAGCGCCTTGCAGCCGGCCAGGCCGCGCCACAGGTCGGTGTAGGTATCGTCGCCCGGGAACACGGCCACGCCGTCCGCTGCCAACGCCTGCAGCACCGAACCGTTCTCGCGCGCCACCGCTTCCACGGTGTGCATGAACTCCTGGTGCTCGCGCTGGGCGTTGTTCACCAGGCCCACGGTCGGCGTCGCGATCGCGCTCAGGCGGCCGATCTCGCCCGGATGGTTCATGCCCAGCTCCACCACCGCCGCGCGGTGCGAAGCGTCGAGACGGAACAGGGTCAGCGGCACGCCGATCTCGTTGTTCAGGTTGCCCTGGGTCGCCAGGCGCGCGTCCTCGCCGACGGCGGCCGCCAGGATGGAGGCGATCATTTCCTTGACCGTCGTCTTGCCGTTGCTGCCGGTGACGCCGATGACCGGGATGTCGAACTGCGCACGCCATGCGTGGGCAATGCGGCCCAGCGCCACCAGCGTGTCCGGCACCACGATCGCCGGCAGGGTCCAGCCGTCCGGCAGGCGCGACACGACGACCGCCGCCACGCCCTGCCCCGCGACCTGGTCCAGGAAGTCATGGGCGTCGAAGGTCTCGCCGACCAGCGCGACGAACAGCGCGCCCGCTCCCACCTTGCGGCTGTCGGTCGATACGCCCTCGAAGGACGCATCCGGCCCGACCAGGCGCGCGCCCGGGATGGCGTCGGCCAGCTGTTGCAACGATCCGCGCATCAATGCGTCCTCAACATGGTTAGCCGCGCCGTCAATGCCAGCGAAGCGTGGTCCGCATCCGAGAACGGCATCTTGCGACCCTTGATTTCCTGATAGGGCTCATGGCCCTTCCCTGCCAGCAGGATCACGTCCTGCTTGGCGGCCTGCTTTACCGCCAGCAGGATGGCGGCCGCGCGGTCTTCGACCGTCTGCACGCGCGCGGCCTGCGAGGTGTCCATGCCGGCCACGATCTGGGCGATGATGCTCGCCGGCTCTTCGCTGCGCGGATTATCGCTGGTGACCAGCACCTGGTCGGCGCCCTGCGCGATGCGGCCCATCTGCGGGCGCTTGCCCGGATCGCGGTCGCCGCCGCAGCCGAACACGCACCACAGCTGGCCGCCGCGATCGAGCGCCACCTGGCGCAGCGCGTCGAGGGTTTTTTCCAGCGCGTCCGGCGTGTGCGCGTAGTCGATCACGACCATCGGCGCGTCCGACCCGCCCATCTGCTGCATGCGGCCCGGCGCCGGGACCAGGGTCTCGATCGCATCGACCGCGGACTTGAGCGCCACGCCTTTCGCCAGCAGCGCGCCCAGCACCGCCAGCGTATTGCTGACGTTGTAGTTGCCCACCAACTGGGTGCGCACGGTCGCATTGCCTTGCGCGGTCTCCACCTGGAACTCGGTGCCGGCGTTCTTGCTGCGCATGCCGCCGGCGCGCAGCACGGCCACGCCTTCGGGAGCTTGCGCGGCGGCGAGCGTGTAGCCGGTGACGGCCAGCGCAGGGAACTTCGCGCGCAGGTGCGCCACCAGGCGCTGCCCGGCCTGGTCGTCGAGGTTGACCACCGCGTGTTTCAGGCCATCCCATTCGAACAGCTTGACCTTGGCCGCCTCGTAGCTTTCCATGTCGCCGTGGAAGTCGAGATGGTCGCGCGTCAGGTTGGTGAAGATCGCGACGTCGACGTGCATACCGGCGGTGCGCTCCTGCACCAGGCCGATCGACGAGGCTTCGATGGCCAGCGCGCTGGCGCCCGCTTGTTTCAGGTCGGCCAGCGTCGAGGCCAGCAGCACCGCGTCCGGCGTGGTGTAGCCGGTGACGTCGAACTGCGGTTCAGTCGCGGCCTTGCCCTTGATCAGGCCCACGCCCAGCGTGCCGATCACGGCGGCGGCTTCGCCCAGGCGCGCCAGGGTTTGCGCGGTCCACAGCGCGCACGAGGTCTTGCCGTTGGTGCCGGTGACGGCCACGGTGAACATGGCGCGGTCCGGATAGTCCAGCACCGCGTGCGCGATCGGGCCGGCGTTCTTTTTCAGGTCGTTCACGGCAAGATGGGGCAATGCAGTATCGAAATTCCAGGCGAAACCGGCGGCCTCGAAGACCACGGCGGCGGCGCCGGCTTCGATGGCGGCTTCGATGTAGCGACGACCGTCGGCGGCTTCGCCCGGATAGGCGAAGAACACGTCGCCGGGCTTGACGCGGCGCGAGTCGGAAACGAGACGGCCGCCTTGGGCGGCGGCGCGAATCCATTCGATGGTGTCGTGCAGGCTCGGGGCCATCACATGCTCTCCTCTAGAGGAACTTCCGGAATGATGATGTCCGTGATCGATGAATCGGGCGGCACGTTGGCGGCCCGCAGCGCATTGGAAAACAGGTCCGCGGCGGTCGGCGCGGCGACGAAGCCGCCGGTGCGGAATGGACCGCTCGGATCGTCGACCATCACCGCGATGATGAAGCGCGGCTTCGACATCGGCCCGATGCCGGCGAAGTAGCCGATATTGTTGGTGCGCGAGTAGCGGCCGTTGACGATCTTCTCGGCGGTGCCGGTCTTGCCGCCGATGCGGTAGCCGGCGACCTGGGCGCGCGAGGCGGTGCCGCCCGGGCCGACCACCGATTCGAGCATGGTGCGCACCTGGGCCGCGGTCTTGGCCGAGATCACCTGCTGGCCCACCGGCTGCTCGTCCACCTTCACGAACGACAGCGGGATGATGTCGCCGTTGCGGGCGAAGATCATGTAGGAGCGCGCCATCTGCAGCAGCGACACCGACAGGCCGTGGCCGAAGGCCATGTTGGCGTACTCCACCGGCTTCCAGGTCTTGTAGGGCCGCACGCGGCCGGCGGCGGCGCCGGGGAAGCCGAAGCGCGGCGCCTGGCCGTAGCCGACCTTGGTGTACAGCTCCCACATCTCCTGCTGCGGGATCATCTGGGCGATCTTGACCACGCCGAGGTTCGACGATTTCTGGATGATGCCGCTGACGGTCTGCACGCCATAGTTGTGGAAGTCGCGGATGCGGCGACCGGTCACCATCATATAGCCCGGATTGTTGTCGAACACGGTGTCGGGCGTGATACGGCCGGTTTCCAGGCCGAGCGCCACGGTGAGCGGCTTGATCGTCGAACCCGGCTCGAAGGTGTCGGTGATGACGCGGTTGCGCAGCTGCTCGCCGGTCAGCTTGGAGCGGTCGTTCGGGTTATAGGTCGGGTAGTTGGCCAGGGCCAGCACTTCGCCCGTTTGCACGTCGAGCACCACGGCGGCGCCGGCCTTGGCCTGGAACTTCTCGACCGCGTTCTTGATGCTGGTGAAGGCGATGTACTGCAGCTTGCTGTCGACCGACAGGGTCAGGTCGCGGCCCTGGTGCGGCTCGCGGAACATGCCCAGGTCTTCGGCGATGTGGCCGAGGCGGTCCTTGATCACGCGGCGGCTGCCCGGCACGCCCATCAGGGTCTTCTGGTGCTGCAGCTCCATCCCTTCCTGGCCCTTGTCCTCGACGTTGGTGAAGCCCACCAGGTGGGTCATCACTTCGCCCTGCGGATAGAAGCGCTTGTATTCCTTGCGCGTGTCGATGCCGTCGATCTTGAGCGCCAGGATCTGGTCGACGATCGGCATCTCGACCTGGCGCTTCAGATAGACAAAGGTGCGGTCGGAGTCGAGCTTCTTGCGCAGCTCGGATTCCGGCATCTCGAGCAGGTTCGCGAGCGCGCGCAGCTTTTCCGGCGGCGCCTGCAGCACGTCTTCGGGAATGCCCCAGATTGCGCGCACCGGCAGCGAGGTGGCCAGCACCGCGCCGTTGCGGTCGAGGATGCGGCCGCGCGTGGCCGGCAGCTCGAGCGTGCGCTCGTAGCGGCTCTTGCCCTGCTTTTGCAGGAACTGGTTCGACACGCCCTGCAGCCAGACCGCGCGCACGGCCAAGGCGGCGAAGGCCGCGAACAGGACGAACAGCACCAGGCGCGAACGCCAGTCGGGCAGGCGCACCGCCAGCACCGGGCTCTTCGAAAAGGCCACGCCCTTCGATGCGGCCACCCGCGCATTGCTGTTCTTCGCGGCGCCACGCATCATGGGGCGCCCTCGGTCAGGTACTGGGTCCGGGCCGGGCTCAATGGCGCCATCTCGAGCTGCGAACGGGCGATCTGCTCGATGCGCTCGTTCTTGGCCAGGCGCGACTGGTCGAGCTGGAGCTGGTCCCAGTCGATGTCGAGCTGGCGCGCGTGCTGCTGCAGGCGCTCGAGCTCGATGAGCAGGTGGCGCGCCTGGTAGCGGGCGTTGACGACCGATAGCGCGCAGCCCACCAGCAAGGCGGTGAGCAAGACGTTCAGCTTGACGCTCATGCAGCCGTCCCCAGGCGTTCGGCCACGCGCAGCACCGCCGAGCGGGCGCGCGGGTTCTCCTGCACCTCGGTGTCGCTCGGCTTGATCTTGTCGATCAGCCGCATCTCGGGCTGCGGCAGGTCGACGGCGCGGATCGGCAGGCGGCGGTCGGGTTGTTCGACCTTGGCCTTGGAGGCGAGGAACTGCTTGACCATGCGGTCTTCCAGCGAGTGGAAGGAAATCACGGACATGCGCGCGCCCGGCGCCAGCATGCCGTAGGCGGCCGTCAGTCCTGCCTCGAGGTCCTCAAGCTCCTTATTGATGAAAATCCGGATAGCCTGAAAGGTCCTGGTTGCCGGGTCCTTGCCTTTTTCGCGGCCCTTGACCGCGCTTGCCACGATTGCGGCAAGCTGTCGTGTGCCTGAAATCGGTTCGACTGCGCGGCGAGCAACAATCGCCTTTGCAATCTGAAAAGCATACCGCTCTTCTCCATAATCGCGTATCACCTTTTCCAATTGAAGTTGCTCCGCGCTCGCTATCCACTCGGCCGCCGACATGCCGCGCGTGGTGTCCATGCGCATGTCGAGCGGGCCATCGTTGCGGAAGCTGAAGCCGCGGCTGGCGTCGTCCACCTGGGGCGACGAGATGCCCAGGTCGAGCAGGATGCCGTCGACCCGGGGGATGCCGCGCGCGGCCAGCGCGTCGTGCATCGTTGCAAAGCTGTCGTGGACGATCGCGAAGCGCGGATCGTCGATGTGTGATGCTGTGGCAATCGCTTGCGGATCCTTGTCGAACGCGATCAGGCGCCCTTGCGGGCCCAGGCGCGACAACAACAGGCGGCTGTGACCGCCCCGTCCGAAAGTGCCATCTATATAGATGCCGTCAGCGCGTGCGCCCGCGAGGTTGAGCGCATCGACCGCTTCGTCAAGCAGCACCGTTCGATGCTGGTACATAGGCACCGTCAAGGAATCCGTCATCGGCGCCTCAGAAAGAGAAATTGGAAAGAACATCGGGCATGCCACCGGCGACGGCCTCGGCCTCGTCCTCGGCCAGCTTGGCGGCATTCCAGATTTCGAAGTGGGTGCCCATGCCGAGCATCATCACTTCCTTCTCGAGCCCGACCGCGGCACGCAGTTCGGGCGAGATCAGCACGCGGCCGGCGCTGTCGAGCTCGACATCGACGGCGTTGCCGAGGAAAATGCGCTGCCACGCGCGGGCCGACATGGGCCAGGCAGCGATCTGTTTGCGGTGCTCTTCCCATACCGGGCGCGGGAAAAAGAGGAGGCAACCATGGGGGTGTTTGGTCAAGGTCATGCGGCCCTCGCACTGAAGCGTAAGGGCGTCACGGTGCTTGGCCGGAATCGACATTCGGCCTTTTGCATCGAGATTGATCGCGGACGCGCCCTGGAACACGTATTTACCTAGCTTTGGAGAGTTATTTGCCGATGTTTGTCGGGCGCCGGGAGCCGAAGGAATTACCCCACAACCCTCCCACAAATCGACACTTTTTCACACCGTTTCCCACTTTAGTGGAAGCAATGTTGACGGTCAAGCGAATTCACGATTGACGAAATCGACTTTTTCCAATGAAACCAAGGACTTAGGCGCAGGTGCAGCGCACACAACGCAACAAAATGTCCCGTAAAATTAGGGACTTAGCCGTAGGAGTGAAGGAAAGGCCTGAGTTGTAAAGACGATGTTTACGTTTGAGCAACGTCAAATAGAAGAAAAATATTGACGTAAAGAAACAACTGTTGAGGTCGACCGACTGCTGTATGGGCATCCAGTCATTGGCGAGGATCGCGCTTTTCAGTGCATTCCCACGCGCGGCCCCGGCCGGCGCGGTCCGGTACAGGGCCTGCAACAGCGCTGCGCCGTCGCCGACGCTGACCAGCAGCGACTTGCCACCTTAGCAGAAGCGCCGCGCGGATGACCCACGCCTGCGCGCGCCCGGCATGCAGATGCTTACAAATGTTGCGCACTACGCACTATCCACAGTTAACTATTTTGACTTTGGGAAACTAAAAACGTAATATCGGAAAATATGAACACCCCAACCGACCTGCAGCCGGCAGCGACCTACAATGCCGCGGACTATTGCTCGACCAAGGAGGCCGCGGCCACCCTGGGCGTCTCGCACCGCACGGTGCAGCTGTGGGTGGAAAACGGCACGCTGCAGGCCTGGCGCACTGCCGGCGGCCATCGCCGCATCACGGTGGAATCGGTGAACCGCCTGGTCGACGGCCGCCGCATCGCCATCGGCGCCCCGCCGGCGCCGGCCAGCGCGCCGGCGCCGGGCAAGCCGCGCGTGCTGGTGGTCGACGACGATCCCCTGATGCTGCGCCTGTACGAACTCGAGATGGCGGGCTGGGGCCTGGACCTCGAAGTGGTCAAGGCGAACAACGGCTTCGAAGCCCTGATCCGCATCGGCGAGCAGCGCCCCGACCTCCTGGTGAGCGACCTGAACATGCCGGGCATGGACGGCTTCCGCATGATCCGCACCCTGCGCGAAGACAGCGGCACGGCCGGCATGAACATGATCGTCGTCAGCGGCCTGGACCGTGCGACGATCAAGGCCATGGGCCTGCCCGCCGACATCCCGGTGTTTCCCAAGCCGGTGCCGTTCGGCGAACTGCGCGGCGCCGTCGAGAACGGCCTGGTGCGCGCGTAAGCTGCTATGCTGACCCACCGGCGCGGCGCGCGTCCGGCCTGTCAGGGAGCTGTCATGTCCGCATTCCCGTCGCTGCAAGCAACCACCCCGCCGCCCTTCGCGGCGCGAACAAGACCATGAGCAGGACGATTCTCGTCGTCGACGACCAGGACGAGCTGCGCCTGCTGATCTCGCTCACCCTGCAATCCCTCGGACGCATCGTCGAAGCGGCCAATGCCGAGCAGGCCCTGGCCCGGCTCGCCGACGAAGGTCCCGACCTGGTCGTGCTCGACATCTGGCTCGGCCCCGGCGCCAGCGGCCTCGACGTGTGCGCCGAGCTGCGGCGCGATCCGCGCCATGCGGCAACCAAGGTCATCCTGTTGTCGGCCTGCGGCCAGCAAAGCGATATCGCGGCCGGCATGGCGGCCGGGGCCGACCTGTACGTGGTCAAGCCGTTCAGTCCGCTGGAATTGCTCGACGCGGTGCGCAGCCTGCTCGCCTGAATCGCGCCATGATGTTGACGTAAAGAAACAGAGGTTTCTTTTAGAGACAACTCTCTAATTCTTCCGTCGATTCTGCAAATCCGAACAGTTCTGTAGCATTGAGACAACGCAATGAGACTCAGGGACACCCCTGGGTCTGCCCATCACGGTCGGGCGCCCCGGCAATCCCGCAAAACCAAAAAACCGCCTGCGGCGACGAGCTGACCGATTCCGACAGCACCGCGCGCAAGCCGCCAACAAAGCCGCTATGATGAATTCATCGCTATTTATCCGGTAATGTTCGGCTTTGTTCATCATGTTGCGCGCATCCCGTCTTCTCGCGGCCAGCCTGGCCGCCGTCACCCTGGCCCTGCCGGCCGTGGCGGACGCGCGCATCGCATCGGCCAGCTTCGAAGCGCGCTTCGAGATCGTCGCCACCTGCTCGGTGCGCGTCGCCGGCGCGGTCGACGTCGCCTGCGCCAGCCCGGGCACGCCCTACCTGCTCGACGCCCACGGCGCGCCTTCGCAACGCAGCGCCGACCCCGACGCCCGCCGCGTGACGGTGTACTTCTAAGACGTTTTTCTTATTTGCATATCAGCTTTTGTTCGTAGGTCCCTGGACGGGCGCCGTCGATAATGGCTGAGTGAATCATTCCGCCTCTACTTCCGACACCCACGCAGCCACCGACAATGCCGACCGCCTGGTGCACTGGCTGATCGACAGCGTGCAGCTCGAAGCGACGGTCTTTCACCTCGGCCAGTACTGCGGCCGCTGGCAGGCGTCCACCGCCGGTCGCGGCCTGGGCAGCTTTCACCTGGTGCTGCATGGCGAGTGCTACCTGCACGTCGCGGGCCGCGCGCCGGTGCGCCTGGGCGCGCGCGACGGCGTGTTCCTGCTGCGCGACACGCCGCACTTCCTGAGTCCCGATCCCGACCCGGCCAGCGCCCGTTCCGGCATGCCGATGCAGCAGCTCGGCCAGGCGGCGCCGGACGCCACCGCCCTCGCCTGCGGCTTCTTCCACTTTCGCAGTGCGCTGAGCACGCTGATCGCCGATTCCTTCCCGGACAGCCTGGTGCTGCGCGCCGACGACCCGTCGCTGCAGGCCCTGAACGCGCTGTTCGAACTGATCCTGCTGGAGCCGCCGCGCGACCCCGACGCGCCGTCGCCGCTGGTGGCGCGCCTGGCCGAGCTGATGTTCTTCTATGTCATCCGCCACGTGGCGCGCCAGCAAGACATCGCAACCGGCCTGCTGGCCGTGGCCAGCCGTCCCGAGTTCTCGCCCCTGCTCGACCGCATGATGCAGGAGCCCGGCCAGGACTGGTCGACCGAGAACATGGCGCGCGCGGCCCATATGTCGCGCTCGAGCTTCTATAAACACTTCAGCGAGGCCAGCGGCCAGGCGCCGGCGCAGTTCCTGTTGCTGCTGCGCATGAAGATCGCGGCCCAGCGCCTGCACGGCGGCGAGACGGTCGAGCGCACCGCCGGCCACGTCGGCTACAGCTCGTACGCCGCCTTTTCGCGCGCCTTCCACAAGGTGATGGGCGAGCATCCGGGCACCTTCCGCCGTGGCCGGCACATCCACGTCAAGACACCGGATGCCGGGCCGATTCGGACGATCGAGCAGAAAACAAGGACGGTCGTGTCCAAACGTGTTTTTCAATCGCCGCTAAAATAACGGACCCAACGCTTTGATAGAGAGATCCGCCATGTCCCGCCTGACCCTGCATACCCAAGAAACCGCGCCTGAAGGCAGCCGTCCCTTCGTGGACAAGGCCGTCGCCAACAACGGCTTCCTGCCGAACCTGATCGGCGTGCTGGCCAATTCGCCGCAGGCGCTGCAGACCTATATGACGGTGTCCGGCATCAATGCCGAGACCAGCCTCACCCTGCCGGAACGCGAAGTCGTGCAGATCACCGCCGCCCGCATCCACGGCTGCGACTTCTGCATCGCCGGCCACACCGCCATCGCCCTCAAGAAAGCCCAGCTGCCGGTCGAGACCGTCCGCGCCATGCAGCAAGGCCAGGATACCGGCGACGCCAGGCTCGACGCCGTGCGCCGCTTCTCGGAAGCCGTCATCGCCACCCGCGGCGGCGTGAGCGACGACGCCCTGGCCGCCTTCAAGGCCGCCGGCTACAACGACCAGCAGGCGCTGGAAGTCGTGCTGGGCATCAGCCTGGCCACCCTGTGCAACTTCGCCAACACCCTGGCCGGCAGCGCGATCAACCCGCAGCTGCAGCCCTTCGCCAGCGGAGCCATCTGATGTCGGTCGGCGAACAAACGACACGCTCTGCCGTGACTCTGCCCGCGGAGCTGACTGACTGGCTGCAGGCCAACGCCGACCAGCTCGACAGCACGCCCGAGCTGGCGAGCGAAGTCGTGCCGCGCCTGGCCGGCGCCGGCCTGTTCGCCGTGGGCGTACCGCAGGAACTGGGCGGCAGCGGCGGCGCCACGATCGATGCGATCGACGCCATCGCCGCCGTGGCCGAATATTCGGTCACCGCGGCCTTCGTGTTCTGGGGCCAGCGCACCTTCATCGAATACCTGCTGCAAAGCCCGAACGAGGCCATGCGCGCACGCTGGATCGGCCCGCTGATGCGCGGCGAATTCGCCGGCGCGACCGGCCTGTCAAACGCGATGAAATTCCTGTCCGGGATCGAGTCGCTGCAGATCACGGCCACCCCCAACGAACAAGGCTGGCAGCTCGACGGTTCGCTGGCCTGGATCACCAACCTGCGCAAGGAAGGCTTCATCGCCGCCGCCGCCGTCAACTCCGCCGGCGAGCTGCCGCCCGCGGTGGTCGCCTTCGTCAGCGACGGCGCCGGCGTCACGCGCAGCCCCGACCTCGAACTGATGGCCCTGCGCGGCAGCAATACCGCCGCCGTCAAGATCGAGGGCGTGCAGATCGGCGAAGGCGAAGTGCTGCATCCGAACGCGCGCGCCTGGCTGCCGGGCGTGCGTCCGTCCTTCCTGGGTCTGCAGTGCGGCCTGTCGGTCGGCCTGGCGCGCGCCAGCCTGCGCGCGGCGCACAGCCTGTCGACCGCCATGCGCGGCCCCCTGCTCGAGCGTATCGTGGGCCAGCAGGTGGCATTGGAAGACCTGGTCACGCAGCTGAAGGATGGCGTGGCCGACGGCCGCTTCAAGACCGCCGCGGCGCCGATGTTCAGGCTGCGCATCGCGCTGGCCGAAAGCGTCCAGCAAGCCGTGATGCTCGAGCTGCAAGCCAGCGGCGGCCGCGCCTACCTGGTCGACCGCGACCGCAGCTTCGCGCGCCGCTGGCGCGAATCAGCCTTCATCCCGATCGTCACCCCGAGCCTGACCCAGCTGCAGGTCGAACTCGCGAAGCACGCCGCGGCATGACGGCGCCCGTGCTCGAACCAGGCGCGACCGCGCTGTCGGCCTCCGGCCTGCGCATCGGCTACGGCGGCAAGACCGTGGTCGACAATATCTCTCTCACCATCGACAGGCGCGAGATCGTGTGCCTGCTGGGCGGCAGCGGCTGCGGCAAATCGACCCTGCTGCGCGGCCTGGCCGGCCTCAGCCCGGCCCAGGCCGGACAGGTCAGCTTTTTGGGCGAACCGCTCCTGGCCCCGCATCCGCGCGCGGCGCTGGTGTTCCAGCAACCGAGCCTGCTGCCCTGGCTGAGCGTCGAAGGCAATGTGGGCTTCGGCCTGGACTTCGCGCGCCAGCCGGCGATCTCCCGCGACGCGCGCAAGCAGCGGGTGGTCGACGCCATCGAGGCGGTCGGCCTGGCGGCGCGCGCGCATGCCTATCCGGCCCAGCTGTCCGGCGGCCAGGCCCAGCGCGTGGCGCTGGCGCGCGCCCTCGCGCGCCAGCCCGAGCTATTGTTCGCCGACGAGCCGTTCTCGGCCCTGGACGCGATCACGCGCGCCGAGATGCAGGCCCTGCTGGTCGACCTGGTGCACCGCTGGCATACCGCCGCCCTGCTGGTGACCCACGATATCGACGAGGCGATCCTGGTCGCCGACCGCATCCTGCTGATGGCCGGCCAGCCCGGACGCATCGTGCGCGAGTGGAAGGTCGACCTGCCGCGGCCGCGCCACGAACACGCCGACGGCGTGGTCGGGCTGCGGCTGGACATCATCAAGGCGCTGCGCGAAGGCGCCTGAACGCCGCGGCGCGAACCACGAACACGAACAACAAGGAAAACCCATGAGCAACCCGATCCACATCTGCGCTTCTTCCGACTGCGATTGCGGCATGACCCGGCGCGACTTCCTGCGCATGTCGGCCCTGACCGGCGCCGCGGCGGCGTCGCCGCTGCTGTTCGCGGGCGACGCGATGGCGCAGAACTTCAAGGGCGACGACCAGCCGGTGAAAATCGGCTACCTGCCGATCACCGACGCCGCCCCGCTGCTGGTGGCGCACGGCCGCAAGCTGTTCGAGCAACAAGGCCTGAAGGTCGAGACGCCGCGCCTGTTCCGCAGCTGGGCCCAGATCGTCGAGGCCTTCGTGGCCGGCCAGGTCAACGTGATCCACCTGCTGTCGCCGGCGACCCTGTGGGTGCGCTACGGTTCGAAATTCCCGGCCAAGGTGGTGGCCTGGAACCACATCAACGGCTCCGCCCTGACGGTGCAGAACGAGATCAACTCGGTGGCCGACCTCGGCGGCAAGACGATCGCGATCCCGTTCTGGTACTCGATCCACAACATCCTGCTGCAGAAGATCCTGACCGCGAACAAGCTGAGCGTGGTCACCCGCGCGCGCGGCGCCGCGCTCAAGCCAAATGAAGTTAACCTCATCGTGCTGGCGCCGTCCGAGATGGTCTCGGCGCTGGCGACCAAGTCGATCGCCGGCTACATCGTGGCCGAGCCGTTCAATGCGGTGGCCGAAAATGCGAAGATCGGCAAGGTGCTGCGCTTCTCGGGCGACGTCTGGAAGAACCACGCCTGCTGCGTGACCTTCCTGGCCGAGCGCGACCTGAACGACAAGCCGGAATGGTCGCAGCGCGTGACCAACGCGATCGTCAATGCCCAGCTGTGGTCGCGCTCGAACCAGGTCGAGACGGCCAAGCTGCTGGCCGCCACCGGTCCCAACAAGTACACCCCGCACAACCTGCAGGCGCTGACCAAGGTGCTGGCCACCACCGATTATTCGGACTACGAAAAGCGCCGCATCGTCGCCCACCCGGCCTGGCAGCAGCGCCGCATCGACTTCCAGCCGTTCCCGTTCGCTTCGTACACCGAGGAACTGGTGCGCGCGATTGGCCAGACCAAGGTCGAGGGCGACACCAGCTTCCTGGCCAAACTCGATCCGAAGTTCGTGGCGAAAGACCTGGTCGACGACCGCTTCGTGCGCAAGTCGATCGCCGCCGTGGGCGGGCCTGCCAAGTTCGGCCTGCCGGCCAACCTGCTGCGCACTGAGACGATCGCGGTCTGATCATGCTGGGACGTTTCTTGTGGCCGGTCGCCGGCTTCGCGATCGCGCTGCTGCTGTGGGCCTGGGGCGCCAAGGGCCTCGAAGAGAGCACGCCGATCGCGGCCATGTTCGCCCCGATGGAGACCTTCGAGGCCTTGCGCGCGATGGTGCTGGGCCCCGACATCTGGGTGCACGTGGCCACCAGCCTGAAGCGCGTGGCCGTGGGCCTGGGCTTCGCCATCCTGTTCGGCGTGCCGCTCGGGATCCTGGTCGGCATGTCGAAGGCCTTCAGCCAGGCCAGCACGCCGCTGTTCCAGCTGCTGCGCATGGTCTCGCCGCTGTCGTGGATGCCGCTGGCGGTGATGGTGCTGGGCGTCGGCGACGCGCCGGTCTACTTCCTGCTGGCCTTCGCCGCCGTGTGGCCGCTGATGCTGAGCACCGCCGCCGGCGTGGCCCAGCTCGACCCCAACTGGATGCTGCTGGCGCGCTCGCTGTCGGCCACCAAATGGGAAGTGATCTGGCGCCTGGTGCTGCCGGGGATCACGGCGCAGATCCTGACCGGCGTGCGCCTGGCGATCGGCATCATCTGGATCGTGCTGGTGCCGGCCGAGATGCTGGGCGTGTCCGCCGGCCTGGGTTACTTCATCCTCGATACGCGCGACCGCCTGGCGTATTCGGAACTGACGGCCGCCATCATCCTGATCGGCCTGCTGGGTTACGCGCTCGACTACGCGGCGCGCTTCGTGCACGCGCGCTGGCTGCACTCGGTGCCGTCCGATCCGCTGCGCTGATCGCCTCCCCTCCCCGCCCTGCGCGGGGATTTTTTTTGGGGCTGTCGCCGTTCGTGTTCAAACTGCCGAGCGGCGCGGTGACATCGCTAAAGCCGGCCTCAACTCTCCGGGGTAGCCCAGGAACGCGCATGCGCCACCGCCCTCGCCCAGCGCGCCAGCAGTTCGGCGCGACGGCCGCCATCCATGCGCGGGGCATAACGTCGCTCGACCTGCCATTGCGCCTCGATCGCTTCCAGCGATTCCCAGTAGCCGCAGGCCAGGCCGGCCAGGTAGGCCGCGCCCAGGGCGGTGGTCTCGGTGACGCGCGGGCGCACCACCTCGACGCCGAGCAGGTCGGCCTGGAACTGCATCAGCAGGTCGTTGCGGGCGGCGCCGCCGTCGGCGCGCAACTCGGTGACGGCGCAGGCGGCGTCCTTCTGCATGGCCGCCAGCAGCTCGGCGCTCTGGTAGGCAATGGCCTCGACCGCGGCGCGCGCGATATGGGCGGCGCTCGTGCCGCGCGTCATGCCGAGAATGGTGCCGCGCGCATACGGATCCCAGTGTGGCGCGCCGAGGCCGGTGAAGGCCGGCACCAGCATCACGCCGCCGCTGTCGGGCACGCTGGTGGCGAGGGCCTCCACCTCATGCGACTGGCGGATGATGCCCAGGCCGTCGCGCAGCCATTGCACGGTGGCGCCGCCCATGAAGACGCTGCCCTCGAGCAGGTAGTCGGTGCGGCCCGCGACCGTCCAGCCGACCGTCGCCAGCAGGCGATTGCGCGAGATGGGAGGGCTATCACCGGCATGCATCAACATGAAGCAGCCGGTACCGTAGGTATTCTTGACCAGGCCCTTGCGGTGGCAGGCTTGCCCGAAGGTGGCGGCCTGCTGGTCGCCGGCGATGCCGGCGATCGGAATCGCATGGCCAAACCACTCTTCGGCGGCCAGCCCGACGGCGCCGGCGCTAGGCACGACCTCGGGCAGCAATGCGCGCGGGATGTCGAACAGCCCCAGCAGGTCGTCGTCCCAGGCCAGCGTGTGGATGTTGAACAGCATCGTGCGCGCGGCATTGCTGGTGTCGGTGACGTGGCGGCCGCACAGGCGCCAGACCAGCCAGCTGTCGACGGTGCCGAAGGCCAGCTCGCCCTTCTCGGCCCGGCTGCGCGCGCCGGGGACGTGGTCGAGCAGCCATTGCAATTTGGTGGCGGCAAAATAGGCGTCGAGCTCGAGGCCCGAGCGTTCCTGGATGAAGGCGGCCTTGCCCGCGTCGCGCAGGCGGTCGCACACGCCGGCGGTCCGGCGGTCCTGCCACACGATGGCGTTGGCCACCGGTTCGCCGGTCGCACGGTCCCACAGCAGCGTGGTCTCGCGCTGGTTGGCGATGCCGATCGCGGCCACCTGGGTGGCCTGGATGCCGGCTTGCGCCAGCGCTTCGCGCGCGCAGGCGAGCTGGCTGTGCCAGATGTCGAGCGGATCGTGCTCGACCCAGCCGGGCTGGGGAAAGTGCTGGGGGAATTCGCGCTGGCAGCTGGCCACCGGCAGCCCGGCGCGGTCGAACAGGATGGCGCGCGAGCTGGTCGTGCCCTGGTCGAGGGCGAGGATGTATTGCGTCAATGGCGTCTCCGGACAGTGCGGCCGGCGCGGAACGCCAGGGCAAAGCGGTCCGGGACGACCGTCGACAAGGCGCGTGGATCACGTGCCTCGGGAATTATAAGTAAAGCAGACCGATAGGCCGGATTCTGTGTAACGCCACCTTGCGGCGGCGCATGGACAATCATTCCTCTAGACGCTGGATTACTCCAGCGCTCAAGCTTCCTACCCGCACGCTCCGCGAGCAACATCAACGCGTGCCTATTTGGAATTGCTCCAGGTGGAGGTTACCGCGTTTCACCGTAACTGAATACGCTCGTCTCTGTGGCCCTATTCCTCGCCTTATACCGCTGGCTTGCGCCAGACGGCTTTCAGCGGACGGCCGTTAACCGTCACCCCGCTCTGTGGAGTCCGGACCTTCCTCCCGTCCACGACCTTGCGGCGTGGACCAGCGACTGTCTGGCCTGCTTCACGGGCGTCATTGTACCCGATGCCGGCGCCGCCGGCTGCATTGCGCCGCTGTCGACGCGCCAGGTACAGGTGTCAGACCTGACGCATGTGGCAGGCTGGGAACATGGACAGCGTCCGGCCAGAAAAAAGATCAATGATAAAGATCAACTGCTTTAACGGTTGAACTCGTCTTAATTTTCATTATGTGTTAAATAAAATCAGTCGTTATCGTCGAAAAAATTTACACTTTCGTGTATTGGAAATTATCAAATTTTAATAACTCAATAGAATTCAATGATTTAAATTTCATTTAATATCAGGCATGGTTGTTGCTTAAGTCATGAGCTCCACCACCAAGGAGAGTTATCATGACTTTTAAATCGTCGCTGAACAGACTGCTCATCGGTTTCTCGTTTCTGGTATCCACTTCGGCATTCGCCAGCCCGATCACCGTCGGTTTTACAAATATCGAAAGTAATGGCTTCATCGGAGATCCGCAAAATTATGTTCAATATGTCGACGTGGGGTCCAATTCCACCATTACCGGCATCTCCTATTCGGTCGATCTGACGGCGTTCGAGCCCAGCTGGCTGGCTGACATGGTGTTCGCCTTTGAGCGTTCAGACTTTCTCGCCGGCGTGTTCTTCACACCAGGGTTCGAGACGGCGGCGCCCGGGACTGGAAGCTATTCCGGCTCGGCCAGTCTGGTTGACCTCGGCCTGGACTTCCAGGTCGGCGAAGACGGCCTGTTGCGCCTGGAATTCTTTGAAGCCTTTGACGATGTGCCGGGCGTCGACGGCATATGGAATTTCGCCAGCTTCACTTTCGAGGTGGAGCCGGGACCGTCCCCTGTGCCGGAGCCCGCGAGCGCTTTGCTGTTAGCTGCCGGCCTGGCGGCCATGCGTCGTGCGAGCATTCGCCGCAGCTTGAATAAAGCCGGTGCAAAGGCGATTCACTGATTGTTGCCTGATCAGGTAGTGATTCGGTGTGACGGGATTCTGGCCCTGAAGGCAGGATCCCGCCAATATAATTAATTTAGATCATATAAATAATATTCTGGATTGATAATTATCAAATCATCTTCGAGATAGCCAGCAAGTAAAACCTGAGCTCATCCAGCCAGGAAGCAGCAATGGCGCAGCCCGGCATGACGGCAATGGCGCAACACGCTGCCGTTCTGTCTACGCCCCGTTTTTCTGTAATTTGATGTCGCCATTTCAAAAGCCGTTCCCGGCCCGCTCGCCTAGAATGCCCGGATAGCCTCTTTGACAAGGATGACACGCCCCATGCCCTCGCCTTCCCTGCACCCTTCCCGCACCGGCGGCCAGCTCCTGGTCGATGCGCTCCACGTCCACGGCGTCGACACCGCCTTCGGTGTCCCCGGCGAAAGCTACCTGGACGTGCTCGATGCGCTGCACGACTCGAACATCCGCTTCGTGATCAACCGCCAGGAAGGGGGCGCGGCATTCATGGCCGAGGCCTATGGCAAGATGACCGGCAAACCCGGCATCTGCTTTGTCACCCGCGGTCCCGGCGCCACCAACGCCTCGATCGGCGTGCACACCGCCTATCAGGACTCCACCCCGATGATCCTGTTCATCGGCCAGGTCGGCAACGACTTCGTCGACCGCGAAGCCTTCCAGGAAATCGACTATCGCCGCATGTATGGCCAGATGGTGAAATGGGTGGCCCAGATCGATCGCGCCGACCGCATCCCCGAATATTTGGCGCGCGCCTTCCAGGTGGCCACCAGCGGCCGTCCCGGCCCGGTGGTGCTGGCGCTGCCGGAAGACATGCTGGTGTCGACGGCGGCAGTAGCCGACACCCGTCCCTACCAGCCGTCGCACGGCGCACCTTCCGGCGAGCAGATCGCCCGCCTGCGCGCCATGCTCGAACAAGCCCGGCGTCCGATCGTGCTGCTGGGCGGCGGCACCTGGAACGCGCAGGCCTGCGCCGACCTGGCCCGCTTCGCCGAAACCAACCGCTTGCCGGTGGGCTGCACCTTCCGCTTCCAGGACTTGCTCGACAACGCGCACCCGAATTACGTCGGCGACGTCGGCATCGGCATCAACCCCAAGCTGGCCGCGCGCGTAAAAGAGGCCGACCTGGTGATCGCCATCGGCCCGCGCCTGGGCGAGATGACGACCGGCGGCTACACGCTGCTCGATTCGCCGGTGCCACGCCAGCGCCTGGTCCACATCCACCCGGCTCCTGAAGAGCTGGGCAGCGTCTACCAGGCCGAACTCATGATCGCCAGCGGCATGCCGCAAGCCTGCGCCGTGCTGGCCGGGATGGCGCCGGTCGACGCCACGGCCTGGCAGGACAGCGTGGCCGAGGCCAAGGCCGAGCTGGCGGCGTGGCAGGCGCAGCCGGCGCTGCTCAAGGAAGGCGCGCCGCTCGACCTGTGGCAGGTGGTGCAGGACTTGATGGATCAACTGCCGCGCGACGCCGTCATCACCAACGGCGCCGGCAACTACGCCTCCTGGGCCCACCGCTTCTATCGCTACGGCGGCATGCGCACCCAGCTGGCGCCGACCAATGGCGCAATGGGTTACGCCGTGCCGGCCGGCGTGGCCGCCAAGATCGTGTGGCCGGAGCGCGCCGTGGTCACCTTCGCCGGCGACGGCGAATTCATGATGACGGGCCAGGAACTGGCCACTGCCGTCCAGTACGGCGCCGGCGTCGTGATCCTGGTATTCAACAACAATATGTTCGGCACCATCCGCATGCACCAGGAACGCACCTACCCGGGCCGCGTGTCGGGCACCGGCCTGCACAATCCGGACTTTGCCGCACTGGCGCGCGCCTACGGCGGCCATGGCGAGGTCGTCGACAAGACAGAGGATTTCGCGCCGGCGCTGCAGCGCGCGCTCGAGCATGCGCAGCAGCACAAGCTGCCGGCAGTGATCGAATTGCGCTACGACGGCAACCTGATCACCCCGAATGCCACGCTGGAGACGATCCGCAAGCAGGCGGAAAGCGCGAGGGCCGGCAGCTGAACGCTCGTGTGCAATCGGGTTGCGTATTGCTGCTCTGGTAAAATATTCGCTAGTTTTTTCATCGCCGGCCACGCCGGCGTCCGCACGCAGTCCCGCCACCAGACACTATGTTTAGCTTCTTCAAAAGAAAAAAAGCGCCTGACACACCGGCGCCGGAACCGGTCGTGCCGGCCGCGCCGCCTGCGCCCGCCCCCGCTCCCGCCCCCGCTTCGGCCCCGGCGCCCATCGCCGCGGCCCCGATCGCCGCCGAAGCCAGCGTCCTGCACGAAGGCGCCAACCTGTTCCCCGAAACCGCCGAACGCCCGACCACCGAGCTTGAAAAGAAGACCTCGTGGATGGCGCGCCTGAAGGCCGGCCTGTCCAAGACCTCGAGCAACCTGTCGCTGCTGTTCGTCGGCGCCCGCATCGACGAAGACCTGTACGAGGAACTCGAGGCGGCGCTGCTGATGTCGGACGCCGGCATGGACGCCACCGAGCACCTGCTGGGCGAATTGCGGCGCAAGGTCAAGGAAGACAAGCTGCTGGACGCCGCCGCCGTCAAGGCCGCGCTCAAGGCGCTGATGATCGAGCTGCTGCAACCGTTGCAGAAGCCGCTGGAGCTGGGCCGCCACGAACCGCTGGTGATGATGATCTCGGGCGTCAACGGCGCCGGCAAGACCACCACCATCGGCAAGCTGGCCAAGCATATGCAAAGCTTCGACCAGTCGGTGCTGCTGGCCGCCGGCGACACCTTCCGCGCCGCCGCACGCGAGCAATTGATGGTCTGGGGCCAGCGCAACAACGTCACCGTGATCTCGCAGCAGTCGGGCGATCCGGCCGCCGTCGCCTTCGACGCGGTGCAGTCGGGCAAGGCGCGCGGCACCGACGTCGTCATGATCGACACCGCCGGCCGCCTGCCGACCCAGCTGCACCTGATGGAAGAACTGAAAAAGATCAAGCGCGTGATCGGCAAGGGCATGGCCGGCGCGCCGCACGAGACCCTGCTCGTCATCGACGGCAATACCGGCCAGAACGCGCTGGCCCAGGTGAAGGCCTTCGACGACGCCCTGCAGCTCACGGGCCTGGTCGTGACCAAGCTGGACGGCACCGCCAAGGGCGGCGTGCTGGCGGCGATCGCCCGCACCCGTCCGATCCCCGTGTACTTCATCGGCGTCGGCGAGAAGCTGGAAGACCTGCAGCCGTTCAATGCCGAAGAATTCGTCGAAGCGCTGCTCGGCTGACGGAACGGGGACCCATGATCGCATTCCAGTCGGTATCCAAACAGTACACCCACGGCGATGCGCGCGGCGCCTATGCGTTGCACGACGTCTCGCTCGACATCGCCAAGGGCGAGCTGGTCTACCTGGCCGGCCCTTCCGGCGCCGGCAAGTCGACCCTCATGAAGATGGTGGCGGCGGTCGAGCGCCCCAGCAGCGGCAAGGTGATCGTCAACGGCCAGGACATCGGCCGTATCAAGCCGGCCGGGATTCCCTTCCTGCGCCGGAATATCGGCATCGTCTTCCAGCAGCAGCGCCTGCTCAACGACCGCAACATCCTGGCCAACACCATGCTGCCCCTCCTCGTCACGGGCGCCCGCACCGCGGACGCCGCGCAGCGCGCCCGCGCCGCGCTCGACCGGGTCGGCCTGCTCGACCGCGCCAGGGCGATGCCGCTCGAACTGTCGGGCGGCGAACAGCAGCGGGTGGCCGTCGCGCGCGCGATCGTCAACCGGCCGCAGATCATCCTGGCCGACGAGCCGACCGCCAATCTCGACCGCGTGGCGGCCGACAAGGTGCTCGACGCGCTGCGCGCCTTCCACGCCGCGGGCGTCACCTGCGTCATTTCGACCCATGACGAGCAGGTGCTGGCAGGCAGCACGCGGGTGATCCGCCTCGAGCAGGGCCAGCTGGTCGGAGGTGCGGCATGAGCCCGTGGCTGCGCCAGCACCGCTTCGCCCTCGGGGCCGCGCTGTCGACGGTGCGCAAGTCGCCCGGCAGCTTCCTGTTCAACGTGCTGGTGGTCGCGCTCGCGCTGACCCTGCCGTTCGCGGGCATCACCCTGCTCGACAATGTGCGTCCGCTGTCCGAGCAATTGTCGGTCGATCCCGAGATCAGCCTGTTCATGCGCGACGACGCCAGCCGCGCCGATGCCGAAGCGCTGGCGCCCCGGATCCGCCAGATCGTCGCACCGCAGGGTGGACAAGGGGCGGAAATCGCCTTCGTGCCGCGCGAGCAGGCGCTCGCTTCGCTCAAGGAGCGTAGCGGCCTGGGCGACGTGCTGGAAACCCTGGGCGATAACCCCTTGCCCGACAGCTACGTAATGAAGCTGGAAGGCTTCGCCAGCGCTGGCGCCGCCGCCCAGGTGGACCTGATTACCGAGCGCCTGGGCGAACTGCCGGGCGTGGCGACGGTGCAGGTCGACTCGGCGTGGGTCAAGCGCCTGTCTGCGATGCTGGCCATCTTGCGCCTGGCGCTGCTGCTGCTGGCGGCCACGTTGGGCATCGTCGTGATCGCGGTCGTGTTCAATACGATCCGCCTGCAGGTGCTGACCCAGAAAGAAGAAATCTCGGTCTCGACACTGCTGGGCGCGACCAACGATTTCATCCACCGTCCGTTCTTCTACACCGGCGCCCTGCTCGGCCTGTGCGCCGGCGCGGTGGCGCTGGGCGCGGTGACCCTGGCCCTGCGCCCGCTGAACGGCGCAATCGGGGAGTTCGCCCGGCTGTACGGCTCGAATTTCCAGCTGGCGTCGCTGGGTGGACTCGAAATCGCCGGCCTGCTGGCGATCAGCGCCGCGCTGGGCCTGGTCGGCGCCCTGCTGTCGGTGCGGCGTCACCTGGCGCGCCAGCGTTGAACGCGGTCCTACAAACTTGCAGTGAAAAAAACTGTCGAGATGGTATTGAAAACCCGATAAGCGTCACCATCTGGTGTAGCAGGGCGAGGCGGCCCTCCTGTGTGGCTGCCTGCCCCTTTACCGGACAAGACCGCGTCGCATGACACCGCAATGAATCCTACGGCCTAGCTGCCATCCCCTACGCTTCCACGCGCATAAGTCCTACAGGCTGCGCCGTGGGTACGTGCGCCATTCAACAGAATACGTGCCGCTGCGGCCGTAATCTGTGTCTAACGTTATTCCAGTCATTCCTGGCTCACTTTTGAGCCGAATCAACTGGACAAGCAATACCTGCTCTACAGTGGAACCGTCGGCAATTCGATTCCCGAGAGCAATACTTTGAACAATCTTAAGCGCCGGGACCACTTCTAGCACTCACCTCGGGGGAGTGCTAATATATGGTCCAAGGCAATCGAAATTCAAGTCACGCATCCAGGTAACAAGCCGTAACAGCAGTGCCGCAAGGCAATAAGTTATGGCACATTGAGGATGCAGCAAGATTACTACGAGGGAAATGAATATGTCCGCACAATCCGCATTGGTTCCGACCGGCAGTCGTGCTCTGGGACTGGGTTTCACCGGCAATCTGGGCAATATCGACGCCTATATCTCGGCCGTCAACCGCCTGCCGATGCTCACGCACGAAGAAGAGGTATCGCTGGCAAAGCGGCTGCGCGACGACCACGATCTCGACGCCGCGCAAAAGCTGGTGCTGTCGCACCTGCGCCTGGTGGTATCGATCGCGCGCGGCTACCTGGGCTATGGCCTGCCGCACGCCGACCTGATCCAGGAAGGCAATATCGGCCTGATGAAGGCGGTCAAGCGCTTCGACCCGAACCAGGGCGTGCGCCTGGTGTCGTACGCCATGCACTGGATCAAGGCCGAGATGCATGAATACATCCTCAAGAACTGGCGCCTGGTGAAGGTCGCCACGACCAAGGCCCAGCGCAAGCTGTTCTTCAACCTGCGCAGCAACAAGACCGGCCTGGACGCGATGTCGCCGGGCCAGGTCGACGACCTCGCCAAGCTGCTTGGCGTCAAGCGCGAAGAAGTGATCGAGATGGAAACCCGCCTGTCGGGCCGCGACATCGCGCTGGAGTCGCCGACCGACGACGAAGACGACAAGTTCTCGCCGATCGCCTATCTGTCGTCGGACCAGCAGGAACCGACCAAGGTGCTCGAGGCCGAGCAGGTCACCCGCCTGCAGTCCGAGGGCCTGGAAACGGCGCTGGGCAAGCTCGACCCGCGTTCGCGCCGCATCATCGAGGCGCGCTGGCTGGCCAACGACGACGGCTCGGGCGCCACGCTGCATACGCTGGCCGAAGAGTTCAGCGTGTCGGCCGAGCGCATCCGCCAGATCGAATCGGCCGCGCTCAAGAAGATGAAAGGCGCGCTGGCGGCTTACGTGTAAGCCTGCCCTGCCCCATCGGGAACCCCGCTGCGGCGGGGTTTTTCTTTGGCGCTGTCAGTCCCGCACTCACAGCGCCCGGTAGCGGAAATCGCCGAGCGTCACCGCGCCGGCGCCGGCGCAATAGACGCCGACCTTCAGGCTCAGGAAGCCACCGAACACATTGTGGTGGATGCCCGATACTTCCATCCGCGTGCCGTGCAGGGTCCAGGTCTTGCCGCCGTCGTGCGAGTAGCGCCAGGTGACGACGTGCTCGTCGTTCGTCATCCGCACCCGTACCGAGGAAGTCTTGCGCTTGCCCCGCGCCCAGCCCTGTTCTTCGGCGTACTGGAAGGTCTTGACCTCGTCGCGCGTGAACCCGATGCCGACGAAGGCTTTCTGGCTGTAGAACAGCAGCAGGCCGGCTTCGGCCTCTCCCTCCAGGGTGAGCGTCACCTCCACCTCGTAGGCGCGGTCGCCGACGCCGCAGGTCAGCGGCCGGCTGTCGGCCGGCGACGCGCCGCGACCGGCGATCCGCAGGCCCTTGTCGATGTAACGCGCGCGGCGCATCTCGTCCAGCGCCGGATCGTGGAAGGCCCACTGCACGCCGAAACGGTCGCGCTTGAAATCGTCGGACAGCGCCTGGCCGGCCGGGCCGGCCTTTCCTCCCTTCGGCATCGGCAATGGCCGCGACAGGTCGCCGCCCATGGCGCGGAACCAGCCGTCGTCCGTCCATTCGATCGGCTCCAGCAGCGTCTGCCGCCCCAGGGTGCGGTAGCCGTTCTCGTAGCCGTGATAGATCATCCACCAGTCGCCGGACGGCCCCTCGACCAGGGTCGCATGGCCGCGCGACCACCACGGTTCGGCCGTGCCCAGCGAACGCACCAGCGGGTTGTGCGGGCAGTGTTCCCATGGTCCATGCACCGAGGTCGAGCGCGCTGCGATCACCATATGGCCGGTGACCGGGCCGGCGGTGCCGCCGACCGCCGTCACCAGATAGAACCACTTGCCGCGCCGCAGCAGCTTCGGCCCTTCGGGCGCGAAGTTCTCGACGATCCAGTCGGCCGGATAGCGCCAGGGCTCGTAGGCCTTCGCGAGCCGGCCATCGGTGGCCAGCCCGTCGTCGGTCAGCCGGATCTTGCGGATGCCGTTGACGAACAGGTAGCGCTTGCCGTCCTCGCCCACCACGTGGCCGGGATCGATGCAGTCGGCAATCCTGAGGTCAACCGGATCGCTCCACGGCCCCTCGATGCGGTCGGCCCAGATCGCGTAGATCGACCACGGCTTGCCGTCCGGCGCGGCCGGGATGTAGATGAAATAGCGGCCGTCGTGCTTGCACAGGTCGACGGCCCAGATCGTCCCCAGGGGTTTGCTCAGCGCCGGCGCGACCGGGCGCCAGTTGACCAGGTCGGTCGAATGCCAGATCACCAGGCCCGGGTAGGAATAGAACGAAGAATATGTGAGGTAGTAGTCCTGGCCGTCCTTGAGCACGGTGGGGTCCGGATGGTCGCCGGCGATAATGGGATTCAGGTAGGTGCCGTCGCCCTGGTCGGCCCGGCGCTGGCCTTCGATGCCGCGGCGCCAGGCCTTCCCGCCAGCCTGGCAGTCAGTCGATGCCGCCGCCATGGGCAGCGCCGGCAGGCTGGCGCCCGCCAGCAGGATCTTGAAGGCGTCGCGACGCGAGGGTTTCGTCATGTCCTGGTCTTTTGCGTGGTGGACGGGACAGGATAGGAAATCCCGCGCGCCGAAGCCAGCGCCAGCAGACTTTTCTCCTGGAGAATGCGGAAAGTCGTACGAATCTTGCAGCAAGTGGCAGGCCGCCCGCCCCTTTTCGGGGCCGCGCCAACGCGTTTCTCTCCCATTGGCTAGAATGATTTCTTTGACCAGGTTCAAGGAGACCCCATGGCTGACCAAGCATCCTACGTCCCACCGAAAGTCTGGACCCCGCCCGCCTCGTCGGGCGGAACCTTCGCCAGCATCAACCGCCCGGTCGCAGGCCCGACCCACGACAAGGAACTTCCGGTCGGCCAGCATCCGCTGCAGCTGTATTCGCTGGCCACGCCGAACGGCGTCAAGGTGACGATCCTGCTGGAAGAACTGCTGGCGGCCGGCCACAGCGGCGCCGAGTACGATGCCTGGCTCATCCGCATCAACGAAGGCATGCAGTTCTCGAGCGGTTTCGTCGAGGCCAACCCCAACTCGAAGATCCCGGCCCTGGTCGACCGCAGTGGCGCCGAGCCGGTGCGCGTGTTCGAATCCGGCTCGATCCTGGTCTACCTGGCCGAGAAATTCGGCGCATTCCTGCCGAAGGACGGCGTGGCGCGCGCCGAGACCATGAACTGGCTGTTCTGGCAGATGGGTTCGGCTCCCTTCGTGGGCGGCGGCTTCGGTCACTTCTACGCCTATGCCCCGGAAAAGCTGCAGTACCCGATCGATCGCTACGCGATGGAAACCAAGCGCCAGCTCGACGTGCTCGACCGCCACCTGGCCGACAAGCGCTTCGTCGCGGGCGAGGAATACACGATCGCCGACATGGCGATCTGGCCCTGGTATGGCGGCCTGGTGCTGGGCCAGCTGTACGAGGCGGCGGAATTCCTGTCCGTGCACGAATACAGGCACGTCAAACGCTGGGCCGACGAGATCGCCGCGCGGCCGGCCGTCATCCGTGGGCGCAAGGTCAACCGCTCGTTCGGCCCCGAAGCCGACCAGGTGCACGAGCGGCACGACGCGGCCGACCTCGACTGAACGCTACCTGAACTGCACCCGCGCGACCACCGGATGGTGGTCCGACGGATAGCGTCCGCGCAGCGAATCGCCCAGCGCCGCGTACTTGAGCACCTCGAAATGGCGGTCGACGAAGACGTAGTCGATGCGGTCCTGCAGCGGCGCATCCATCCTGAAGCCATGGTAGGTGCCGATCGGCCCGTACGGCGGCGTGCTGCTGACCCGGTAGGCGTCGCGCATGGTCGTCGCCATCGCCCGCATCTGCGGCGTGTCGGGCGTCGAATTGAAGTCGCCGACGCAGATGGCCGGTTCGCCGCGGCCGATCTCGGCGATCTTGCGCAGCAACAGCTCGCTCGATGCACGGCGCGCGACGACGCCTTCATGGTCGAAGTGCGCCGAGAACACGTACAACACGCGACCGCTGGCGCGTTCGCGCAGCCTGGCCCACGAGACGATGCGATGGCAGCAGGTCGCATCCCAGCCCAGCGAGGGCCGATCGGGCGTTTCGCTGAGCCAGAAATCGCCCTTGTCCAGCAGCGCGAAGCGGCTCTTGTGGAAGAAGATGGCCGAATGCTCGCCGGCCTGTTTGCCATCGTCGCGGCCGACGCCGACGTGGTCGAATTCTTCCATCGCCGCCAGGTCGGCGACCTGGCCGGCGAGTCCCTCCTGGGTGCCGACGATGTCAAATTCGTGATGGCGGATCAGCGCCTTGACCATCTCCCTGCGCGCCGGCCAGGCGTTGGGGCCATCCTGGGGATTGTCATAGCGCAGGTTGAAGCTGGCGACGTTCATGGGTTCGCCCCGCTCGAATGCGACGGCGGGCGCGCAGGCCACGCCGATCAGCATGGCGAATGCAGCGAACAGGGAGCAAACAATCTTCATGGCGTCGAGTTAAGCATAGTCGGCAGGACATGGCGACCAACAAGACCTCATGACGGCGCAGTTTATGTTCTTTTACTAAACAGCGCGGGCGGTTTGCGCGTCCAGCAGATAACGCCGCTCCATCATCGCCGCCATCTCGTCAGCCGGCACCGGACGCGCGATATAGAAACCCTGCACCTCGTTGCAATCGAGGTGGCGCAGGATCGCCAGCTGTTCCTCGGTCTCGACGCCCTCGGCCACCACCGACATGCCCAGCGCGTGCGCCATCGACACGATGGCCTGGAAGAACACCTTGCCCTCCTTCGAATTGGCCAGCTCGGTGGTGAAGGCGCGGTCGACCTTCAGCACGTCCATCTTGATGCGCTGCAGCTGCGACAGCGACGAGTAGCCGGTGCCGAAATCGTCCACATGCAGTTTTACCCCGAGCGCGCGCAGGGCCGCCAGCTCGGCCAGGATGTCGTCCTGGTCGCCCATCATCGCCGACTCGGTGATCTCGACTTCGATCAGGCTGGCCGGCACCCGGTGCTTGACCAGCGCCGCGCTCAGCTGGCGCTGCACGCCGCCGCGCAGGAACTGCTTGGGCGAGACGTTGATCGAGACCGGCACCAGCGCCACGCCGGCCTCGCGCCAGGCGGCCAGCTGGGCGCAGGCCTTGTCGATCACGGTCTCGCCGATGCGCACGATCAGCCCGGTGGCTTCGGCCAGCGGGATGAATTCGCCCGGCGCCACCATGCCCAGGGACGGATGGCGCCAGCGCACCAGCGCTTCCATGCTCAGCAATTCTCCGCTGCGCGCGTCCACGCGCGGCTGGTAGTGCAGCACGAACTGGTCGGCCTCGAGCGCTTCGAGCATGTTCTGCTTCAGGCGCGCGCGCGAGTTGAGGGTCGACGACAGCGAGGGATCGAAGAAGCGGTATTGCCCCTTGCCCTCGTTCTTGCCGACGTACATGGCGATGTCGCTGTGCCTGACCAGGGTCTCGGCATCCAGCCCGTCGCGCGGATACAGGCTGATGCCGATCGAGGAGCCCACGGCGTGCAGCTCGTCGCCGATCAGGAACGGCACGGCGAAAGCCTCGACGATGCGCGAGGCCACCGAGGCGGCCTGGCGCTCGCCGTCGCAGGGCGACAGCAGCACCACGAATTCGTCGCCGCCGAAGCGCGCCACCCCGTCGCCCGGACGCAGCAAGGACAGCAGGCGGCCGGCGGCGGCCTTCAGCAGCTGGTCGCCGGTGGCGTGGCCGTGGGTGTCGTTGACATGCTTGAACTCGTCCAGGTCGATGAACAGCAGCGCGGCGCTGGCGCCGTTGCCGGCGCCGGCTTCCTGCGCCTGGGCCAGCATGGCCGGCATGCGCTCCAGGAAGGCGTGGCGGGTGGCCAGGCCGGTCAGCGAATCTTCGTTGGCCAGCCGCTCGAGCTGGGCCTCGTGCGCCTTGCGCTCGCTGATGTCCTGCAGGGTCACCGCCAGGCCGTTGCCGACCCGTACCAGGCGCCGGCGGCCCCAGCTGATATTGAGCCGGTTATCGCTCGGCATCTTGCGGTCGTCTTCATGAAAGCCGCTGTCCATCGCCTTGCGGTAGGTGCCGAGGAGGTCCTCGCCGAACAGGCCGCTGTCGATCCCGGTCAGGCTCGAACCGACCAGTTCGTCGCGCGTCACGCCGTAGAAGAAGGCGCCGCGCTCGTTGCAGTCGACGATGCGGAAATCCGTGATCTGGCCGTCGCGCGCGCGCACCGCCGATGCCATGTAGAAGCCGTCGTTGCCGCTCTCGGTGGCCGCGCGGTAGGCGCGCCGCACCTCGTCCTGTTCCCTGGCGCGCGCCACGGCGCGCCGCGCCAGCACCGCCCCGACCGCGCCCAGCAGCAACAGGCACAGGGTGGCGACGATGGCGCGGTCGCGGCTCTCGATCCAGTAGCCGTTGCTGGCCGCCAGCGCTTCGTGCTGCGGCAAGCCGACCAGGGCCACCAGCGGATAGGCGGTCGACTGGCGCCAGCCCAGCACGCGCGACTGGCCGTCGGCGAAGCCGCCCTCGCCCTCGACCAGGCGCACGCCCTGCTCGCCCGACCAGGCGCCGCCGCGGCGCGGCAGCGCGACCGCATCCGTGAACGACGCGCCGTTGCTGCGCTGCTCGACCCGCAACCGTCCTTCGCTGCCGGCCAGCGCCACGATGCCGCCGGCGCCGATGGTGGCCGGGCTGACGAAGGACGTGAAGTAGCGGGCGTCGATCGCCATCAGCACCACACCGTCGAATTCCTCTTCCCGGGTTTCGAGGCGGCGCGTGAACAGCACCACGTCGTCGGCGCTGCCGAACTGCGTCGGCGCGGCGCCGACCCGCAAGGCGGTCGAGTTGTTGTCGCGGTGGTGGTTGAACCAGGCGCTGGGCGCCAGGTCGGCGCCGATCAGGCCGGCGCGCGTGCTGGAGCGCACGACGCCGCCGCGGTCGAGCACCGCCACCACGTGAAAGGCGCTGTCGGTGAACATGCCGTCGCGCCGCATCTCGTCGAGCAGGCCAGCCTGGCGCGAATTCTCCCAGCTGAACTTCAGCTGCATCGTGATCTGGTCCATCTGCGCCACCGACCGCGTAATGTACTGCTCGTAGGCTTCGGCGTAGGCCGCCACGTCCTTGCGCGCCTGGCCGGCCACGCGCTCCTGCTCGGCCTCGACCCGCAGCAGGGTCGCCGCCCACAGCGCGCTGCACGCCAGCACGGCCAGCAGCGGCCACAGCAGGACCAGAAAGCGGTTGCTGCGCGCGGGGTCCAGATAGGGCGCCAGGTAGGGGGCGAGCCCGGGATGTTTGCTCATTACTGCGGCCAAAGGACAAGTTGCCGCCAGTCTAGATTGCAAATATGTCAGCGTAGTGACACGTGAAATGTTTGGAGGCTTGCGCTTGCGAGACGGCGATCAAGTGACCTCGGCCGCGGCCGCCCCGGGCGGCTGCGTCGGCCGTATGCGGATGCTGGAGATGATCCTGTCCCACAGCGCGAGGGCTGCCGGCTGCGACAGCGAGGACGGCACTGGCCCGTCGTCCCCACTGCCGGTTTTCATCATCAGGCGCACATCGGGGACGAATACATCGTCTTCGGTTCCGTTTACCTCCCATCGGAACCCATAGATGATGGAAAAGTTTTCTTCGAGCACCTGCTCGACGAGTTCGTCACCGGTCAGGCCACCGATCGTACGCGGCGCGGCGCGCAGCTTCGTGAAACGCGCGCTGACGATCAGGGGCGCCCGCGCGTGCGAGGCGGCAGCCCGCTCGAGCAGTCCCTTTCCCGGCTTGGTGCCGGCGGTCGTGTCGAACTTGATCTCGATGTCCGGACGGCTCGGCAGGCCGGCCGTCATCACGATCCGCTCCCGATTCTTCGCCGTGAGCGGGTCTCGTACGTAAGCGCGGTCGAGACAGAAACCGGACTCGGTCGGAATACTGTTGGCAGGATTGGCCACCAGCTGGGACACGAGTTTGAAGAGAGTCTCGATGCGCTGCGGACTGGCTTCTTTTGCGATCACGTCGATGCCGACGCCATCTCCATGAACATGCGCTTCGAGGGTGACGTCCTCAATGCGGTATGGCTCCCGCTTCATTCCATTCAATTGCGTGCCTTCAGTTACGGTCCGTTCATGCATGAATATTTTTCCTACAAGACCGCTATCGGTTTTCACATCCCTGGCAATTTCCAGGTTGTTGTCTCCACCTAGCCGGTCCGGCTTGGTCCGGATCGCCGCTTCCCGTTGTGCCAGCCGGGCGGTGAAAGCTTCCGCGCTTTCTTCGGACGCGCCGATGCTGAAGCCGCTGATTTTTTCTCCAAAGAAGCTGTATTGCGCCTCAGCCGGCAGGTCGATCAGCATTCTGCCGACACATACGGTTTGCATCTTTTCTGTCATCTTCGCCACCTCATACCTGTCCAGCACGGCGCCCACCGCCCACGTGCCTGTCAACGCCGCGAGCACCACGGCCCATGCCCGGGTCCATCGCTTTTGCAGATATCTCATTCGGGTAGCCCTTGTACGATCCTGACAATCAGGCGCAGCGTGAGCATCAGCATGTCCTCGCTCTTGTAGCTGCCTTGATGGTCATAGCCGCGGGTCTCGAACAACTGCCGGATACTGCCGGCCGGCCCAGCGCCGGACTGGTGCGGCACGGTGCCGTCGCCCCGGGTATCGGGTGGTTCCGGCCTGAAGAGCATCTCGCAGCCGGCTTCGACGCCCACGAGCCGACCGTCAGGGTAATGGCGGATGAAGCTGCCTTCCTTGACGTTGGATGGCGTGAGGACGGTACGCGACTCGGACGGCTTGCGCCCGACCCAGCGCACCTGACCGAAGGCGCGTCGATCGGGATCGGCCCCATAGAATGCATAGGTATTGGGATGGTAGTAATTTCCCAAGTGTTCTTTGTGGAAACGCTCGGCGGTGGCGATTGCTCTTTTGATGGCGTCTTCCACACCCCCTTCTTGATCAATGAATTTTTCGGCAGGGTCGGCCAGTGCAGGATCAACCAACCGATACCAGGATTTCAAATCGCGGTACAGCTCATAGGGATCGGGGTAGGCTTCATTCGGTATGCGCAAATAATCGAAAACGGGATCCGGCACGCCCTGACTACCAGACGGCTGCCTGACGCTCACATGCAGCCACGGTCCCGGATACAGATGGTTCGGCAGCAATTCGAGCGGACCGGGCGATGTCGCCAGCACAGGCGTGGTGTCGTAGGTCGTCGCGCCCAGGATCATGGCGGCGAAGCGGCCGACGAAGTCGTTGACCTCGGTGCCACAAGCCATGCGGCGGTAGGCTGCGGGAGCGCCCAGGGCCGGCATCGCGCCATGGATCACGCCGGCGATCTTGTCCGGGATGCGCCTGGCGCAGGCACGCGCAACCAGGCCGCCCATCGAGTGCGTCACGAGGATGACCTGCTCGCACTTGCGCTTGTGCGCCTTCCAGTAGTCGATGACGTCGTCGATGCGCTGCTCGAGGCGCTGCGACGCTTCCTGCGCGCTGCGCAACCAGTGATAACCGGCGCCGTACACCGGATAATGGTGGAGCGCATGCCGTTCCAGCTCGGCCTCGGTCAGCGGCGCCATGTGCGGAAAACCCCATTTCGCAGGATCGCAATCCATCACTTCTTGCCAGTGTGGCCGGATGCGCCGCATGTCCTCCGCGTAGCGGCGGTAGAAGGTCTGGTTCAGGCGCGTTTCCAGCATACACAGCAGGTCGATGTAGGAACCGGCATGCAGCTCACCCCACCAGCGCTCGCGCGCCAGTTGGGGGTGGACATGCGGCCCCCACTGGTCGTGACGGATATGCGGTTCGCCGCTGTCGTCCACCTCCAGCGTGTCGGGGTCGAGCAGGCGCTGGCGGTAGGCGGGATCGTATTGGCCCCAGACCAGCGCATCCCACAATCCGCCCGGCGTCGTGTTGGGCGGCCGCCAGGCTGGCTTGCCAGGATTGACCTCCTCGTTCTCTTCTTCCCGCGAGCGTGGCTTGCTCTTTGCCCTGAGGTTGGTCCCCATGATGCCGGGAACGACGATCACGGGCACCGTGCTCCGCGGGGGCACCAATGCCAGGCCGCGGATCTTGAAGTCGACCGGGGTGGCGACGGACATCGCCTGCCAGCCCCCGTCGGGCAAGGGCAGCAGGGGCCGCAAGGGGCGTGTCGGTTCCGGCATGAACGCGGAAGGCTGCTCGTCTCGTCAAAATCGCGATACTGACATGAGAACGCCAGCGCTTTCTTGCGAATGCACAACAGACTAGCCGCCCTATTTCGGCGAAAAAAGATGTCCGAGGATGGCGTCAGACCGCGCTTCAGGTCGGCGACAGCATGTAGCCGGCGCCGCGCACGGTCTTGATCAGCGACTTGGCCCGCCCCAGCGCCTTGCGCAGGCGCAGCACGTGCACGTCCACCGTGCGCTGGTCGAGCGAGGCGTGGGCTTCCCACAGTTGCTCCAGCAGCTGGGTGCGCGTAAACACCTGGCCCGGATGGCACAGCAGGAAGCGCAGCAGCCGGTATTCGGCGTGCCTGACCTCGACCTTGTGGCTGCCGACCCGCACGCTGCAGCTGAGCGGATCGAGCACCAGGCGGCCCGAGCGCAACAGGCGCGACTCGGGCGACAGTTCGCGCGCCTGCTCGAGCGGGGCCTGGGGAATGAATTCGGGATGGGGGACGGGCGCCGGGAGGCTGGCGGGACGCTCGCCTTCCGCGCATTGCGCCGCCAGCAGGATCACCGGCTGCTCGCGCAGGCGGCGGTCGCCGCGCAGGCGCGCCAGCAGGCGCATGCCGCCTTCATTGCGCAGCATCGATTCCTGCAGCAACAGTTCCGGGCGCTCGCGCCCGATGAAGTCCCAGGCTTGCGCCAGGCTCGGCACGTCATGCCAGACCCACTCGTCCTCGTGCAGCGAGAACTTGAGCAGCTCGGCAATGGCCGGCTTGTCGTCGATCACCAGGACGATCGTGTTCGCCGTTGTCATGGGATGCCCAAAAAGAGGTTCTGCGTTGATGCGGCCCACGGTGCCGCGAGCGCACCAACGAAAATCCGGCAGCCAGGCTGCCGGATCGGTCGCCGTGAAGGCGTCTTACATGATGGCCTTGCCCGAAGCGTCCTTCAGGTTGGCTTTCCAGGCGTCCTGCACTTGCTTGACGACGCTGGCCGGCATCGGCACGTAGTCCAGCTCGGCAGCTGCCGGGGCGCCGTTCTTGAACGACCAGTCGAAGAACTTCACGACTTCCTGGCCTTTCTTGGCGTCGGCCTGGCTCTTGTGCATCAGGATGTACGACACGCCGGTGATCGGCCAGCTCTGCTTGCCGGCGCCGTCGGTCAGCACCACGCCGAAGCCCGGAGCCTTGGTCCACTCGGCATTGGCGGCAGCGGCCTTGAACACGTCGTCCGACGGTTGCAGGTCGACGCCTTCCTTGTTGCGCAACTGGGTGTGCGACAGCTTGTTCTTCTTGGCATAAGCCCACTCGACGTAGCCGATTGCGCCCTTGATACGCTGTACGTTGGCGGCGACGCCTTCGTTGCCCTTGCCGCCCACGCCCACGGCCCACTTCACGGTGGTGCCCGAACCGATGCTCTCTTTCCATGCCGGGCTGGTCTTGGCCAGGAAGTCGGTGAACAGGAACGAGGTGCCCGAGCTGTCGGCGCGGTGCACGACGGTGACATCCAGAGCAGGCAGTTTCACGCCCGGGTTCAAAGCGGCGATTTCCGGCGCGTTCCACTTGGTGATCTTGCCCATGTAGATGTCGGCCAGCAGCGGACCGGTCATCTTCAGCTGGCCCGGGGTCACGCCGTCGACGTTGACCACGGCGACCACGCCGCCCATGATCGCCGGGAACTGCATCAGGCCTTCCTTGTCCAGCTCTTCCGCCTTCAGCGGCATGTCCGATGCGCCGAAGTCCACGGTCTTCGCCTTGATCTGCTTGATGCCGGCGCCCGAGCCGACCGACTGGTAGTTCAGGCCGGTGCCGGTGGCGGCCTTGTAGCTTTCAGCCCACTTGGCGTAGATCGGGTACGGGAAGGTCGCGCCCGCGCCGGTAATGTCGGCGGCGAACGAGGTCGTCATCACGAGCGTGGCGGCAGCGCCGGCGAGGATCTTCTTGAACATTGTTATTCCTATCTCTGGTTGAGGGATACGTTTTGGACTACAGGAAAAAGAATAGCTGCCGAATATGACCTGTTTATGACTTGACCATGCCCTGTCTTTTCGCTGTCACGCGACCGGTCGATTGCGGTTTTGCTATCATGGGTTCCCGTCAAACCCTGGATGACACCGATGCGCACCCTGCCCTGCGTCCTCTCCATCGCCGCCGCCGGCCTGCTGTCGGCCTGCGCCACGCCCGACCGCCTGCCCAACGCCCAGTACACGCTGAGCGAGCGCCAGACCCTGCACCTGCCGCCATTGCCGATCGACCAGCGCCTCTCCCTCACCTACGAGGGCGCCGACGACAGCCGCTGCCCGGACAATGCGCGCTGCATGTGGGCCGGCCAGCTGGCCTACCGCTTCACCCTGCGCATCAACAACATGGCGCAGGGCTTCTGGCTGGTGCAGGGCAAACCCGGCTATACCTCGCCCGGCCTGCGCGGCGCGCGCATCGAACTCGATCCCTCGTTCGTGCCGCAGCCGCGCGGCATGGCGGAAGCGAAACCGGCGTCGTATCCGGTGGTCTTCAATATGTACGGCAGCTGATGGCGCCGCGCCGCCTGCCGCGGGCCGCACTGGCGTGCGTCCTGGTCGTCGCCGTTTCCTTCCAGGGCGTTGCGGCCGCGCCGGTCATGACCGGCACCGGGGGCGCCGTCGCCACGATCAGCGCGCAAGCCTCGCAGGCAGCGCTCACCATCCTGCATCAAGGCGGCAACGCGGTCGACGCCGCGGTGGCCGCGGCCGCCACGCTGGGCGTCACCGACCCCTTCAGCTGCGGCATTGGCGGCGGCGGGTTCATGGTGATCTACCTGGCCAGGGACAAGCGCGTGATCACCATCGACCACCGCGAAACGGCGCCCGGCGCGGTGGGCCCGCGACTGTTCCAGCAAGATGGCAAGCCGCTCGACTTCGAGACGGCGGTCGCCAGCGGAGCGGCGGTCGGCGTGCCGGGCACCGTGCGCGGCTGGCACGAGGCGCTCGAACGCTACGGCAGCATGCGCTTTTCCCAGGTGCTGGCGCCGGCGATCGCGGTGGCCGACGGCGGCTTTCGCATCAACGCCAATTTCAGCAAGCTGGTCGAACAGAACGACAAGAAATTCCGCCAGTTCGCGCCGACGAGCGAGCTGTACCTGCACAAGGGCAAGGCGCTGCCCGCCGGCACGCTGCTGCGCAATCCCGGCATGGCGCGCGCCTACCGCGAGATCGCGCAAGGCGGCGTGAAGGCATTCTATGAAGGGCCGATCGCACGCGCGATCGTCGACAGCGTCAACCGGCCGCCGGTCGCGAAAGGGTATGCCGTACGGCCCGGCGCCATGACCATGGCGGATCTCGCCAACTACGAGGCGCGCATCCGCCCCGCCCTGCGCAGCACTTATCGCGGCTATGAACTGTATGGCATGCCCCTGCCGAGCAGCGGCGGCCCGACGGTGGCGCATGCGCTCAACATCCTCGAAGGCTACGACCTCGCGTCTCTGCCGCGCGCCCGCGCCGAGCACCTCTATATCGAAGCCAGCCGCCTGGCCTTCGCCGACCGCAATGCCTATCTGGCCGACCCCGAATACGTCGATGCGCCGCTCGCCGGCCTGCTCTCCAAGCAGTATGCGGCCGAGCGGCGTGCACTGATCGATCCGCGCAAGGCCGCGCCGGGCGCGGTGGCGGCGGGCGACCCCTACCGCTACCAGGACGACCCGAGCATCCCCTTGCGCACCCAGCCCGCCGCCGCCGTCAAGCTGGCGCCCGAGAGCGCCCACACCACCCACCTGACGGTGTCGGACAAGGACGGCAACGTGGTGGCGTACACCTTCACCATCGAATCCTGGGGCGGCAGCGGCATCGTGGTGCCGGGCTACGGCTTCCTGCTCAATAACGAACTGACCGATTTCGACTTCGACGCCAGCGGTCCGCATCCGAACGTGCCCGAAGCCGGCAAGCGGCCGCGCTCGAGCATGGCGCCCACGATCGCGCTCAAGGACGGCAAGCCGGCCTTCAGCATCGGCAGCCCCGGCGGCTCGACCATCATCACCACGGTGCTGCAGACCATCGTCAACCACGTCGACTTCGGCATGCCGATGGACCAGGCGCTCGATGCGCCGCGCATCAGCCAGCGCAATGCGCTCGACACCTCGGTCGAGCCGGGCTTCACGGACACGGCGCAGGCACGCGCCCTGTCGGGCTTCGGCCAGCGCTGGGAGTCGCCGGCCGAAGAAATCGGCGCGGCCAATGCGCTGGTGTTCAACCCGGACGGCACCGTCACCGCCGTCAGCGAGGGCAAGCGCCACGGCGTCGGCACGGCGCTGGTGCAGCGCCGCGGGCACTAGCTGGCGGGCGGGTAATCGGTGTAACCGCGCTCGCCTCCCTGGTAATACGTCTGCTGCACGGCATGGCGATCCAGGCCAGGGCCGGCTTCGAGCGCGAGACGCTCGAGGCGGTGGTCGGGCAGGCGCTGTCGACCTGGCCCGGCGCCTGAACTAGCGCGCGACCAGTTCGCGCACCCGCTGCGCCATCGCGTCGATCGAGAACGGCTTGGTCAGCACCGACATGCCGGGCGCGAGCTGGCCGTGGTCGAGCAAGGCGGTTTCGGCATAGCCGGTGATGAACAATACCTTCAGCCGGGGACGCTTGACGCGCGCCGCGTCCGCCATCTGGCGTCCATTCATCATGCCCGGCAGCCCGACGTCCGAGATCACGAGGTCGATGCGCGCGTCCGATTGCAGCAGCGCCAGGCCGCCGGCGCCGTCCTCGGCTTCGAGCACCGTGTAGCCGAGCTCCCCGAGCAGGTCGACCACCAGCGTGCGCACGCTCGGCTCGTCGTCCACCACCAGGATCGTCTCGCCGCGGCCGGCCGGCGGCGCCGCGAGGGCGGGCGCCGCCTCGGGGCCCTCGGCCGCGCCGCGATGGCGCGGCAGGAAGATGCTGACCGTGGTGCCCTGCCCCAGCTGCGAGTCGATGGCCACCTGCCCGCCGGACTGCTTGGCGAAACCGTAGATCATCGACAGCCCCAGCCCCGTGCCCTGGCCCAGCGGCTTGGTGGTGAAGAAGGGTTCGAAGGCCTTGGCCAGCACGTCCGGCGCCATGCCGGCGCCGGTGTCGGCCACCGACAGCGCGAGATAATCGCCCGGCGGCAGTTCGTGGCCGCGCGCGGCCTCAAGGCCGAGCACCCGGTTGGCGGTGGCGATCGCCATGCGTCCGCCGTCCGGCATGGCGTCGCGCGCATTGATGCACAGGTTCAGCAGCGCGTTCTCGAGCTGCGACTGGTCGACCAGCGCCGTCCACGGCACCTCGCTGTACGCCGGCTCGACCCGCACGCCAGGGCCCACCGTGCGCCGGATCATTTCCAGCATGCCGTCGACCATGGTGTTGACGCAGATGGCCCTGGGCGCCAGCGTCTGGCGCCGCGAAAAGGCCAGCAGCCGGTGGGTCAGCGCCGCCGCCCGCCTGGTCGCGCCCTGGGCCACCGTGAGATAGCGCTCGATCTCGCCGGCGCGGCCCTGCCCCAGGCGCAGCTTGATCAGGTCGAGGCTGCCCGCGACGCCGGCCAGCAGGTTGTTGAAGTCATGCGCCAGCCCGCCGGTGAGCTGGCCGACCGCCTCCATCTTCTGCGAATGGCGCAGCTGTTCCTGCGCCCGTTCCAGCTCGGCCTGGCGTTCGCGCTCGACGCTGATGTCGCGCGCCGAGCAGTACACCTTGCGCTCGTCCGGCACCGCCACCCACGACAGCCAGCGCCAGCCGCCGGTCTTGTGGCGGTAGCGGTTCTCGAAGCGCAGCGCGGGAATGCCGCGCTCCAGCGCATTGCGCCAGACCGTCTCGGTGCGGGCGCGGTCGTCGGGGTGGATGAAGTCGAGGAAGGGCGTACCGGCGACTTCTTCCTCGGTCCAGCCCAGCGTGGCCTGCCAGGCCGGGTTCGAGGTCTCCATGAAACCGTCGGCATTGAGCACGCCCAGGATGTCGGGGCTGAGCTGCCAGGTGCGCCCGCGCGCCAGCGCCTGGGCCAGCACCTTCTGTTCCAGCTGCTCGTTGAGCGCGCGCAGCTTGAGGATCGCGCCGTCGCGCTCGGCCTCCACCGCGCGCCGGCCCTCGACGTCGATCAGCACGCCCGGGAACAGCAGGCCGGTGCCGTCCGGCGCCAGGTCGACCCGGCCATTGGCCTCGATCCAGTAATACCGGCCGTCGGCGCGCCGCACCCGGTACTGGTGGGCGTAATGGCCGCCGCGCGCGATCACCGTATTGATGGCCTGCGCCAGGCCGGCCTGGTCGTCGGGGTGCACGGTGGCCACCACCTGCGCCAGCGAGAGGCCGGTGCGGCCGATGGCCGGGTCGAGGCCGAAGGCGCGCGCGAAGGCTTCGTCGACGGTGAAGCGGTCGGTCGGCAAGTCCCAGAACCAGGTGCCGATGATGGCGCCCGCCTCCAGTGCCAGCCGGACCCGCTCGGCGTCCTCGCGCGACGCCGATTCGTGCTCGCGCAGCACCGCTTCGTCGGCCGCCTGGCGCCGCTGCCGGAGCACGGCCTCGGTGGTTTCGATGCAGTTGCACAGCAGGCCGAGGATGCGGCCGGCATCGTCGCGCACGGGACCATAGGAATAGGTGAACCAGGTGTGCTCGGCATAGCCCTTGCGCTGCATGACGAGCGCGATGTCGTTCATCTTGTGCGATTCGCCGCCCACCAGGGTGCGCTCGACCAGCGGCCCGAGCACGTCCCAGATTTCGTGCCAGACGGCCTGGAACGCCTGCCCCAGCGCGGCCGGGTGCTTGTTGCACAGGATCTCGGCGTAGGCGTCGTTGTAGAGCAGGGTCTGGTCCGGCCCCCAGACGATAAAGCTCGGAAAGGCCGAGTCCAGCACGATATTGATGCTGGTGCGCAGCGTGGCGGGCCAGGATGCGATCGGGCCCAGCGGCGAGGCCGCCCAGTCGTGATCGCGGATCGCCGCCGCCATCGCGGCGCCGGAAGCGGGAAACGCTAGTGGACTACCCATGGAGTCGATCTTTTGCCTGATGGGGTCCGGGGACATGGTTGCGCGCGTTCATGCGGCATTATTGCATGTTTCGCAACGTCATCGCGCCGTAATATGCGGCGCCGCCCGGCGATTTTTTGGCGCGCCCTCGCCGGGCGCCCTGGCGGGACGGCGTGCCGGCTTACGCGGCCAGGGCCATGCGTTCGTGGCCGGCGCGCGCGCGCACCGGCGCCTGCGCTTGAGGCGCCGCCTGCGCATCGATCTTGAACACGCCCACCATCTGTTGCAGCGCATGCGCCTGATCCTGCAACGCGCCGGTGGCGGCTGCCGCTTCCTCGACCAGGGCGGCGTTCTGCTGGGTCGCCTGGTCCATATGGCTGACCGCTTCGTTGATCTGCTGGATGCCGGCGGTCTGCTCTTCGCCGGCGGCCAGGATCTCGGCCATGATGTCGCTGACGCGGGTCACGCTACTGACGATCTCGTCCATGGTAGTGCCGGCGCTGTCGACCAGGGCGGCGCCCGCCTCGACGTTGCGGACCGAGGTGCTGATCAGCTCCTTGATTTCCTTGGCCGCCGCCGCCGAGCGCTGCGCCAGGTTGCGCACTTCGCCGGCCACGACCGCGAAACCGCGGCCCTGCTCGCCTGCGCGGGCCGCTTCGACGGCCGCGTTCAGCGCCAGGATATTGGTCTGGAAGGCGATGCCGTCGATGGTCGAGATGATGTCCACGATGCGCTTGGACGAGGCATCGATGGCGCCCATGGTCTGCACCACTTCCGACACCAGCTGGCCGCCGCGCACCGCGACTTCGGACGCCGAGCGCGCCACGTTATTCGCCTGGCGCACATTGTCCGCATTGTGCTGCACGGTGGTGGTCAATTCCTCGAGCGAAGAAGCGGTTTCTTCCAGGCCGCTGGCCTGGGCTTCGGTACGGCTCGATAAATTCATATTGCCGGCCGCGATCTCGCTGCTGGCGCTGGCGATCGACATGCTGCTGTCGCGCACGCCGCGCACGGTGGTGGCCAGCTGCTGCTGCATGGTGGCCAGGCCCTTGAGCAGTGCGCCCATTTCGTCGTCGCGGTCGATCTGCACCCTGGTCGACAGGTCGCCATGGGCCATCGCGTCGAAGTGGCCGAGCGCGTGGTCGAGCGGCCGCATGATGGCGCGCAGCAGCAGCCACGACGACACCGCCGCCAGCAGCACGCCGAGCACCACGCTGGCGCTGGAGATCCACATCAGCGTATCGAACAGACGGCCGCTCTCGTCGTAGCCCCGCTTGGCGGTCGTCAGCTGGTAATCGTCCAGGGCGCCCGATGCCTTGTCGAAGACGCCGTACAGGGCCGTCATTTCCGTCATCGACAGCGCTTCGATGCGCTCGACGTTCATCTGCTCGATGGCGGTGGCGAGCGCCAGCATGCCGTCGTTGATGTAGCGGTTGCGTTCGACTTCCAGGGTCTTGGCCAATGCCGCTTCCTCGGCGTCGCGCGGCAGGGCCAGGTAGCGCTGCCACTCCTTGTTCGAATCCTCGATGAAGCCCTTGGCGCGGCTCAGGGTCTTGCCGACGTCGGCCGCGTCCGGATGGAACACGGCGCGGTCCAGGCCAAAACGCGCGCGGTTCAGGAAGTTCTTGGAATTATTGATCGCGATGCTGGACGCCAGCTGATTCGAGTACACCTGCTCGAGCGTGGCGTGGTCTTCACGCATGCCGTAGATGCCGAGCAGGCCGACAGCGGTGATGAGGAAGCCAAGCATGGCCATCGTGGCGATCAGCCGGAGTCGCAGTGTCAGTTTGAAAAGCATGGTTGCCCTGAAGATGAAGGTTTTTTTTATGAGTAAGTACAACAGCGAAACCTTATCTTCAGTGCGACTTTTTTTCAGCAAAAACCGAAGTTCAGTATCAAAGTGCCAGTGGGCCGGTTGTTGCTCAGCAACAAAAAGAACGATCGATCTATCCCCTTCGGCAACTCGGTTAATGAACAGATCACATCGTGCGACATGACCCATCCCCCGTCAATCCAGCCTTCCGGCGGGAAAAGCGAACGGCGCGCGAAGTGTCGAACGGTAGCGGCGCGACACCAGGAAAGCCGTCAGCAGGGTGGCAAGGCCAGCCGCAGTCGGAAAAACCGGCAATTCCAGAAGTCGCCCGATGGGCAGTGCGACCAGCAGGCAGCCGCCCGCCAGCGCCAACACCGTCAGCCACTGCAGAACCGGATTCCAGCGTGGGCGGCGTGCATGGTCGCGCAGCGGCAAGGCCAGGGCCGGCAGGGCCAGGCCACACAGGCTCGCCACCAGCAGCAGCTCATCCGCGCCGGCGCCGCTCAGGAAGCTGCACAGGAGCGCCGTGGCCGCCGCCATGCCCCAGGCCGCCAGACTGCTGCGCAATGCCGTCGAGGCCAGCAAGCGATTGAACCGCGGCGCGGTAGCGGGCATCGCCGGCGCCAGCCTGAGCAGAGGCTGGCCAGCAGGCATGTCCGTCAGGTTCGCCAGCAAGTTCGTGTGCAACTGGAACAGGAGCAATGGCAGCAGACTCCACATCCAGCCCATCTCCAGCGCGAGCTCGGCCGCCTTGGGGTAGCCGCCCAGGCGCATGAAGCCGACCAGCAGCAGCCCGAACAGGCCCATGCCGGCAATGCTCAGCGCGATCACGCCCAATGGCAGGCCGGGGCCGCTGCCGTGCAAAAGCATGGCGCCCAGGTCACGGCGCTTGCCGGCCAGGCGCAGCGAGTATGCCTGCCACGAGAGCAGCAAACCGTTCTCCCCGCGGAGCTTGAACGCGTTCCTGTCACGCCATACCGTGCGCTTTTCCAGCAACTGCCAATGCCGGTCCCCCGCCTGCGCGAGAATCACGCGCATGGCCGCCAGCCCGGGCAGCAAAAGCAGGGCCGCCAGCAGCGGGAGGAAGGCCGGATGCGCCATCATGGCGTACGCCCGGTCCGGTATCACGGACGGCAATCCCATCAACGGCCAGATCGCGAGGAGCACTGCCGATCCGGCGCCGCTGCCGGTGGCCGCCAGCGCCAGGCCAAGCGAAGCCACCATCCACCAGACCACGCGCAGGACGACGTCCGACGCGCTGCCTGCATTGGCAAACGCCAGTCCGGCGATGCACAGCATCCACACTGCCGAGGCCAGTTCCAGCAGGCGCGCCCGCACCCCGGGTGTCAGCTGGGCATTGGCGGGGGAATTGAGCTTGAAGGCGCCAGGCAGAAAGCCCCAGGTCCAGGTGAGAAGGACCGAGCTGCACAGCATGTTTGCGCCCCAGCGCGCCCCAGTGCCCAGGTCGTACACTTTCCAGGCGAGCGCCGCCGCCACCAGCGACAGGACCGGCGTCAGCCAAACGACGAGCCGATGGGCATACGGGTGCACCTGCGCCAGCGCCGAGCGCCACAGCAGTCCGTAGAGCGCCAGGCGCGGGCTCACCGGGTCACCTCGATGAACAGGTCTTCCAGGTTCGACGGCACGCGCGCGCCGGACGGCACGTGGCTGGCGGCGCCATCGAGCAGGTCGTCCAGATCCCCTTCGAGCACGATGCGGCCATCCTTGAGGAAGGCGACGTCCAGCGCCACCCGCTCCAGGTCGGTGAGAATATGGGTCGAGAACACCACCGTGGTGCCGCGCTCGATCACGCCGTCGATCAGCTCGGTGAGAAAATCGCGCCGCCCGGCCGGGTCGAGCGCCGACACCGGTTCGTCCAGCACCAGCAGCTCGGGATCGTGGGCCAGCGCGCGGATGATCGACAGGCGCTGCTGCTCGCCGCCCGACAGGCGCCGGATCGGCTTGTTGCGCATGGCGAGATCGATGCCCCAGCGGCCCAGCAGGCCCTCGACCTTGGCGTCGTTCCAGCGCGGATACAGCGCCTTGAAGTAGTCCAGCATCTGCAGCGGCGTCATCCAGTCGAACAGGTCGGACTTCTGCGGCACGTAGCCGATGCGGGCGCGGGTCGCGTCCGACAGCGCGGCGGGCGATTCGCCGAACAGCGCGATGCTGCCGCCGTCGATCTCGCGCAGGCCCAGCAGGCATTCCATCAGTGTCGACTTGCCGGCGCCGTTGCGCCCCAGCAGGCCGATCACCTGGCCCGGTCCGACCTCCCAATCGAGGCCGTCGAGTACGGTCTTGTTGCCGAAGCGCCTGGCGACGCCGCGCAACTGGATCGGGAGTGCGGTCACGGTGATTCCTTCAGGATGGTTGTAAAGAGAGAGAGGACGGTGTCGGGATCGAGTTCGAGCTCGCGCGCCTCGCGCGCGGCGCGTTCAAGGGTGGGACGCAGCAGCGCCAGGCGCTCGCCGGCAGCGCTCGCCCCGCCCCTGCCGGCCGGCCGGTCGGCGACGATCATGCCGATGCCGCGGCGGCGCTCGAGCAGGCCTTCCAGCTCGAGCAACCCATACGCCTTGGACACGGTCATCGGATTGACGGCGAGCTGCAGCGCGACCTCGCGCACCGACGGCAGCGCATCGCCCGGCGCCAGCTGGCCGCCGGCCACCAGCCGGCGCACCTGGTCGACCAGTTGCCGGTAGATCGGATCGGTCGAACCGGGGACGATCGAGAACAGTTGAGATGGTTGGGGGGGCATGGCGTATTGGTGTATTAGTTGGTTGATACACTAAGGGCATCCGCAGTCCTTGTCAAGCATGAAAACGTGTGAGCGCTACAGTGACATTTGGCGCATTTTCGGCGAACTTTCGTTGATAGGATCGACCGGTTTGGTATTGGATTCAATCGGATGCACCGTCTTCTCGCCTGCCTGTCAGCCCTGTATTGCACCTGCGCGCATGCCCAGACCGAGGCGAGCGCGCCACCCCAGCAAGTCGTCATCAGCGGCGTCCAGACCGACGTCGAGGCGGGCCAGGATTTCGTCGCCGGAAAAATCATCATCGGCCAGAAGAAAATCGCCGACAGCGGCCTGCAGAATACCGGCGAACTGCTCCGGCGCGAGCCCGCGATCAGCGTCGACAAGGGCGGCCGCATCGGCCTGCTCGGCCTGCCCGGCTATACCCAGGTGCTGGTCGATGGCCAGGCGCAGACCGGCGACTACATGAACATCGACCTGATGCGCGTCGAACGCATCGAGATCGCCAAGACCACCACCGCAGCCACCGGGCCGTTCGGCATCGCCGGCACCATCAACATCGTCCTGCGCAAGGCGCAGCGCAAGACGTCGTCCAGATTGCACGGCAATGTGCGCACCGAGGGCGGCAGGAAGGGCATGGACCTGACCTGGTCGACCACCGGCGTGAGCGATGACTTCAGCCATACCTTCATGCTGTCGCGCTGGCGCAGGTTGTCCACCGCAAATGGCAGCTATGTCCAGACCCGCGAACGGCCGGGCTCGGGCGTGGCCCGTGAGTACGAAGGCGAGGCCCATACCCCGGGCCTGTTCGAATCGATCAGTGCGAGCGGTGTGCTGGCCTGGGCCCTGGATGCCGATCACACGCTGACCTTCAGCCCGGAAATCGCGCGCGCCAACTCCGACAATGACAGCCAGGAACAGCGGCGCTGGCTGTCCGGCCCGACCTCGTTCGCGAACCAGACCGGGACGAGCCCCACGAACAATCTGCACCTGCCCTTGCTGTGGAACTGGAAGATCGACCCGGACAGCAGCCTGGCCGTCAAGCTTCTTGCCAGCGGCTCGCGTTCGGACAGCCGCCTGCGCCGGGACGAAATATGGTCGCCGGGCGGCCCGCGCCAGCGTGTCAATGACCAGGACCAAAGCACGCGCAACTACTTCCTCGACCTCGACTACGCCCTGGAGACCGAGGATGGCCACCGGATCAGCGCCGGCGCCAGGTTCGCGCGCAACGACAGCGACAGCAGCCATACCGACCTGGTCGACGGCCGTCCAGACCCCAGCCTGGCCGTGCTGGGGCCGGAAACGGCATCCCGCCTGACCAGCGTCCGGTTGTTCATCCAGGACGAATGGCGGATCAACCGGCGCTGGGCCGTCAACCTGGGCGCGTCGGGCGAACGACGCCATTACCGCCTGGTCGAGGGTCCGGTCGACAACCGTCCGCGATTCGACCTGTGGTCGCCGTCGGCGCATGTCTCGCACCGCATTGGCGGCAATCGCAAGCGCCAGCTCAGGGCCTCGCTGGCGCGCAGCTACCGCACGCCCTTCTTCGACGAAATGCTGCTGCGGCCCACGATCAATCCATATGCGCCATGCCCGGCCCAGGACTTGTGCGGCGCCAACGGCATCGACCTGGCCGACAGCAGCGGTAATCCCGCGCTGCGACCGGAACGCGCGCTCGGCCTGAACCTGTCGTATGCGCACGGATTCGGCCGCGACAGTGAGGTCAGCGTGGAATTCCATGTGCGCGACGTCGGCGACAAGAACGGCCAGGAGGTCGCGCTGCTGGACGTGCCCTGGGCCAGCGTGCCGCGCTACGTGATCCGCCAGGCCAACCTGGGCCAGGCGCGGATACGCGGCCTGGACCTCGAAGCGCGCCTGGCGGGCAAGGATTTCTCGTCAACGCTGGCGAACCTGGAACTCTCCGGCAGCATCGGCCTGGCCGACTCGACCCTCAGCGACCTGCCCGGTCCCGACAACCGCATTGCCGGGCAGTCGCCCTGGCGCGCCAAGCTGGGCGGCAGCTATGCGTTGCAGTCGCTGCCCGTGAAACTGGGCTTCGATGCCAGCTACCTGCCCGAGGACTGGGTGCGCAGCAGCGTCAACCAGCGCGTCTACGAATCGAGCCGGCGCGTGCTGAACCTGAATGCGAGCTGGAACGTCAGCAAGACCACGGTCTTGCGGCTCAACCTCGACAACCTGCTGGCCCAGCGCAAGGCCCGCATCGACGAATACCTTGAGCAGGACAGCATCGTCCGCCTCTCGGCCTGGAACGCAAGCCACGCGCGCATCGTGGTGCGTTTCGAAACCAGCTTATGACCGGAAAGGAAACACATGAAAAAGATTGTCGCGCTGTGTGCATTGGCATGCATGTTGTCGAACACCGCGTTTGCCCAGAAAACCTATAACACCAGGTCGCAGTGCATGCGCAACTGCGCCGAGGTGGGCCCGTCCGATGCAAAGCGGGAAGCCTACCAGCGCAAGATCGCCGAACTTGACCGGAAGAAGAATGCAGAAACCGATCCCAAGAAGCTGGCGCTGCTCAAGGATGAAGAGGAATCGGTCATCGACAAGTACGAAGCCGATTCCGAAAAGCTCTGCCGTTACATTTGCGACGGCATGCCCGAACAATAAAAAAACCGGGGCCTCGGCCCCGGTTCGGTGGTTTGGCGAAAAAGCCGGTTACAGGTGCACCGTAATCTGCGGCATCAGATCGTCGAAGGTCCGGCCAGTGCCGTTCTCGCCGATCGCATGCATCTTCCACTCGCCGTTGTGGCGGTACAGCTTGGCCATGATCTGGGCCGAGTGCGAGCCGGTCACCGACAGGTTGAAGCGCGCCACCTCTTGCTGGTTCGCTGCGTTGATCAGGCGGCAGTAGGCGTTCTCGACGGTCGAGAAGTTCTGGCCGGTGAAGCTGTTCACGGTGAACACCAGCGCCTTGACGTTCGCCGGCACGGCGTTCAGGTCGACGCTGATCTGCTCGTCATCGCCATCGCCGGCGCCGGTGCGGTTGTCGCCCGAGTGCGAGATGCTGCCGTCGCGGCTCTTGAGCTGGCGGAACCAGACCACGTCCATCGGGCGGTTCGACTCGTCGAACATTACCACCGAGGCGTCGAGGTCGACGGCTTCGGACTTGCCGCCGCCGAAGCCGAAGAAGCCCTTCGACTTGATCGCGTCCCAGCCCAGACCCATGGTCACGCGGGAGAGGCCGCCACCGGCTTCCTTGTCCAGGGAGATCTTCTGTCCCTTTTGCAGATTGACTGACATTGTTATAGCTCCTTATTTTGCGGGCGCCTGCATCCAGGCCTTGAATGCGGTGCGGTTGCGCGAACACACATATACCTTGCCACGACCCGAGAAGCGCAGGACCATGCCCTCGCCACTGGTCTGGCTGTTGATCAGGTTGCCCAGGAAGCCGCCGCTGGTGCCGGTCGTGATCGAGATTTCGTAGCGCAGGGTGCTGTCCCAGCACACCACGTGCGAGTTGTCGATGATCGCATCCTTGCCCGGCTCGACCTCCAGGACCGACATCGAACCGAAGCCCGACACCACCACCTGGCCCTGGCCGCCCGTCTCGGTGACGAAGAAGCCGCCGCTCTGCGCGAACAGCGCGTTGCCCAGGCTTTGCGTGCGCACCCGCAGGTCCACGCCGGACGTGGCCGCGACGAAGGCGCCATCGCTGATGATGTAGTTGTTCGGACCGACGTCGACGATCTGCATCGCGCCCGGCAGGGTTGGCGACAGCAGGCAGTCGCCCTCGCCGCGGGTCGCTTCGATGTGCTGCTGGAAGAACGACTCGCCGTTGGCGAAGGTGCGCATCAGCGCGCTACCGAGGCCACCCTTCATCTTGCCCTTGAGATCGAGGGTCGATTCCATCATCACCATCGCGTCGGATTCGCAATAGATGGTCTCGCCCTGCTTCATCGACACGTGCAGGAAGGGATCGACGTCCCCGGTCACGGTAAAAACTGGCATTTGGCTTCCTTTCATGAGGCGGTTCCTTGAACCGCCCCTACATTACCTTAAACGTTCACGCCGTAGTTGCGGGCCAGTGGGCCCAGGCCGCCGTTGAAGCCCTGGCCGATCGCGCGGAACTTCCAGTCGGCGCCGTTGCGGTACACCTCGCCGAAGATCATCGCCGCTTCGGTCGAGCTGTCTTCCGACAGGTCGTAGCGCGCGACTTCCTGGTTGGTGGCGTTGTTGACGCAGCGGATGAAGGCCTTGCCGACCATGCCGAAATTCTGGCGACGGGCTTCGGCGTCGTGGATGGTCACGCCCAGCACGACCTTGTCGACGTCGGCCGGCACCTTGGTCAGGTCGATGGTGACGAACTCGTCGTCGCCTTCGCCGGCGCCGGTGGTGTTGTCGCCCGAGTGGACGATCGAGCCGTCGGCCGACTTCAGGTTGTTGTAGAAGATGAAGTCGCTGTCCGAACGTACCTTGCCCGACGAATTGAGCAGGAACACCGCGCCGTCGAGGTCGAAGGCTGCGCCATCGGTTGCGCGAACGTCCCAGCCGAGGGCGACTTTCAGCGAAGTCAGGCCCGGGGCTTCTTTCGACAGGTTGACGTTGCCGCCTTTTTGCAGACTGATTGCCATGATGAGACTCTCCTAGTTAATGAACACCGGGGTGCAAACGCAGCGAGCTGGTGTTCAGCCACTCGCCGCGGATTCTGGACCGCTCCGGCAGGAGCGGTCATTTGTCATTTACGCACCGCTTTCCAGCGCCGCGTGCTTTTTCTTGTACTGCAGCGAACTCCACAGCGAAGCCAGGATGAAGGCCACGCCGACGCCGCCGGTGATCAGCTCGGGCACGTGCCACTTCATGCTCGCCAGCATGATCACGGCCAGGATGCCGATCGCGTAGTGCGCGCCATGCTCCAGGTAAACATATTCGTCCAGCGTGCCCTTGCGCACCAGGAACACGGTCATCGAACGCACGAACATCGCGCCGATCGCCAGGCCCAGCATGATGATCACGACGTCGCTGGTGATCGCGAAGGCGCCGATCACGCCGTCGAACGAGAACGAGGCATCCAGCACTTCGAGGTACAGGAAGCCGCCGATGCCGCCCTTCTTGACCGCGTCGCCGACGGCGCCGGCTTCGGACTCGCTCTTTTCCAGCATGCTGCTGAGCATGTCGACACCGACATAGACCAGGATGCCCCACATACCTGCGATCAGGACGACCATCTTCTGCGCTTCTTCAACATAGGTCATGCTGAACAGCAGCGCGGCGATCGCGATCATGACGGCGATCGAGGACACCTTGCCCAGCGCGCCGATCTTGGCTTCGAAGTTGCCCAGCCAGTGGGTTTCCTTCTCGTCGTCCAGCATGAAGTTCAAGAACACCAGCAGCAGGAACATGCCGCCGAAGGCCGCCACTTCGGCGTGGTGGTTGGTCAGGTGGGTCGAGAACGCCTTCGGATCGGTCAGCGCCAGGTTCCACACTTCGACGGCGCCCAGGTCCGCGGCCACGGCCACGATCACCAGCGGGAACACCAGCCGCATGCCGAACACGGCGATGATGATGCCGACGCCCAGGAACAGCTTGATCCAGAACTCGTCCCAGCCCTTGAGCACCGAGGCGTTGACCACGGCGTTGTCGAAGGACAGCGAGACTTCCATCACCGCCAGGATGGCCGCCACGCCCAGCGCGGTGAACGCGGCGCTCATGCCGCCATGCTCGAAGCCCCACCATGCGGAGAGCGCGAGACAGACTGCGGTCACGATGAATGACCAGGTAAAGTACTTCATAAGTTTTTCCCTCTTATAAAAGTTATACGCCAACAGTGTCGGCGAGCTATATTGTAAAAGCTTGGCGCTTATTGAAAAAGCGAAGATAATCGAAATATTACTTCCGAAAAACAGAAGCCATGAACCACGCGCCACCCAATTTCCGTCACCTTTATTACTTCTGGGTGGTTGCCAAGGAAGGCAGCATCACGCGCGCCGCCGAGCGCCTTGGCCTGGCGATCCAGACTGTCAGCACACAGCTTACCTTGCTTGAACAGGCGTTTGGCAAAGCACTGTTCAATCAGCAAGGCCGGCGCCTGAACCTGACCGAGGCCGGTCGCCTGGCGCTGTCCTATGCCGACCAGATCTTTCTTCTGGGAGAGCAGATGCAGGAAGCGCTGGACGCCTCGGACAGCGCCCGCATCCGGCTCGCGGTGGGCATTTCGGATTCGCTGCCCAAGTTCACGGCCTACCGCATGCTCGAGGTGACGACCCAGCTTGCCATTCCGGTGCGCCTGGTGTGCCATGAAGACGAGTACGAAGCCCTGCTGGGCGACCTGGCCCTGCACAAGCTGGACGTGGTGCTGACCGACCGCGCGGTGCCGACCGGGACCACGCTGCGCGTGTTCAGCCACCTGCTGTCCGAGAACGAGATGTATGTGGTCGGCGCCCCGGCCCTGGCCAAGAACTACCGCAAGGATTTCCCGGCCTCGCTGCACGGCGCCCCGATCCTGCTCCCGACCCGGAACAATGCCCTGCGCGGCAAGATCGACGACTGGTTCGAGCGCCATGCGATCCGGCCCGACGTGGTCGGCGAGTTCGAGGACAACGCCCTGCTCAATACCTTCGGGCGGCGCGGACTCGGCCTGTTCTTCACCCCGGCGGCGCCGGTGGCCGACATCAAGGTCCAGCTCGGGGCCGAGCTGGTGGGCCGGGTGCCCGAGGTGCGCGAGCACTTCTATGCGATCTCGAACGAACGCAAGATCAAGCATCCGGCGGTCGAGGCCATCCTGGCCGCCGTGCACAAGGAAGCGCTTGACAGGGAATAAAGACAAGTCAGGTTGTACAATGACCCCTGGCTTTGCCTTTTGTTAATACAAAACCAGTATGGAAAACATTTTATTTGTCGTTCTCGCCTTCTTCCTGGTGGCGCTGAACGGCTTCTTCGTGGCGGCCGAGTTCAGTATCGTCACGCTGCGCAAGACCCGCGTGCGCGCGATCGCCAAGACCACCGGCCTGCGCGGACGCATCCTGGCCAAGGTCCACGGCCAGCTCGACGCCTACCTGTCGGCCTGCCAGCTCGGCATCACCCTGGCCTCGCTGGGCCTGGGCTGGGTCGGCGAACCGGCCTTCGCCAGCCTGCTCGAGCCGGTGTTCGCCTTCCTCGGCGTCACCTCCGAGGAACTGATCCACGGCGTGTCCTTCGTGGTGGCCTTCTCGGTGATCTCCTTCCTGCACATCGTGGTCGGCGAACTGGCCCCCAAGTCGCTCGCGATCCGGCTGCCGGAATCGGTGGCCCTGTGGTGCGCGATGCCGCTGTACGGCTTCTACTGGGCGATGTACCCGGCGATCGCCGTGCTCAATGCCAGCGCCAACGCCGTGCTGCGCATGGCCGGCCTGGCCGGCGCCGGCGGTCACGACACCCACTACTCGCTCGACGAGCTCAAGCTCATCCTGCGCACCAATACCAACACCACCACGCCGGGCGAGCAGATCACCCAGGACGACCGCAACATCCTGGCCCAGTCGCTCGACTTCAGCACGCTGCAGGTATCCGAGCTGATGCGGCCGATCAACGAGGTCAGCGCCCTGTACGCCAGCCGCTCGCTGGAAGAAAACCTGGAAACCGTGCGCCGCAACCGCTTTTCGCGCTACCCGTATTTCGACGAGGAAGGCGAGGAAGTGCTGGGCATCATCCACCTGAAGGACCTGTATTTCGCGCTGCAGGCGGGCCGCCCGGTCACCGACCTGACGCAGTTCCTGCGCCCGGTCGAGTCGATCTCGGCGCGCACCCCGGCCCAGGACATCTTCCGGCGCTTCCGCGGCGGCGCGCCGCACTTCGCCCTGATCGGCGAAAAGGGCAAGCGCCCGGTCGGCTTCGTCACCCTGGACAACCTGCTGGGGGCGATGGTCGGCGAGATCCGCGACGAGTTCCGGATGAACGAAAACGACTGGCTCAAGCAGACCGACGGCACCTATATCGGCAAGGCCAGCCTGCCGATCTTCTCGCTCGAACGCCTGCTCGGGATCGACATCGACAACGAGCAGATGGGACTGGAAGACGTGGAATCGGTCGGCGGCCTGCTGATGGAAAAGCTGGGCGATATCCCGAAGCAGGGCCAGCGCATCGCGTTCCCGCATTTCGACGTCGTGGTCAAGAAAATGAACGGGCCACGTATTTTGCTGGTCAAAGTCATACCGCAATTGACCCGCGCAAATGAAAACGACGAGCGCGATTGAAACGTTTACGCCCCTTTCCACCCTGATTGCATGCTGCCTTTGCTGACTTTGCAGACAAAAAATGTTATTTTCAGTGCATGGCTGCGTGAAAATATTAGAAGGCATTAAATGTCCGTCAAGACTCGCAACAACGTCCACGTGACCGGCCAGGGAGCGGCCACGATGGTGTTTGCCCACGGTTTCGGCTGCGACCAGACCATGTGGCGCTTCCTCGCGCCCTGCTACCAGGACCGGTTCCGCGTCATCACCTATGACCTGACCGGCTCCGGCGGCTCTGACCTGGCGGCCTACGACCGCGCCAGGTACGCGTCGCTGCACGGCCATGCCGACGACCTGCTCGAGGTCGTGGAAGAGTTCGCCACCGGACCGGTCGTGGTGGTGGGCCACTCGGTCAGCGCCATGATCGGCATGCTGGCCACCATCGCGGCGCCCGGGCGCTTCGCCGCCCAGGCCATGATCGGCCCCTCCCCCTGCTACATCAACGATGGCGACTATGTCGGCGGCTTCAGCCGCGAAGACATCGGCGAGCTGCTCGACACCATGGAAGCGAACTACCTGGGCTGGTCGCGGAGCCTGGCCCCGGCCATCATGGGCGCGCCGAACCGGCCCGAGCTGCGCCAGGAACTGACCGACAGTTTCTGCCGCAACGATCCCGAGATCGCGCGCCACTTCGCCTGCGTCACCTTCCTGTCCGACCACCGGCCGGATGTGCCGAAGTCGACCGTGCCGGCCCTGGTCCTGCAGTGCAGCGACGACCTGATCGCGCCGCGCACGGTCGGCGAGTGGCTGCACCGGCACCTGCCCAGCAGCAGCCTGGCCGTGATCGACAACGTCGGCCACTGCCCGCACATGAGCGCGCCGACCGCCAGTTCGCGCGCGATCGACGTTTTCCTGGCGCAGACGCTGCGCTGACCTTCGATGAACGCCGCCCTGCCCGCCGTCGATGCGTTTTACGAGCAGGCGGCGTGCGGGCTGCTGGCGACCGATGCCGGCGGCATGATCGTGCGCGCCAACGCCACCCTCCACGCCTGGCTCGGCGCGCCATCCGATGCCCTGACCGGCAAGCTGCGTTTCCACGACCTGCTGTCGGTAGGCGCCCGCCTGTTCCACCACACCCGCTGCGTGCCGTTGCTGCAGCGCGAAGGCGCGGTGAACGAAGTCCAGGTCGACCTGCTCACCCTGGACGGCCGGCACCTGCCAGTGCTGCTCAACATCGTGCGCCATCCCGGCGCCGACGGCGCCTGGCTCGACCACTGGGCCGTGTTCAGGTCGAGCGGACGCCACGCCTACGAACATGCCCTGCTCGGCGCGCGCAAGGTGGCCGAGGAAGCGCTCGAGGCCCAGCGCGCGGCCGACCTGCAGCTGCAGGCGCTCAACCTGCAACTGACGGCGGCCGACCGCCGCAAGGACGAATTCCTGGCCACCCTGTCGCACGAGCTGCGCAATCCGCTGGCGCCGATGCGCAGCGCGGTCGACGTCTTCAAGCTCAAGTACGGCAGCGGCGCCGACGAGCGCCTGCTGCAGGCCTTCGACCGCCAACTGCGCCACCTGACGCGGCTGGTGGACGACCTGATGGACGTCTCGCGCATCACCCAGAACCGGATGCGGCTGCGGCGCACGGCGGTCGACCTGGCGCCGCTGGTGCGCGGCGCGGCGCAGGACATTGCCCCGGCCATGGCGGCGGCGCGCCATACGCTGCGCCTGTCCGTTGGCGACACGCCGCTGGTGGTCGACGGCGACGCCACGCGCCTGGCGCAAGTGGTCATCAACCTGCTGGCCAATGCCGCCAAGTACACGCCGGACGGCGGCCAGATCGACGTCGAACTCACCTGCGCGGACGGGCACGCCGAACTGCGCGTGCGCGACAACGGCATCGGCATTCCGCCGGACGCGCTGGGCGCGGTCTTCAATATGTTCGCCCAGCTCGAACCGGCCCTCGACCGGGCCAGGGGCGGGCTCGGCATCGGGCTGGCGCTGGCGCGCGGCATCGTCGACCTGCATGGCGGCGCGATCCTGGTCGAGAGCGCCGGGCCCGGCCTGGGCAGCGAATTCACGCTGCGCCTGCCGCTGGTCGCTGGCTGCGCCGCGCCGGAAGCCGCCGCGGAACCGGCCGCGCCGGTCTCGCCCAGGCGGGTGCTGGTGGTGGACGACAACTTCGACACCGCCGAGACCATGGCGCTGGCGCTGGAACTGTTCGGCTGCGAGACGCGTATGGCGCACACCGCGGCCGCCGCGCTGGACGTCGCGGCCGAATTCGCGCCCGACGTCGCCCTGCTCGACATCGGGCTGCCCGACTACAACGGTTACGAACTCGCGCGGCGCCTGCGCGCCCTGCCGTCCGGCCTGGACATCACGCTCGTTGCCGCCACCGGCTGGGGCCAGGACAAGGACCGCACGCTGGCGCTGGACGCGGGCTTCGATCACCATTTGACCAAGCCGATCGATTTCGAGCAGCTTCGCCTGCTGTTACGATGAGCGCTTGTGAACTTCGGGCACGATCCATGACCATCCGGTTTTCCATGCTTCCCGGGCTGGCTGCAGGCCTGTTGTGCCTGGCTTCGCTGATGCATGCGGGCGTCGCCGCCGCCTGCGAGCGGCGCTATCCCGACGCCAACGGCGACGACCGCACCCGCCACGTCGCCCTGTCGGCGCGCTGGCCGGACGCCCAGATCCTGCAGAACCTGCGGCTGCAGATCGACCGCGCCGAGGTCAGGCAGAGCGAGAGCAGGGATGCGCTCAAGACCGAATACGGCTATTTCGGGCGTTCGGTGACGATCACGCGCTCGGTGAAGAACGGCGTCGAGGTGCTGTTGCTGGAAAAAGGCAGGGACAAGCTGGTGTGGAAGCTGGGAACCTGTTGATTCTGGACGAAGCCGCTTCCGGCACCGGATACAACCGACCGGAAGCAGGACATCAAGACCGCGGACGGCGGATGAACAAGCCCAGCATGCCCACACCCAACAAAGCCATCGATGCCGGCTCGGGAATCACGCGATCCAGCGGCTCCACGCCGATGATTGGTGGCGGAAGGATGAACTCGCCGCCTGTGTAGGCGTGGAACTGGAGGTTATCGAGGCGATCAGTATTGAAGCTGATATGTGTGGCCATCGCGTCGCCATATGCCGAATAGACACGATAGCTACCCATGGTCCCAAGATGCGGAAAGCCGCAGAAACTCGGGTTGGTCGGGCAGTAAGGGTTACCGTTGCCGGAGACCCAAGTGTATGGTTCGTAAAACCCATCTTCGAACAACACATTCACTCCGCCGCCATCGACGTCATAGCGCGCTGCGTTAAACGAGATGTAGTACTTGTCGCTGCCCAGAGCTGCGCGCAGCTTGGCTGGGTCAATCGTCAGCTCCACTGGCCCTCCAAGGAAGGCGCCGCGCGGCGTATGCATGACATACTCGTTGCGAAAGCTCAGACCGTAGTCATGGTAGCCTTGGCGATTGTGGCTATCGCGCCCACCGCTATAGAAATCCCCGATCTGGCTGTGCGAAATGAATGCCTCGAAATCCAGAACGATGCTTCCGGCCTTGGCGGGAAGCGCGCTTGCCAGCAGCAGCGCGCCCAAAGCGCCGGTCAGTCGTTTATTCATGATCATCCCTATATTTGTTATGGAACAATCAACATAGCAAAATTCGCGCCAACTAAATTAGCTCAATGAAATTAACCATTTATCCCGACACAGGGATCGCACTGTAAAAATCTCCGACAATTGCCAGCTATTCGTGAGCATGATCCCCCTCGTGCTTAACGATCGGATCCTCGGTCCCGGTCCATTCGCTCATCAGCGAATAGCCAACCGCCAGCAGCACCGGCCCGATGAACATGCCGACGAAGCCGAAGGCGATCACGCCGCCCAGCACCCCGAGCAGGGTCAGGAGGAACGGCAGGCTGCTGCCGCGGCTGATCAGCATCGGCCGCACGACGTTGTCGACGCCGCTGATCAAGACCGTGCCCCAGATCGCCATGAAGATCGCCCAGCCCGTCTCGCCGTGGGCGAACAGCCACAGCGTCGCACCGCCCCACACCAGCGGCGGGCCGAGCGGAATCAGGGACGTCAGGAACACCAGCACCGACAGCAGCGGCACCGCCGGCACCCCGGCAATCGCGAAGCCGACCGCCGCCACCAGCGCCTGGGCCAGCGCCGTGCCGAGCAGGCCGTACATCACGCCGCGCACGGTCTGGCTGACCGTGTGCTGGATCGATTCGGCGCCCTCGCCCATCACCTTGCGCATCGTCACCGCGATCACGGCCAAGAGCGCATTGCCGTCGCGGTACAGGAAGAAGCTGACGAAGGCCGCCAGGCTCATCTGCACTACGCCGGTCCCGAGCATGATGCCGCCCTTGACCAGCCAGATACGGGCCGGCTCGATCATGCGCTGGGCCAGCGCCAGCATCTGCTCGCGGCTGGCGATCAGGTCGTGCAGGTAGGTGTCGATCGTTTCGCCGAGCAGGGGAATGTCGCGGATCCAGGCCGGCGGCGCCAGTTCGCGGTGCTCGACCAGGACGCGCAATTCGTTGAAGCCGCGCGCCACGTCGTCGCCCAGGTTGTAGGCCACCATCGACAGCGGGATGATGAACAGCAGGGTCAGGGTGAGCGTCATCGTCAGCGCCGCGATCGTGCGCTGGCCGCGCAGTTCGCGCAGCAGGCGCAGGTACAGGGGCCAGGTGGAGATGGCGACCGCGGCGGCGAACAGGATGGCCGGCAGGAAGGGACGCAAGACATAGAGACAGCCCAGCGTCAGCAGGACGACGATGGCGATGCGGGTATAGTTTCTTCCGGGTCGCGCTTCCATGCCGTCCTGTCATGAATGATGTTTACATCATCATAGCAGTTGGCGCAGGTCGTGGGCGATGAGCGCCGGGCCCTGGCCGTGGCGCACGAACAGGCGCAGGCGGCCCTGCTTGTCGAACACGAAGCTGCCGGCCGTGTGGTCCACCGTGTAGCTTCCCGGGTCGGCGCCCGGCACCTTGGCGTAGAACACCTTGAACTCCTTGGCCACCCTGGCGGTCGCGGCGGCGTCGCCGTACAGGCCGATGAAGCGCTTGTCGAAGGCCGGGACATAGTGCGACAGCAGCTCCTGCGTATCGCGCTCGGGGTCGACGGTAATGAACAGCACCTGCACGTCGTCGCTCGACGGGCCCAGTTCCTTCATCACGGTGGCCATCTCGGCCATCGTGGTCGGGCAGACGTCGGGGCACTGGGTGTAGCCGAAGAAGACCACCACCACCTTGCCCTTGAAGTCTTCGAGGGTGCGCGGCTTGCCGGTGTGGTCGGTGAGCGCGAAACCCTTGGCGTAGTCGACGCCGGTGACGTCGGTGTTGTGGAAGGCTGGCGGCTTGTCGCTCAATTTTTCGCAACCGCTTGACAGCAGCGCGACGGCCGTGAACCCCACTACGCTCAAGAATTTTTTCATGTCAGAACCTGAAGTAATGGTCGACCAACAAGGCCGCGAACAGCAGCGACAGGTAGACGATCGACCAGGTGAAGGTCTTGCGCGCCGCCATATCGCTGTAGTTGCGATGCACCCGCCAAGCGTGGCGCAGGAAGATGGCGTTGAGCGGCACCGCCGCCGCCAGGTAGATCAGGCCGCTCATGCCGACCGCGAACGGCAGCAAGGTGGTCGCGGCCAGGCCGATCGTGTACAGCCACACCTGCAGGCCGGTGAATTTCATGCCGTGGGTGATCGGCAGCATCGGCAGGCCCGAGCGGGCGTAATCTTCGCGCCGGTACATGGCCAGCACCCAGAAATGCGGCGGGGTCCACATGAAGATGATCAGGACCAGCAGCCAGGCTTCCATCGGCACCTCATTGGCCACCGCGGCCCAGCCCAGCGCCGGCGGCATGGCGCCCGACAGGCCGCCGATCACGATGTTCTGCGACGTGTTCGGCTTGAGCAGCAAGGTATAGATGAAGGCATAACCGACGAAGGTGACGAAGGTCAGCCACATGGTCAGCGGATTGACCAGCGTGTACAGGATATACATGCCCAGGCCGCCCAGCGCGACCGAAAAAGTGATCGTCTGCGACTGGCTCAGCTCGCCCGAGGCGGTGGCGCGGCGCGCGGTGCGCGCCATGCGCGCGTCGACCTCGGCCTCGACCAGGCAGTTTACCGCGAAGGCGGCGGCGGCCAGCAGCCAGATGCCGACCGTGCCGGCGACCAGCGTCTGCCAGCCGGGGAAGCCGTCGGTGGCGAGGAACATCCCGATCACGGCGCAGAACACCGCCAGCTGCGTCACGCGCGGCTTGGTCAGGGTCCAGTATTGCGAGAACCGGCTCGGAGGCTTGTGGATGGCGGTCTGGGTCGTCATTTAGGGTGCTTGCTGGCGCAACAAGGCATTGCCAAATTCGGGCGCCGGAGCGGCGCGGGCCGCGTCGAGTTGGAACTTCACCCGGTAGTTTAACATGGTCACCAGAATGACAAGCAGGGCGGCCCCGGCGTTATGCATGACGGCGATCGCCAGCGGGAAGTCGAAATACACGGTGGCGATGCCGGTGAACAGCTGCACGACCATCACCAGCAACAGCCGGCGCGCGGTCGTGCCTACCTCAGGCAGATGCCAGGCGCGCCAGGCCGCCAGGCCCAGCACCAGCACCACCGCCAGCGCGAACGCCCGGTGCACCCAGTGGATCGCCACCAGGGCCGAGAACGGCAGGTAATGGCCTTCCTTGGTCATGCCCAGCTCGCGCCACAGGTGGAAACCATGCTCGAAGTCGAGTTCCGGCACCAGCGCGCCCTGGCACAGCGGGAAGGTGTCGCAAGCCATGGTGGCGTAGTTGGTGCTCACCCACCCGCCGAGCGCGATCTGCGTGACCAGCACGACCGCCGCCAGCAGCGACAGGATGCGCAGGCCGCGCAGGCGGCGCACGAGATCGCGCATTTGCTCCATACCGCGCGCCAGCGGCGGCGGCTTCAACAGATAGTCTTCGCGGCAGCCCATCCATACCAGCATCGCCAGCAGCATCATGCCCAGCAACAGGTGGATGGTGACGATCACCGGCTGCAGCTTGAGGGTGACGGTCCAGGCGCCGAAGGCGCCCTGCACCAGCACCGAGACCAGCAGCGCCAGCGGCATGGCCGGCTTGAAGACCTCGTTATGGGTGCGGCGCCATTGCTTGACCGAGGTGAACAGCAGCGCCAGGATCAGCGCGCCGATGCCCATCGCCAGGTAGCGGTGGATCATCTCGATCCATGCCTTGGCGACGGTCACCGGGCCGGTCGGCATCGCCGCTTCGGCGGCGGCGATGTGCTCATGGGCCAGGAAGGGATTGGCTTCGCCATAGCAGCCCGGCCAGTCCGGGCAACCGAGGCCCGAGTCGGTCAGGCGGGTGAAGCCGCCGAACACGATCAGGTCGAAGGTAAGGAACACCATCACCCAGACCAGCTTGCGGTATTTATTGGGGTCGGCCGACATCCAGACGATCGCCAGCGGCAGGCTGGCGACAAGCAGCCCCATCAGGAGCAGGTGAAGCAGTGAAGACAGATCCATGTGTTTCTTTTAACTGTGACTGTGAAGCGCTAGCTGTAAGGCTCAACCGATGGACGAGGCCTTGAGCAGCTTGGCGATGTCCTTGTAGACGCGGCCCGGTTCCGGCTGGTAGGGGAAGCGCATCATGAGGTTGCCGAGCGGGTCGATCAGGTAGATGTGGTCGCCCATCTTCTGGCCCGGCGCGACCGGCAGCCATTGCGCCACCGTCGCGGCGGGCGCGCGCAGCAGTTCCATGCCATCGTATTCGCGCATCAGGACGGTATCGAGCGGCTCGTTGTCGGTGATCAGCCAGACGCGCTCCATGCGGTCCATGTTCTTGCCCTGCATGGTGCGCCACTGGCGCATCGCGTACAGCTGGCGCTGGCACTCGTCGTCACAGGCGCCGCCGCCAACGCGCAGCATGACCCACTTGCCCTTCAGGTCGGCAAGGGTGCGCGGCTTGCCGTCGAGCGTGGTGGTGGCCATCTCGGGAATCGGCAAGGTGCGCGCGTCGAGGATGGTGCCGTAGTTCGTGCGGCCATCCGGCTTGACGATATAGAACGTGATGTAGGACACGATGATCGGCAGCGCGCAGATCAGCAGCACGAACAGCAGTTTCATGCGGCCACGGCGGCGCGCAGCCTCAGGGGCCTTGGGGTCAGCGATTTGTTCTTGAGCCACGTCGAAATCCCGTCATTACATAAAAAATCAGGGCCAGCGCCGCCAGTGCATACCACTGGAAGGCGTAGCCGCGGTGTTTGTCGATGCCCGCGGAAGGCACGGGCCAGTCGCGGCCGAGCGCATCGCGCCGGCCGGCGGCCTGGGTCTGCTGCACCAGGAAGGGCTGCAGCTTCAGACCGCTGGCCGCGGCGAGCGCCTCGGGCGTCAGGTTCTGGACCAGTGCGCCGGGCGCCAGCGGCGGCCCCTCGCCCAGTTCCATCACCTTGCCGGCGCTCGCGACGATCCTGCCCTTGAGCAAGAGCGGGCCGGCGGGCGTGGCGAACGCGGACAGCTTGCCATATTCGACCCCGGCGGGTCGCGGCAGCCAGCCACGCAGCACCAGCACGTGCGTGTCCGAACCCGCTATTTTAAACGGCATTGCGAGATAGAACCCGGACTGCGCTCCGGACCGGGTCGTCATCGGGCGATTGGCGAGGAAGACCGGCCAGCCGGCGACGAACTCACCCTGCAGGCGCACGGTCCGGAATTCGTCATCCGGGCCGATCCTGGTGGAAGGCGTGAGTTCGAGCGGCGGCTCGGCGGCGCGCGCCAGCTGGCGCGCCTGCAGTCCGGTCTTATAGGCGGCCCGGTCCTGTTGCCAGTTGCCGAGCAGGATGCCGATGATGGCCACGACCACGGCCGCGGCGAAGGCGACGGGGCGAAAACGGAAGCCGAACCGCATTACAATGAAGCCTCAACCTTTCGCGGGTCCACCATGAAAATCTTCGTCGCCATCGCCTTCGTCCTGATCCTGGCCAGCCTCGGGTCGGCCCTGTTCTTCCTGATGCGCGACAAGGGACGCAGCAACCGCACCGTCAATGCGCTGGCGCTGCGGGTCGGCCTGTCGATCGTGTTGTTCCTGTGCCTGCTGGCGGCGCACCAGCTGGGGTGGATCGCGCCGACCGGCTTGCGGTAAGGTGGGCGGGTTCCCCGCCCACGCGTTCAACCTACGCTTGCGTCACAACCAATATACAACAACGTACAGCCCCAGCCACACCACGTCGACGAAGTGCCAGTACCACGCGGCGCCTTCGAAACCGAAGTGGTTATCCGCCGTAAAGTGCCCTTTCATGACGCGGTACAGGATCACCGCCAGCATGATCGCGCCCATCGTCACGTGGAAGCCGTGGAAGCCGGTCAGCATGAAGAAGGTCGAGCCGTAGATGCCCGAGGTCAGCTTCAGGTTCAGGTCCCGGTAGGCGTGCATGTATTCGTAGACCTGGAAGCCCATGAAGACCGCGCCCAGCAGGATGGTGGCGGCCAGCCAGAACGCGGTCTTGCCGCGATGCCCGGCGCGCAGCGCATGGTGGGCGATGGTCAGCGTCACGCCCGAGGTCAGCAGCAGCGCGGTGTTGATGGTCGGGATCGGGAACGGTCCCATGGTGCGGAAGCCGTCGACGATATTCGCCGGGCCGGTGTTGCCCCACTGCGCCGAGAAGTCGGGCCACAGGATCTGGTGGTCGAGGTCGGCCAGCCAGGGCATGCTGATCGCGCGCGCGTAGAACAGTGCGCCGAAGAAAGCGCCGAAGAACATCACCTCCGAAAAAATGAACCAGCTCATCGACCAGCGGTAGGACAGGTCGATGCGCTTGCCGTACAGGCCCGATTCGGATTCGCGGATCGCGTCGCCGAACCAGAAGTACAGCACCACCAGCATGGCGACGATGCCGGCCAGGCACACGGGCGGCGCCCATGACATGCTGTTGACCCAGCCGGACGCGCCGGCCATCGTCACCAGCATCGACAGGCCGGCCAGCAGCGGCCAGCGCGACGGGCCGGGGACATAATAGTAAGGCGCGGCGCCTGGGGAACTCACTGGTGACGAACTCATGTTTATCTCCTCTGTGATGCTATTGTTGTTGCGTCTACGTTGCCGACACTGCGAACCGCACCGCCAGCATGATCAGTCCGATGAAGATCGCGACCCCGATCAACCCGGCGACGATCACGTGGATCGGGTTCAGGTTGGCGGCATCGCTCTCGTAATCCTTGCGCTTGCGTACGCCGAAGAAGGACCAGAACACGGCCTTCATGGTGGCGAGAAAATTCGCCTTGCGCTCGTGTGGCTTATCCATTCTTCGCCGATTTCGCCGGCGCCGCCGCCGCCTTGAACGCGCCGCCGATCTCGAAGAAGGTGTACGACAGCGTGATGTTCTTCACTTCGCGCGGCAGCTTGGGATCGATGAAGAACACCACCGGCATCTGGCGCGCCTCGTTCGCCGCAAGCGTCTGCTCCTGGAAGCAGAAGCAATCGACCTTCATGAAGTGCGGCGTGGCCGACTGCGGCGCATAGCTCGGGATCGCCTGGGCCTTGACCGCCCTGCCCTGGGTGTTGACCACCTCGTACATGACGGTGGCCAGCTCGCCCGGGTGCACGTCGATGCTGCGCGTGGTCGGGCGGAAGCGCCACGGCCCCTGCGAATTGCCGTCCAGCTCGATCGTGATGGTGCGCGATGTATCGACCTGGGTATTGGTCGGCGCCGCCACGAACTCGCCCTTCTGGGTCAGCACGTTAATGCCGAGCACCTCGCAGATCTGGCGATACACCGGCACCAGCGCATAGCCGAAGCCGAACATCGCGATCGCCACCACCACCAGCTTGCCGAGCGTGGTGCGGTTCAGGCGCAGGAGCTTGCTGTTCATGCGCGCCTCCCGGATCAGCTCAGCAGCGTGAACTTGACGAACACGCTGGCGAAGAAGAACAGCGCCAGGCCGCCCACCCACAGGGCGGTGCGCAGATTGTTCGGTTTACGCGGGCTCATCACTTCACCAGCGGCGGGTGTTCGAAGGTGTGGAACGGCGCCGGGCTCGGCACCGTCCACTCCAGGCCTTCCGCGCCTTCCCACGGCTTGGCCGGCGCCTTGGCGCCGCCGCGGATGGTCGGCAGCACCACCGCGAACAGGAAGTACACCTGGCTGAAACCGAAGCCGAAGGCGCCGATCGACACGATCATGTTGAAGTCGGTGAACTGCACCGCGTAGTCGGCGTAGCGGCGCGGCATGCCGGCCAGCCCCAGGAAGTGCATCGGGAAAAAGGTGATGTTGAAGGTGATGAGCGACAGCCAGAAGTGGATCTTGCCGCGGCCTTCGGGATACATATGGCCGGTCCACTTCGGCGCCCAGTAATAGAAGCCGGCGAACAGCGCGAACAGCGAGCCGGCCACCAGCACGTAGTGGAAGTGGGCCACCACGTAATAGGTGTCGTGCACCTGGATGTCGATCGGGGTCACGGCCAGGATCAGGCCGGTGAAGCCGCCCATGGTGAACACGAAGATGAAGCCGACCGCGAACAGCATCGGGGTCTCGAAGGTCATCGAGCCCTTCCACATGGTGGCGACCCAGTTGAACACCTTCACGCCGGTCGGCACCGCGATCAGCATGGTGGCGTACATGAAGAACAGCTGCGAGGTCACCGGCATGCCGGTGGTGAACATGTGGTGGGCCCAGACCACGAACGACAGGATGGCGATCGAGGCGGTGGCGTACACCATCGAGGCATAGCCGAACAAGGGCTTTCTCGCGAAGGCCGGGATGATCTGCGAGACGATGCCGAAGGCCGGCAGGATCATGATGTAGACCTCGGGGTGGCCGAAGAACCAGAAGATGTGCTGGTACATCACCGGGTCGCCGCCGCCGGCGGCGTTGAAGAACGAGGTGCCGAAGTGGCGGTCGGTGAGGGTCATGGTGATGGCCCCGGCCAGCACCGGCATCACGGCGATGAGCAGGTAGGCGGTGATCAGCCAGGTCCAGCAGAACATGGGCATCTTCATCAGGGTCATGCCCGGCGCGCGCATGTTCAGGATGGTGACGATGATGTTGATCGAGCCCATGATCGACGAGGCGCCCATGATGTGCATGGCAAAGATCGCCATGTCCATGCCGATGCCCATCTGGGTCGACAGCGGCGCATATAAAGTCCAACCCGCCGCAGTCGCCCCGCCCGGCACCAGGAAGGAACCGGCCAGCAGCAGCGCGGCAGGCGGCAGCAGCCAGAACGAGAAGTTGTTCATGCGCGCGAACGCCATGTCCGAGGCGCCCACCTGCAGCGGCAGCATCCAGTTGGCGAAGCCGACGAAGGCCGGCATGATCGCGCCGAACACCATCACCAGGCCGTGCATGGTGGTGAGCTGGTTGAAGAATTCGGGACGCACGAATTGCAGGCCGGGCTGGAACAGCTCGGCGCGGATCATCAGCGCCAGCACGCCGCCCGAGAGCAGCATGACGAACGAGAACCAGAGATAGAGGGTGCCGATGTCCTTGTGGTTGGTGGCGAACAGCCAGCGGCGCCAGCCGTGTGGATGCTCGTGGTGTTCGTCGTGGGCGTGGTCGTGGCCGTGTGAGTGATCGTGGCCGTGGTCGATCGTCGTGGTGCTCATGTCGTTACCCCTGCATTATTTGCGTGCGGCCAGGACTTCGGCCGGTTGAACGATATTTTCCGCAGCCTTGTTCGACCAGGTATTGCGGGTATAGGTGATCACGGCGGCGATCTCGGTATCGGACAACTGTTTCCAGGCCGGCATCTCGGTCGGGAACTTGCCGCTCTTCTGGCCATTGAGCAGGATGTCGATCTGGTGCTTCTTGTCGCCCAGCACGTTCGGCGAACCGTCCAGCGCCGCGAAGGCGGCGGGCACGCCCTTGCCGTTGGCCTGGTGGCAGGCCACGCAGTTGGCGGCATAGACCTGCTCGCCGCGGGTCTTGAGCTCGTCGATGGTCCAGGTCTTGGTCGGATCGTCGGCCAGCGCCGCCATTTCCTTCTTCTTGCCCTCGACCCAAGCGGTGTACTCGGCGTCGGTCACCACGCGCACCACGATCGGCATGAAGGCGTGGTCCTTGCCGCACAGCTCGACGCAATTGCCGCGGTAGACGCCGGTCTTCTCGGCGCGGAACCAGCCGTCGCGCACGAAACCGGGGATGGCGTCCTGCTTGATCGCGAACGCGGGAATCGTCCAGGCGTGGATCACGTCGTTGGCGGTGAACACCATGCGGATTTTCTTGTTCACCGGGACCACCATCTCGTTGTCGACTTCGAGCAGGTAGTTTTCGGTGCGCGCCGCGGTCGGCTTGACGCCCGGCTCGCCGATCTGGGAGCGTGGGGTGGCCAGGTTCGACAGGAAGGAGATGCCTTCGCCCTCGCCTTTCAGGTAATCGTAGCCCCACTTCCACTGCATGCCGGTGGCCTTGATGGTGAGGTCGGCGTTCGAGGTGTCCTTCAGGGCAACCACGGTCTTGGTCGCGGGCAGCGCCATGCCGATGACGATCAGGAACGGGACGATCGTCCAGGCGATCTCGACGGCGGTGGATTCGTGGAAGGTAGCGGGCTTGTGGCCGAGGGACTTGCGGTGCTTGAACACCGAATAGAACATGACGCCGAACACGCCAAGGAAGATCACCAGGCAGACGATCATCATCCAGTTATGCAGGGAATAGATGTCGGCGCCGACGGCGGTGACGGGGGCCTGCATATTGAGCTGGTGCTCGAGAGGCCGGCCCGTGAGCGGCTGTTGCTGCGCCAGGGCTGGCGTGGCGCCGGCTGCTGCGAGTACGGCAAGGCCGTACAGCACGGCCTGAAGTCGCGTTGCATATGTCATGTATGTCCCCAACCACCCTAAAAATAAGAATATTTTTAAACGGGCCCAGCAATTTCGTGAACGAACCGTGCCCGCTCCTACTGATCGCAGAGGGCTTGCCGGGTCGTCCCGCGAAATTGCGCTGCGGAATGGTGGGAAACCATCTCGCCCACCTGGCAATACGTTGCTGCCAGGACCGGGCGACTCTGCGACTGCTGCAATTCTTTTTTCTACTTTTCGTCCAAATCTGCCGCTTTTTTAAGCGATTCTATTGGCCGGACGGAAAAAATAGCAATTGATTATATCTAAAGCACTAATTTTTATTCAAGGAAAATCGGCCGTCTTATCAGATATGCCATGCGAGGCGGATATCAGGGCTTGCGGGGCTGGAAGCGCACGATGGATTCACCCGAGGCGGTGGTGCGCGGCGCAGGGCGGAAGGCGTGGCCGTAGATGACTTCGAAGGTCAGGCCCAGCTTGCCGTCCGGGCGGCGTTGCGCCTCGAGGGCGTCGAGCAGGCGCTGCCAGGCCGCGCGGCCGATCAGGCCGCGGCGGCGCGATTCCAGCGGGTTACCGCCCAGCGCCCGCACGTCGGCCAGCAGCGCCTGCGGCGTGTCGTAGGTGACGGTGATGCGTTCCATGTCCATGACGGGCGTCGAGAAGCCGGCCGCGACCAGCTGGTCGCCGAAGTCGTGCATGTCGACGAAGGGCAAGGTGTGCGGATAGGCGTCGAGCGCGGCGAAGGCGGTGCGCAGCTCGGTGAAGGTATCAGGGCCGAAACAGGAAAACATCAGCAGCCCCTCCACCCGCAGCACGCGGCGCCATTCGGCGAACACGCGGTCGGGCAGCGGGTGCCAGTGCAGCGCCAGGTTCGACCACAGCAGGTCGAGCGAGTTCGGTCCGAACGGCAGGTTGCCATAGTCGCCGCACAACACGTCGACACCGGCCTTGGCCGGCATCAGGCGGGTGAGCAACTGGTTCAGCGCGCCGCCCTGCGATACCGGCCCCCTGGCCGCGCGCGCCATGGCCCCTGCCCCGTCGAGGCCCAGGATCTGGGCGGCCGGGTAGGTCTTCTGCAACAAGCCCAGGTCGGCGCCGGCGCCGCAACCCGCATCCAGCACCTGCCTGGGAACGATCTTCACCAGGCTCAGGCGCTCGTGCATGCGTTCGGCGATCTCGCGGCGCAGGAAATCCGATGGCGCGATGCGTGCGGGACGCGCGAACAGCTCGCGCACGCGGGGCAAGTCGATCGGGGCGCTCAGCCTGGACGGGGATTGAGGAGAAGCCATGGGATGCAAGTCGAGATGAGATAATGTTGGCAGTTTAACCGGTTGTGGGAAGTCGAGCCGATGCTGGACCTTCGCGCACTGCCCGGCCGCCTGCTGGGCGCCATGCTGCCGTCCGCCTGCGCCTTGTGCGGAGCTTACTCGGGCCGGGCCGTGTGCCCCGCTTGCGAGCAGGCCTACGTCCTGCCCGTGACGCGCTGCCCGTGCTGCGCCAATCCGGCAGGCAGGGCCGACCTGGGCCGGCATTGCGGCGCCTGCCTGGCCGACAGGCCCGCCTTCGACGCCACCGTGGCCGCCTGCGATTACGCGGCGCCGCTCGACGGCCTGGTGCTGCAGCTGAAGTTCGGGGCCCAGCTGGCGCTGGCGCCGTGGATGGCGCGCGTGCTGCACGGCGCCGTCGCACATGCGGCGCCAGCGTTGCCCGACGTGCTGTGCCCGGTGCCGCTGGGCCCGGCCCGCCTGGTCGAGCGCGGCTATAACCAGGCGCTCGAGGTGGCGCGGCCGCTGGCCGGCGCGCTGCGCGTAGCCATAGCGCCGCGGCTCTTGCAGCGGGTGCGCGAAACCCCGGCGCAGTCGAATGCCGCGCCGGGCGAGCGCAAGAAGAATGTGCGCGGGGCGTTCGGGGTGAACGCCGCGGGCGACGTGCGCGGACGCCATGTGGGCGTGGTCGACGACGTCATGTCGAGCGGGCATACGCTCGATGAAGTCGCGACCGTCCTGAAGCGGGCCGGCGCCGCGCGCGTCACGAACTTCGTGTTCGCGCGCACACCGCCGCATGCATGAATTATCACTGAGGAGAAGTACCTTGTTTCACGTCGTCCTGGTCGAACCAGAAATCCCGCCGAATACCGGCAATGTGATCCGCCTGTGCGCCAACGCCGGCGCCCAGCTGCACCTGATCGAACCGCTCGGCTTTCCGCTGGACGACGCCAAGATGCGCCGCGCCGGGCTGGATTACCACGAATACGCCAATATGCAGGTGCACAAGGACTGGGACGCCTTCCTGGAGACGGTCAAGCCCGATCAGGCGCGCATGTTCGCGCTCACTACACATGGCTCGTCGCCGTTCGCCGAGGCGCACTTCCAGCCGGGCGACGTGTTCGTGTTCGGGCCGGAGTCGCGCGGCCTGGCGCCGGCGTTTCGTGAGACCTTCCCGCCTGAGCAGCGCATCCGGCTGCCGATGCGGCCCGATAATCGCAGCCTGAATTTGTCGAATACGGTGGCGATCGTGGTGTACGAGGCCTGGCGCCAGAACGGTTACCAGGGCGGGGCTTAGGTCAGGACGCAGGCTTGGCACGCGTATACATCCCGACCGCCTTGCCGTATATCTCGGTGTCCGCTTCATACGTCAGGCCAAGGCGCTTGGCAACGCGCAGCGACGATGCATTGGCTGAAGCGATGAGCGCCCGCACTGTTGGTTCGCGTCGGATCTCGAGCGCGTGGCTCAAGGCTGCCGCCGCCGCTTCGTTCGCGAATCCCTGGCCCCAAAAGGCACGATAGGTATTCCAGCCAAGCTCCATCACGGTGGATTCCTCGCGGAAGAACGCGCCGACACTTCCGACGAGTCGACCGGTCTTCTTTTCCTCGACAGCCCACCATCCTGCGCCATGGATGAGCCATAGTCCCGCTTGTGAACAGAAGATGCGCCAAGCGGCGTGGCGGTCAGCCGGGACCAGGTGGGCCGAGCTGACGGGGTCGGCGAGATGCGCTGCGAACGCATCAAAATCCTCGCGCCGATATTCACGCAGCATGAGTCGCTCCGTGTGAAGGCATGGCACAGAAGTGATGAACTCGCTATTCATGCGCTGGATTCCATGTAATGGTGCCGGATTATTCATGCGTCGTCGGCCACAAGATTACCTCAAGCGTGCGATCAACTCCGCATGCTCGGGCCAATCCTGCTTGAGTAAGCTTTCATCCCCGATCTCGAATTCTTCGAACTCGAAGCCCGGGGCTACCGTACAACCCACCAGGCTGTAGCCCTCGGGCTCCTCGCATTCCGCCGCGAACCAGCGCCCGGCCGGAACCAGCGCCTGGAACTGCGCGCCCTTATGCCGCAAAGGATTGCCGAGCCTGAGAACGCTGAGCCCTCCACCTGGCTCCAGGACATAGATCCGAATCGGCACACCGTCATAAAAATGCCACATCTCGTCCGACCGGATCCGATGCCAGGTTGACCTTTCCCTTCCGCGAAGAAGGTAGTAGATCGCCGTCGAGGCAGAACGGCTGACCGCGTCCCCTTCCCTGTTCACGCGGTGTTGACTTCGGTATGTCTCCTTGAAATGGCCTCCTTCCGGATGCGGCATGAGCGACAGCAGAGAGATCAGATTGTCTGAACTGGTTTCAAGCGTCATGGGCGTCTCGCAGGTCAAGAGATAAGCGTTTCTCGAAAGGGTATATGCCAACGCAGGGAAAAATCAAACTCAGGCCACGCCCCCGCAAAAAGCCCCGGCACGAAACGTCAGCGCGCAAAAGCGTTCGCCGATCAGGCGATGCGCTTCCGCCTCGGGATGCAGCTCGTCGGGCAGAGGATAACGTACATTGTCCTCCAGGCCGTAAAGCTCCCTGCCGTCGAGGTAATGGATATTCGCATCGGCCGGCGCCCGCTGCTGGACAATCTTCTGCAACTGCTCGCGAATCACGCCCAGGGTCAGCTTGCCCTGCCGGCGCTCGGCGTCGTTGCCCATCGCCCGGAACAGCAACGTGCCTTTTTCCAGCGCCTTGCCATCGAACATGGTCGGCCCTGGCGTCGTCTCATGGATCGGGCACCAGGTCGGAGATATCACCAGCAGCGGTGTCGTTGGATGCCCTTCCCTGATCGTGTCGAGAAAGCCGTGCACGGCCGGCCCGAAGGCGCGCAGCCGCATCGCGTCCGTGTTGACGAGGTTGATCCCCAGCTTGAGACTGATCACGTCGGCCGGCAAGTCGCGGATCGTGCGCGCCGTGAACGGGTCCAGCAATGCGCTGCCACCCAGGCCAAGATTGAGCAGGTCGACGCCGGCCAGCCGCGCGGCCACGGCCGGCCAGATGCCGGTCGGGTTGGTCGCGTTCGAGCCCTGGCTGATGGAGCTGCCATGGTGGAGCCAGCGGCGCTTGCCGGACGCCGCCAGCGGCGCGACCGGCGCATCCGCATCCAGCACCACCAGCTCGGTCGTCTCGTCATGCGGAAGCCAGATCTCGATCGTTTTGTCGCCTGGCGGCAGGCCGGCAAAGCGCAGCCGCTGCGGTTCGCCCGGCAGCATCTTCGCCGCACCGGACAGCACGTCGATGTCCATGATCTTGCCGCCCGGCGCGCTGGCCTGCTGCGCCAGGTGGCCGTCGACGAGCAAGTCATAGATGCCGTCCGGACGCGGCGCCATGGCGCCGTAGCGGCGCTTGGTCGGCAAGACAATCAGTTCCACGATCGTCGCCGCGGTGCGCAGCGCGACGCGCACGCCGGAAGGCTGCGCTTCCACCATCGCCAGTTGCGGATCCTGGCACTGGGCGCGTGCCCATGCGGGCAGGCGGTGCGGCAGCAGGCCCGCTTCCGTGCGCTCGAGTTCGACGGCGCCATGGACCAGGTCGGACGTGATCGGTGAATGGAAAGGCAGCGTCATCGCGGTATTCCTTGGAGTATTTATGCAGCGCTCATTATAAGGACCCCAGCCGTTGACACCGGCGTCGCCGATGCGTAGTTTGCTCATCCATTGCCTGCCCTGGAGATCGCCGCGTGCCGAGATCGCCGATGCCCTCCCGCCGCCGCCTGGCGCTCGCCCTCGCCTCGCTCGGCCTGCCCGCCCTTGCCCGCCAGCCGGTCGTCAACGACGCGACGCAGCTGAACCCGGTGCATGTCGAGCGCATCCTCGTTCCGCGCACGGTGGACGAGATCGTGGCCGCGCTGCGCACGCACGCCGGTCTCGATCGGCGGCGCCCGCTACAGCATGGGCGGCCAGATCGCCGCCGACCGTTCGCTGCATCTGGACATGCGCGGCTTCGACCAGGTCATCCGCTTCGTGCCCGCCGAGCGCAACATCACGGTCCAGCCGGGCATCACCTGGCGCCGCATCCAGGCCGTCATCGACCCGCATGACCTGGCGCTGCAGGTGATGCAGTCGTATGCCGATTTCACCGTGGGCGGCTCGCTCGGCGTCAATGCCCACGGCCGCTACGTCGGGCAAGGCCCGCTGGTGTCGAGCGTGGAAGCGATCCGGCTGGTGCTGGCCGACGGCGCGCTGGTCGCCGCCAGCCCCACCCGCAACAGCGAGCTCTTTTACGGCGCGATCGGCGGCTACGGCGGCATCGGCGTGATCGTCGAAGCGACGCTGCGCCTGGCCGACAATGCAGCTCTCGAGCGACGCTCGCGCGTGATGCCGCTCTCGGACTACCGGCAATTCTTCACGGCCCGTATCGGCACCAATCCAGATGCCGTGATGCACAACGCCACCCTGTACCCCGACGATTACACGCTGGTGCGCGCGGTGACCTTCGAGCGCACCCGCCGCACGGTGACGCTACCGAACCGCCTCACCGCCACCGGCGGCGACTACCGCATCGAGCGCCGGCTGCAGGAAGTGATCTCGGCTTCGCACTGGGGCAAGGAGCTGCGCCGGCGCATCCTCGAGCCGCTGCTCTATTCCACGGATTCGGTCGAGTGGCGCAACCACCAGGCCGGCCTCGACATCCATTCGCTCGCGCCGCTGGCCGGCGCCGGGAGCGCGTACGCGCTGCAAGAGTATTTCGTGCCGGTCGCGGCGATGGAGCGCTTCGCGCAGCAACTGCGCGCCATCCTGCGCCAGCACCAGGTGAACGTCATCAATGTTTCGATCCGCCATGCGCGCAAGGACCCCGGCACCCTGCTGGCCTGGGCCCGCAGCGACGTATTCGCCTTCGTGCTGTACTACCGCCAGCAGACCGCGCCGCGTGACCGCGACGCGGTGCGTGCCTGGACCCGCGAACTGGTCGATGCCGCGACGGCATTGAACGGCTCCTACTACCTGCCCTACCAGATCCACGCGACCGTGGCGCAATTCCACGCCGCCTATCCGGATGCCGAACGCTTCTTCGCGCTCAAGCGCAGGGTCGACCCGGCGTACAGGTTCCGCAACAAGCTGTGGGACGCGTACCATACGGGCTGAATCCAACCATGAAACGAAAGCCAACACCATGCTGATACGTGTCTTCACGACCGATGATCAATCCGAACCTTCCCTGGCCATGGAAACGCAGGTCGATGCCGCCGCGCTGATGGCGATGGCGCAACCGCGCGCAGCCGAGGCGCGCGAACGTGGAGCCGAATGGACCGCGGGCGCCATCCCCTTCTTCGTCCAGGAACTGGTCGATGCGCTGCAAGCAGGAAAACCCGGCCAGGAGATCGAGATGCAGGCGACGAACGCCGCGATGGCCGCCTGGCTCTACGACTCGGTCCACGATGGCGTGAGCGCGGACGTCTTCGCCGGATGCGACCTGGTGTTCACGCAGTCGGCGGGCGGCGTGGTGCAATACGACCGCCTGCCTGCCGCGGCAGGCTGAAGAAACGGTCAGCCGCGGATCCGCGCCACCAGCTTGGTGGTCGAGCGGTCATGCTCGAAATCGATCGCCACCGCCCGGCCGCCATAGGCCAGCACCGCCTTGCCTTCGGGGATCTGGTCCATCACGTAATCGCCGCCCTTGGCGTAGATGTCGGGCCGGCCTTCCTGCACCACTTCCAGGGCCGTGTCCTCGTCGAACTCGACCACCAGGCTCACCGATTCCAGCGCCGCCAGCACCGCCATGCGGTCGGCCAGCGTGTTGTGCGGGCGGTCGTCGCCCTTGCCCAGGCGCTTGACCGAGGCGTCGGTGTTCGCCGCCACCACCAGCGAAGCTCCCAGCTCGCGCGCCTGCGCCAGATAGGTCACGTGGCCGCGGTGCAGGATGTCGAACACCCCATTGGTCAGCACGACCGGTTTCGGCAATGCGGCGATACGCGCAGCCAGCTCGGCGCGCGTGCAGATCTTGTTTTCGAATGAAGGCATGAATGATTAAAGCAAAAGTCAATGTTTCGGAGGTTCGTCGTCGGGTTCTTCCTCGATCGCCATCGACAGCTCGGCCGGCCGCGCGGCAGCGGCGCCCGGCTCTCGTCGCTCACCCGACAGCTTGATCTGCAGGCGCAGGCCGTTGGCCGAGTCGGCATTGCGGATCGCCTCGTCGTAGGCGATCAGGCCCTTGTTGTACAACTCGAACAAGGCCTGGTCGAAGGTGCACATGCCCAGTTCGCGCGACTTGTGCATGATCTCCTTGATGTTCTGGAAGTTCCCTTTGAGGATCATCTCGCCGATGGTCGGCGTGTTCAGCAGGATCTCGATGGCCGCCTTGCGGCCCTTGCCATCCTCGGTGCGCACCAGGCGCTGCGAGACGATGGCGCGCAGGTTCGACGACAAATCCATCAACAGCTGATTGCGCCGCTCCTCCGGGAAGAAGTTGATGATCCGGTCCATCGTCTGGTTGGCGTTATTGGCGTGCAGGGTGCCCAGGCACAGGTGGCCGGTTTCGGCGAAGGCGATCGCATGTTCCATCGTCTCGGTGTCGCGGATCTCGCCGATCAGGATCACGTCCGGCGCCTGGCGCAGCGTGTTCTTCAGCGCGTGATGCCACGACAGGGTGTCCACGCCCACTTCGCGGTGCGTCACCAGGCAATTCTTGTTCTTGTGGACGTATTCCACCGGGTCTTCCACCGTGATGATGTGGCCGGCCGAGTTGCTGTTGCGGTAGTCGATCATTGCCGCCAGCGTGGTCGACTTGCCGGAACCGGTGCCGCCCACCACCAGCACCAGGCCGCGCTTGGTCATCACCACGTCCTTGAGCACCTCGGGCAGGTCGAGCTTTTCGAAGTTGGGAATCTCGGACGCGATCGTGCGCACCACCATGCCCACGCTCTGCTGCTGCACATAGACGTTGACGCGGAAGCGGCACACGCCCGGCAGGGAAATCGCAAAATTGCACTCCATCTCGGCCTCGAACTCGGCGCGCTGGCGCTCGTTCATGATCGACAGCGCCAGCGCGCGCGTGACTTCGCCGGTCAGGCGCTGCTGGCTGAGCGCCTTCATCGCCCCCTGGTGTTTAATGCTTGGAGGAAAGTCAGCCGAGATGAAGAGGTCGGAGCCGCCCTGGTGGTGCATCACCGTCAGCAGCTTGTGGATATAGGCCTGGGCTTCCGCCGGGCCGAACGTCGAAGACATGCGGGCCTTTCAAAAATTGCAGTGGTGTAGCCTGCCGGGCAATTATATCGACTATGATTCTCGTTAAACTATTATTTCATGGCTAAAACGGGTGTGCCGCCCCGGCCCGCTTCCCGGCGCCGGCCAGGGTGCGCTACCCTAAACACATAAAACATGACACTGACCGAGCTGAAATACATTGTCGCCGTTGCGCGCGCCAAACACTTCGGCCATGCCGCCGAGGCTTGCTTCGTGGCCCAGCCCACCCTGTCCGTCGCCATCAAGAAGCTCGAGGACGAGCTGGGCGTGACCCTGTTCGAGCGCGGCGGCTCCGAAGTCTCCGTGACGCCGCTGGGCGCCCAGATCGTGGCCCAGGCTGAGCGTGTGCTGGAGCAGACCGCCGCCATCAAGGAGCTGGCCAAGCAGAACAAGGATCCGCTGGCCGGCCCGCTGCGCCTGGGCGTGATCTACACCATCGGGCCCTACCTGCTGCCGCCCCTGGTGAAGAACCTGATCGACACCGTGCCGCAAATGCCGCTGGTGCTGCAAGAGAATTACACCCACAAGCTGCTGGAACTGCTGCGCCAGGGCGAGCTGGACGCCGCCATCATGGCGCTGCCGCTGCCCGACCACGGCATGTCGGTGCAGCCGCTGTACGACGAACCCTTCATCGTGGCCATGCCGAAGAGCCACCCCTGGGCCGGCCGCAAGGAAATCTCGGCCGAAGACCTGAAAAGCGAAACCATGCTGCTGCTGGGCGCCGGCCACTGCTTCCGCGACCAGGTGCTCGAAGTGTGCCCGGAAATGGCGCGCTTCTCGGCGCCCGGCAACGGCATGCAGCGCACCTTCGAAGGATCGTCGCTCGAGACGATCCGCCACATGGTCGCCAGCGGCATCGGCCTGACCGTGCTGCCGCGCGCCTCCGTGGCCGACCTGCAGGACCCGAACGGCCTGCTGACCTATGTGCCCTTCCTGCCGCCGGCGCCGTCGCGCCGCGTGGTGATCGCCTGGCGCAAGAGCTTCACCCGCCGCGCCGCGATCGACGCGGTGGTGCGCGCGGTGGGCGAATGCCACCTGCCGGGCGTGGACATGGTCACGCTCGAGGCGGCGGCATAGTCTTATCCAGCGTCACCAGGCCTGCATCCTCTCCCCCCTCGCCAGGACCACCCGGCTGTTCCCGGGCGCCGGTCTGCTCCCGCGAAAACACGATCTTCTGGGTCGGGAAGGCGAAGGGGATGCCGGCCACTTCCAGCCGCTCGTGGATCTTCAGCAGCAGCGTCTCGCGAATGATGACCTGGGTGTCGAACTCGCTCACGTTGATGTACGACCAGACATCGATGTTGAAGGCCCGATCGTTGATGCTGCCCAGCCGCGCGCGGTGGCCCTCGGCCATGTTCTTCTCTTCCGTCAGCACCTGCTGGACGATGACGATCGCCTCCTTCAGCTTGACCGACGGGGTGCCGAGCGGCACCGCGATGGTCGGGTTGAACAGGAAACGGTCGCGCGCCGCGAAGTTCTCGATCTGGCGCGCCGACAGGTCGCCGTTGGGGATGGTGACGACGGTGCGCTCGCCGGTACGGATGCGGGTGGAGCGGATGCCCACGTCCTCCACGGTGCCGACCACGTCGCCCACCTTGACGAAGTCGCCCACCTGCAGCGGCTTGTCGGCGATCACGGTGACGCTGCCGACCAGGTTCTCCACCGTCTTCTGGGCGCCCAGCGCCAGCGCGATACCGCCGATACCCAGCGCCGCGATACCGGTCGTGACGTCGATGCCGAAGGTGCCGAGGATGGCGACGGCCGAGAATGCCAGCAGCAGGATCTTGGCGGCGCGGCGCGCCAGCGTGATTACGGCCACCACCTGGCGCCGCTGGCTGCGCTGCATGCGCGCGGTGGCCAGCTCGGCGACCGCATCGATCAGCCGCAGGCCGAACCACACCAGCGCGATGACCGAGACGATGTCGGTATAACGCAGCAGCGTCGTACGCGCGACGATCGACACCGGCAGTTCTTCGGCCCAGTTGTAGAACAGGGCAACCGCGATCAGCAGGCTGGCCGGCGGCAGCGCCGCCTCCATGAAGCGCACCAGGCCATTGGCGCCCGCGTCGGGCACCAGCTTGCGCATGGCGGCGACGATCAGGGCCGCCACCATCCACAGTCCGCCAAAGAGCAGCACCCCGAGCCCGACCAGCATCGCCCAGTCCTTCAGCGGCGCGCCGGCGACGACGAGTTCATTCTTGTCGGGCGCCTGCACCACCGGCTCCTGGCGCGCCGCCTGCGTGACCTGGTCGATCGTCTCGCGCGACACGCGCCAGACCTGATGGTCGCCGTCCTGGCCGCGAGTCAGCAGGATCGGCACCTTCCTGTCCTGGATGGTCAGGACGCCGACGTTTTCCTGCTCGGCCGGCAAGTCGTCGTCGATCTTGCCGATCGCCTCGTTCGACAGCGCGACGAACGGCGACAGCGAACCGCCGTTGTCCAGCAGCGCATGGAAGTTGCGCGCCTGGGTAATGGCGTTGGTGCGCTGGCGGTTGCTGCCGGCCGGGATATCGAGGTACTGGGCGGCGCGATCGTAATCGGGCTCGGCCAGGGCGGAAATCAGGCCCGACACCATCGAGCGCGGCGTCTCGCGCTTGAGCGGATCGGGAATGACTTCCTCGGCGGGCGGCGCTTCTTCGGCCTGGCCGGCAGCGAAAGCGGTCGATGACAGTGGCGCCGCCAGGGCGATCAACAGAAGAAACAGGAAACTGAACGAAGCACGCATAAGCAAGTCGACTCCTCTGACTGGGCATCTGGCTGATGCGGAACAAAAACAAGGCTGAAAATGAAAACGGACATCCTATGTCCGCTTTCAAGCAAGTCTAGCATCCGGCTGAGTCTGCCCCTCGCACTATTGCCGTGCTTCTACGTTCATTTCACCGCCAATCCCGCCCAATGGGCGGCAAATGCCCGTTCTTCGCACACTTGCGCGTCTACGCTATCGGTTTTCAATCGCGCTTGCGACGGCGCGCCAGCAGCAGGCCTGCCATCAGCGGCAGCACCATGGCCACGGTCGACGGTTCCGGCACCTGCGCCACGATGGAGAAGGTGTCGCCCGCCGACAGGCCGCTGGTATCGAGCAGCCAGTCGCTGCGGCCGTCCAACAGGGTCGGATTGCCGAACAGGACGTCGGCCGTCTCGCCGTTGGCGAACTTGATGACGGCGTTGTTGCCCGAGTAGCTGGCCGCGGCGCCGGAGAACGAGGACACGCTGCCCGCGCTTGCGTAGCCGATGCCCTGCAGGCCGAAGTTGAACTGGTACATCGACAGACCCACCAGGTTGCGGACGATGGCGCTGAAGCTCAGCGGGCCGGCCAGGTCGGCTTCTTCCAGCACGAAGTTCAGGGTAGTCGTGCTGAAGTCGCGCAGGTCGAGGTCGAACGACACCACGCCGGCTTCGCTGTAGTCGGTCACGGGATTGGCGCCGCTGCTGCTGGTCAGCACGACGGCGCTGGCGGAGTGCGAAAAGGCCAGCGCGCCCAGGGCGATGGCGGAGGCGGCGACGAATTTGTTCATGCTCATGGTCGTTTTCCTTTTATAAGAAGCGGCGGTTACAGCGGACCCTTGGCCCACGGACCCGAGATCGCGAAGGTCACGCCCGGGGTCTGGATGTTCACGAACAGGTAGCGGCCGGTCGGGTCGAAGCAGGCGCCGGCGAATTCGTTGCCGCGCCCGTCGCCGGCGAGCGAAGTCAGCTTGCCGGCGCCCTGCAACTGGGCCGCCGTCAGGTTGATGTTGTTCTTGGCGAAGATGTAGGCATCGCCCGCGCCCGTCAGGCCCATCAGGCGCTGGCCGTAGCCGAAATGGTCGGTGATGGCGCTCGACGCGTCTTCGCAGATCAGGATCGCGTTGCGCGGGCTGACCGTCAGGTTGTCGCCCATATTGCCCACCAGCTGGCTCGGGCTCGAATAGATGCACTTCAGGGTCTGGCGCGCCAGGTCGAGTTCCCAGATCGCGCCGCGGTTGATGTGACCACCCGAGGTGTCCATCACGTACATCTTGCCCTGGGCGTACCAGATGCCTTCGCCGCGGTTCATGCGCAGCGCGCCTTTCATCCAGCCCTGCACGAAGGGGCCGGCGGCGTTGTTGATGGTCTCGCCGCCCGGGCCGACGCCGCTGCCGCGGTTGGCGTCCGGATTGGCGATCGGCACCCACTCCAGCTCATACGTGTCGTCGACCGAGGCCACCGCCAGGTTGACGTTGTTGCGGCCCTTTACCTTGGCCATCTCGAGCACGCCGCCCATGGCCAGCGAGCCGGGCGCGCCGGTCTTCACATCCGGGATGTAGCGGTAGAAGCCCGACTTGCCCGAGGAATCCTCGGTCAGGTAGACATTGCAGTTGCTCGGGTCGACGGCGGCGGCTTCATGCGCGAAGCGGCCCATGTTGACGATCGGCTGGCCGCTGACCTGTTGCGGATCGGCCGTCACCTCGAACACATAGCCGTGTTTCTTGCCGCCGGCGCTGACCGTGTCCGAACCGACCTCTTCGCAGGTCAGCCAGGTGCCCCAGGGAGTGATGCCGCCGGCGCAGTTCTGCTGGGTGCCGCCCAGGCTCGGGGTCATGCTGATCCAGTCGCCGTCGCGGAACACCAGGTTGGTGGTGCCGCCGCAGGAACGGTTGCCCGAACTGCCGCTGACGTTACCGGTGTCATACAGGCCATAGGCGTTGATGAAATTGACAGCGGCGCTGCCGCTGATTTCATGATTGCGCACCAACACTTGCTCCGTATTGCGACCGACCTTGCGCGTGACGATCACGCCCATGCCGTCGTGGCCGCCCGGGCATGGACGGCCGTCGCTCATGGTGTCGCCGCGCCAGCCATAACTCTTGTAGCTGAAGCCCGGCGGCAGTTGCAGCAGCGGCAGGCCGGTGGAGAGGTCGTTGACCGGAGCGATCGGGCCATACGGGCTGTCGACCAGGGCGGTCGCGCCATTGGCCGCGAGCGCTTCGCGGGCGTGCAGCGCGGCGAAGGCGCCGACGAAAGGCAGCGCGGAGGCGCCGGCCATGCCCTTGAGCAAGTTGCGCCGCGAAGGCGACATATCGTGTTCGTTCATCGAGATGCTCCAAAGAGTAGGAATCGAGCCGGTGGTCCGGCGTCTGGTGTCGTTGGCCGCGCCCACGCATCGGGCCCGTCCTGTCCCGCCACCCCCGGCAGGACCGATGCATTAAAACAAACAAAAATGTCAAATTCATGACGACAAAAAGACAACAATCATGTATTCGCCACGCATTGAATACATCGCGTTGTCATGCACGAGGGATGGCGCCCGTATGGACGGGGACGGAATGGGCGCGCACGGATAAACCGGCTAGAATCGCTGTCTTCTGCTCAACAATTCTTGCCTGTCAAGACGCGATTCACCATGAACAAGCTGGCGCTCTACTTCCGCCTGGTCCGGGCCGACAAGCCGATCGGCATCCTCCTGCTGCTGTGGCCTACCCTGTGGGCGCTGTGGATGGCGTCCGGCGGCGTGCCGGACCTGCAGGTGCTGGCGATCTTCGTCGTCGGCACGGCGCTGATGCGCTCCGCCGGCTGCGCCATCAACGACTACGCCGACCGCGACTTCGACCGCCACGTCAAGCGTACGGTCGACCGCCCGCTCACCAGCGGCAAGATCAGCGGCAAGGAAGCCGTGATGGTGGCGGCGGTGCTGGCCATCGTGTCCTTCCTGCTGATCCTGCCGCTGAACGCACTGACCAAGCAGCTGTCGGTGGTGGCGGTAATCGTGGCCGGCACCTATCCTTATTTCAAGCGCTTCTTCGCGATTCCCCAGGCCTATCTCGGCATCGCCTTCGGCTTCGGCATCCCGATGGCCTTCGCCGCCGTGCAGGACCAGGTGCCGGCCGTGGTCTGGTGGCTGCTGGTAGCCAATGTGTTCTGGGCCGTGGCCTACGACACCGCCTACGCCATGGTCGACCGCGACGACGACCTCAAGCTCGGCATGCGCACCTCGGCCATCACCTTCGGGCGCTTCGACGTGGCCGCGATCATGCTGTGCTACGGCGCCTCGCTGGCGATCCTGCTGCTGTGCGGCTGGTCGCTGGGCCTGCGCTGGTGGTTCGTGGGCGGGGTGGCGGTGGCGGGCTGCATCGCGCTTTACCACTACACCCTGATCCGCGATCGCGACCGCATGAAGTGCTTCAAGGCGTTCCGCCACAACAACTGGCTGGGCGCCGCACTGTTCATTGGTGTCGCGCTCGACTATGCATTAGGTTAATATTGTCCAAAAGGCATTCACCCACCACACACAAGAGGCCCAAGATGATCGAAAAAATCCCGACCCAGACCGGCACCCGCGACCAACTGGTCAGCGACCTGAAGACCGTGATCCACGACGCCGAATCCTGGCTGCGCAACGGCGGCCAGCTGACGGGCGAAGAGCTGAAAGCCGCCAAGGTCAAGTTCGAGCAGACCCTGGCCTCCGCCAAGACCAGCCTGATCCACGCCGAAGAAACCGTGGTCGAGCGCACCAAGGTCGCCGCCAAGGCCACCGACGAGTACGTCAAGGACAATCCGTGGAAGTCGGTCGGCCTGGGCGCAGCCGTCGGCGTCGTGATCGGCATGCTGATCGCGCGTAAATAAAATGACGATCTCCGCGACCGTCGGAAGGATAGGATCCAACCTGCTCGCCATGGTGCGGACCAGGTTGGAACTGGCAGCCGTCGAGCTGCAGGAAGAGACGCACCGGCTGATCGGCTATCTGGCCTGGGGCGTCGCGGCCGCCTTTTTCGCAGTGGTCGCGGTGTTGCTGGCGATCCTGTTCGTGCTGGTCCTGTTCTGGGACACCCATCGCCTGCTGGCGATCGGCGTCATGACGGGGCTGTTCGCTCTGGGCAGCCTGCTCGCCTTCTTCAAGGTGCGCGGCGACCTGGCAACCCGTCCGCCGCTCATGGCCGCCACGCTGGCCGAACTGCGCAAGGATGCGCAAGCCGTCAAAGGAGAGCCGATCGATGAGCAGCAATGACACCCTGGCGGCGCGCCGCCGCCTGCTCGCCGCCCAGTGCGCCGAACAGCGCGCGCTGATGGCGCACGACGTGGCGCTGCTGCGCCATCCGGCCGAACTGGGCGGCGCCCCCGGCTACGTGGCGCAGCACAAGACCGCCGTCCTGGCCGCCGCCGGCCTGGGACTGGGCTTCCTGATCACCAAGCCGAAGTGGGTGGTCGGCGTGGTGACCGGCGCCCTGTCCGCCTACAAGCTGGCGCAGAAGGTATTGCCGGTGCTGGGCTGGAGGAAGTTCGAGATCCACTGATCCGGTGCGCGTGAACGCGCCGACCGGGCCGCTGTCCAACCGGACGAGCGACCACGGTTGGAGGCATCATGCGCACACGAATCCTGCGGCCAGTCCTGGCGCTGACCTTCCTGGCACTGACCTTCCTGCTACCTCTCTCGGCGGCGGCCATGCAGGCGCAGTCGCCCGACGCGCTTGCGTCGCGCGTCGACGGCGCCTATCGCGTCGGCGCCTTTTCCCTGTCCTTCACCAATAACGGCTTGCGCATCGGCCATGCGGCCGAGCCGGCGCGCATCCTGTGGGCCAGCGTGCCCGGCCGCGCCTTCCTCGGCGCCGCGCAGGGGCAAGCCGACGTCCGCCAGTTCGGCACGCCCGACGGCTCCTACCGCATCGACGACAAACTGCTGGCGCAATGCCTTGCCCAGAGCATCGATGCGCTCGAGCGCGCGGCCGACACGCTGGTCGTGCGTGGTAGCCTGAGCGGTCCGGGCTGTGATGTGACCTACCGCCTGGCGTTCGACGCGGCCGGAGTCAACCAGCTGCGCTTTCGCCTGCAACTCGACGGCCCGCAGGCCGTGCAGCTGAACCGCAGCTACCTGCGCCACGCCTCGAGCGCCGATGAACGCTACTTCGGCCTGGGCCAGCAACTGACCTGGTTCGACCAGAAGGGCAAGACCATCCCGGTGCTGGTGCAGGAACACGGCGTCGGCCGCGGCCTGCCCGGCTTCACCCAGCTGTTCGACCTGCTCGAAGGCGGCGGTGGCGGCAGCGAGGTGTCCACCGGCGCGCCGGCGCCCCACTACCTCAGCAGCAAGCTCAACTCGCTGTTCCTCGAGAACACCGAGTACAGCATCTTCGATTTCCAGCATCCCGAGCGGGTGGAAATCAAACTGTTCACGAGCGCGATGACGGGCCGGATCCTGTATGGCCGCACGCCGCTCGAGCTGATCCGCGAGTACACGGCCTATACCGGCCGCATGCCGCCGCTGCCGGACTGGGTCGGGCGCGGCGCCATCGTCTCGGTGCAGGGCGGCACCGATGAGGCCAATAAAAAGCTCGATACCTTCGAACGCGCCGGCATTCCGCTCGCGGGACTGTGGATCCAGGATTGGTCGGGCGTGCGCGTTACGAACGCCGGCAAGCAGCTGTGGTGGAACTGGGAGCTGGATGAAAGTTACTATCCACGCTGGGACGCGCTGGTCGACCGGCTCGCGCGCCTTGGCGCCCGCATGCTGGTCTACATCAATCCTTTTCTTAGCACCGAGGCCGGCCACGACAGCCTGTACCAGCAGGCGCGCCAGGCCGGCTATCTCGTCAAACGCCAGGACGGCACGCCCTACCTGATCCGCAACACCAATTTCGATGCCGCGCTGGTCGACCTCAGCAATCCCGAGGCACGCACCTGGATCAAGAACGTCATCAAGAACGAGCTCCTCGGCCACACCCGCGCTTCCGGCTGGATGGCCGATTTCGGCGAGGCGCTGCCGTTCGATGCGGTGCTGGCGGACGGTAACGATCCCGCCGCCTGGCATAACCGCTATCCCGAGGAATGGGCGGCTGTGAACCGCGAGGCGATGATGGAGGCTGGACGCGAAGGCGACGTCATCGCCTTTCACCGTTCCGGTTTCACCCGCAGTCCCGGTCAGGGCACCCTGTTCTGGCTCGGCGACCAGCTGCAGACGTGGGACGGCTACGACGGCATCCGCACCGCGATCGTCGGTATGCTGTCGGGCGGCGTGTCGGGCTACAGCCTGCTGCACAGCGATACCGGCGGCTACAACGCCTTCGGCCTGACGGTGCTCGGCCGGCAGGTGCCCGTCATCGCGAGGAACAAGGAATTATGGATGCGCTGGGTCGAGCTCAATGCGTTCACAGGCGTGCTGCGCACCCATGAGGGGCTGAATCCGGCCATCAGCTGGCAGGTGGATAGCGATGCTGACACCCTTGCCCACTTTGCGCGCATGAGTAAGATTTTTCGGGCGCTGGGTTTTTATCGGCAGGGGTTGATGCAAGAGGCGGCGGAGAGCGGTGCGCCGCTGGTGCGGCATCCTTTTCTGGAGTTTCCATCTGACCAGAATACCTACGCGCTGCGCTACCAGTACATGCTGGGGTCGGACTTCATGGTGGCGCCGGTGGTGACGCGCGGCGCGCAATCGGTGCGGCTGTATCTGCCGGCTGGGACCTGGATTGAACTCTGGACAGGCGAACCTTTTGACGCCGGTGCGGGCGCCTGGACCGAGGTGGCGGCGCCCTTTGGCAAGCCGGCAGTGTTCTACAAAGCCGGTTCTGCCGCGGGCGGGCGCTTGGTTACGGCATTGAGATTAGAAGGACTCTATTGAGTATCCTTGACTACTTGGAGCGCCCGTCGATTCTGAGGTTGCATGAAAGCGACCTTCGAATGCACTCAGCCGTTTCGAACGTCTGCTATCGGCCAGAAGCGGCCTTTCACATTAAACCGTACGCAGCGCAGTAGCAACGCCGCTCTGTCTTAGTTCGATTGGTACATCTGCTGCATTTGCTGCAGTTGGACCTCCATCGGCGGCAGACCCATCGTACGGCGGCGCTCGTCCAGGCGAGCCGGGTCTTCAACCAGGTAGAGCTTAAGGGGCATGACTGACTCGTACTGAGTGCCGTACAGTTGTGCTTTGCCGTCACTCTTCAGTACACGGTCTTCCAACATCGCAAGATCGGATGCCGGCATCTCACCGCGCGAGACCGCTTCGCGTAGCAACGGCAGGTAAGTTCGTTGACTCGCCGAGTCAGCGTGCTGGAGGACCATGAAAGCATTCTTCGCATAGGCAGCGCCGGCGAAGCGCATGCCTGGCCAGCCATAGCGTTTTATGATTGATGCCAAGCGGGTCATGTTGGTCTTGTCGATCGCTTCCTGGCGCACCCAGTCGTCCCTGTTCAAGTGCGCCGGGTTGGCGCGGATTGACTGATCGGACGCGCCCATCGCCTTCAGGTCCTCCAGTGCCTGCGCTTGGTCGGCGTCAAGTTCCTCTGAACGTAGGGTCAATTCGTCGCCATATAAAGTAATCGGAGTCGTGTTCTCCATAATCATGGTCAACTGCACATGTCCACTGGCATGGAAACCCTCAGCCGTCCAGACCTGATTGATCGCGTCGACCCTCATCTGGCGCTGCCCCTCGCCAGGCAGTAGAACTAAGCCTGCGATCTCCTTTCCGTTGGCGAACAGCGAGATAGTTGTGCGACGTGGCTTGGGTGAGTCAGCGGCGAAACTAGTGCCAGAAAGGCAGAGAAGGACCACTAGCACGGTATAGCGAGAAATGAATTTCATTAATTAGACTCCTTTTCTAGCTGAGTCTATCAGGGCGCGATGGCAACAAATCTCACTTAATCTAACCCGCCATTACCGGCAGAGTGACAGCCTGATGTATGAAAGGAATACCTCATGAAGTTCATTATTCTTGTACTAGCTCTACTTTATGGATCTGAGGTTATGGCCTGCAGCTTAGATCCTAGGGTTTACGATTTAAAAGCCTTCCTTGCAAAATCAAAGAACGGTGATGTCGTATTCACTGGGCGTGTAGTTTCTGTAACTACATCTGAGGATGGGAAAGCGCACAGGATTACAGTGAAAGCTGAGAGGTGGTGGAGAGGCCATCCGCGGGAAAACGTGGTTGTGCTCGGCAGGACTGGAACAATGCTCGGTACAAGCTGCGAGGGCGTTTTTGATTTTAGCCCTCCTGTCGACTCCACCGTACTTATCGTTGGGGAAGAGAGAGGAGCGGAAATTCATGCGTTGCTTCCCATTAGCGGCAAGATAGATACGGAGCAGCTGCCGCAAGAGCTAAAAGATTCTCGCTGACAAGACAGTTCTAAATTGAGCGATGTCTGAGCGGCCGGACGTTTACGACCTTGCGGGACCTGTCAGAAATTCTGTGTGCGGGGCCAGAATTCGTAGTTAGATGTTTAGTTCCGTGCGATCATTTTCCTCGTCGTAGCTGGCCTTTGTTCCGTGCAAAGGCTATGCTCGACGACTTGATTGCTGGATTCAGCAGTC
>NZ_JBNDIK010000023.1:0-120839 GCF_050434365.1 Massilia sp. UYP32
GTTCTGCTGAATACTGCTTCACACGATCTCTCTTGCCCGTCCCCGGTTGGTATTTACTTCATCAGGTGACGCGACAACTATTCTGACACCGGGGGCTTCTGACAGGTATCGCCGCGGTGTGAATTCGCGTCTACTCAGTGTTGCAGGCGCGGCAAGCCCAGTCGCCCACTTTTCCCGTTCACCACCATTCATACCAAGGAGAAACCCACATGGCCATCTACACCACCAGGGAAGGCGTCGAACTCTATTACAAGGACTGGGGCAGCGGCCAGCCCATCGTGTTCTGCCACGGTTGGCCGTTGAACTCGGACAGCTGGGAATCGCAGATGATCTTCCTCGCCGGCCAGGGCTACCGCTGCATCGCCCACGACCGCCGCGGCCACGGTCGCTCGAGCTAGCCGTGGGACGGCAACGACATGGACCACTACGCCGACGACCTGGCCGAGCTGCTCGACCACCTGGACGTCAGGGACGCGGTGCTGTTCGGCTTTTCGACGGGCGGCGGCGAAGTGGCGCGTTATATCGGCCGCCACGGCACCGCACGCATCGCCAAGGCCGGCCTGATCTCGGCGGTGCCGCCGCTGATGCTCAAGACCGAGGCCAATCCGGGCGGCCTGCCGCGCGAGGTGTTCGACGGCCTGCGCGCCAGCCAGCTGGCCGACCGCGCCCAGTTCTACCTGGACATCCCGAGCGGCCCGTTCTACGGCTTCAACCGGCCAGGAGCGAAGGTCTCGCAAGGGCTGATCCAGTCGTGGTGGATGCAGGGCATGCTGGGCGGCCACAAGAACACCTACGACTCGATCAAGGCGTTCTCGGAGACCGACTTCACCGAAGACCTGAAGAAATTCACGATCCCGACCCTGATCATCCACGGCGACGACGACCAGGTCGTGCCGATCGACGCCGCCGGACGCGCCTCCAGGCGCCTGGTGCCGCACGCGCAGCTGATCGTGTATCCGGGCGCGCCGCACGGCCTGACCGACACCCACAAGGACCAGGTCAATGCCGACCTGCTGGCCTTCGTGCGCGGCTGAGCATTGACGGGCGCGGATCGGCGCGGTGCTATAGAATCCGCATCCTCGGTGCGGATTGCACCATTCATGTTCAGAGGTACGCCGTGTTCCCCGTTTCCGCCCTCGACATGGGCGCCGCCATGAAGACCCTGGTGCTGACGCTCGACCTGGTCGGCACCTTCGTGTTCGCCCTGAGCGGCGCCACCGCCGGACTGCGGCGCCAGCTCGACCTGTTCGGCGTGCTGGTGCTGTCCTTCGTCGCCGCCACCTCGGGCGGCATCGTGCGCGACCTGTTGATCGGCGCCACGCCGCCGGCCGCCTTCACCGACTGGCGCTACCTGGGCGTGTCGCTGCTGGCCGGGGTGGCGATCTTCTTCTGGTCGCCCGCCGTGCACCGCCTGCGCCACCCGGTGCTGGTGTTCGACGGCGCCGGGCTGGCCCTGTTCTGCGTCGCCGGCGCCCAGAAGGCGCTGGTGTTCGGCCTGGAGCCGGTGATGGCGGCGCTGCTCGGCATGTTGACCGGCATCGGCGGCGGCGTCGCGCGCGACGTGCTGCTGTCGAACGTGCCGGCCGTGTTCAGGTCGGACATCTACGCCGTCGCCGCCCTGGCCGGGGCCACCGTGGTGGTGCTTGGTGACGCCCTGGGGCTGCCCAGCACCCCGACCGCGCTGGCCGGCGCCGCCCTGTGCTTCGGCCTGCGCCTGGCCGCCATCCGCTACGGCTGGCACCTGCCGACGGCGCGCGCGCCGGAACCGGCGGAGGCAGACAAGGACGCCGGCCGCGACGGCCGCTGAGCCTAGAAATACTTCGACAGGTAGAACGCGCCGGAGTCCGGAAAGATCGTCACCACACGGGCATTGCCCAGTTGCGGCAGCAGGCGGGCGATCCCCGCCGCCACGCAGGCGCTCGAACCGCCGGCCAGGATGCCCTCTTCGCGCGCCAGCCGGTGGATCCAGGCCAGCGCTTCTTCGTCCGGCACCTGGACCACGTCGTCGACCACCCTCGGATCGAACACGGGCGACGGACAGCCCTTGCCGACGCCCTCGATCGCGCTGGAGAATTCGCCGTTCGCCGGCAGGTCGGTCACCAGCTTCCGGTAGGCCGAATCCAGCGGTTCGACCCCGATCACGCGGATCGACGGATCGCGCTCCTTCAGGTAACGCCCGATGCCCGAGATCGTCCCGCCCGAGCCGACGCCGCACACGAAGACGTCGATCTCGCCCTTCATCTGCGACCACAGCTCGGGGGCGGTGTCGCCGTAGTGCGCCTGGCTGTTCAGGCTCGAGCGATACTGGTCGAGGTGGTGGGCGCCGCCCTGGCGCGCGATGTCCAGGGCCGTCTCCTGGTAGTCCGGGCCGCGTTCGGCGTCGCATACGCGCACCGTGGCGCCATAGGCTTCGATGCGCCGGATCTTTTCACGGCTGGTGGCGACCGGGACGGCGACCTCGCAGTCCAGGCCGAGCACGGCGCTGGCCATCGCCAGGGCCGCGCCGGTGTTGCCGGAAGACGCCTCGACCACGCGCCCGGCCTCCGGCGGCAACTTGCGCAGCATCGCCCGCACCATGCGGTCCTTGATGCTGCCGCCGGGATTCATGAATTCCAGCTTCGCCACCACATTGGCCGTCGCGAACACGCGGCCGAGCCTGACCACCGGGGTGTTGCCGATCGCTTCCATGACAGATGACTTGATCTCGGATTGCACGCCGCTTCCTTTCGAGCCAGACCCGCGATGCCATATCCGCCGGGGCGGATATGCCAGCTGCATGCGAGGCACAACGAACAAGCGCCCGCACAAGGGCGGGCGCTGACGGTGCATCGTCATAACAGGATGCATGACGATTGTAGTGCTTAATCTGCGTCAATGTCAGGAATATTTTCGGCGCTATTTCCCCGAGGCTAAAAAGTGAGAGCGGAAGTGAGAGCAGAAGCGAGAGCAAGTCAGGTGCGCGCCCCGAGACCGAGGCCCGGTTCCAGCTGGCCGGTAACCGACGGCTCGACCGGTTCGCGCTGCAGCACCTTGCGGTACAGCACCCCGGCCAGCGCACCGCCGAGCAAGGGGGCCAGCCAGAACAGCCACAGCTGGGCCATCGCCCAGCCGCCGACGAACAGCGCCGGGCCGGTGCTGCGCGCCGGGTTGACCGAGGTGTTCGTCACCGGGATGCTGATCAGGTGCACCAGGGCCAGGGCCAGGCCGATCGCGATGCCGGCGAACCCGACCGGCGCCCGCTGATGGGTCGCGCCCAGCACCACCAGCACGAACATGAAGCTCATCACCAGTTCGCACACCAAGGCCGCGCCGAGCGAATAGCCGCCCGGCGAGTGCTCGCCATAGCCATTCGCCGCGAAGCCGGCCTGGACGTCGAAGCCCGCCTTGCCGCTCGCGATCACATAGATCAGGGCCGCGGCCAGCACGGCGCCGACCACCTGCGCCACGACGTAGGGCGCCAGGTGGCGCGCCGGGAAGCGTCCGCCGGCCCACAGGCCCACCGACACGGCGGGATTGAAATGGCCGCCCGAGATCGGGCCGAGCGCATAGGCCGCCGTCAGGACGGTCAGGCCGAAGGCCAGCGAGACCCCGGTCAGGCCGATGCCGACCTCGGGAAAGGTGGCGGCCAGCACGGCGCTGCCGCAGCCGCCCAGCACCAGCCAGAATGTGCCGATGAATTCGGCCAAGAGTTTGTTCAACATGACGCTCCTCCCCCATCGTGCCGGGCGCACGTACGGCGCGCGCCTGCGGATCGCCATCCTGCGCTGTCCACGCCGTCGGCAGCGAACACCGCGCCCGCCTCGAGTTCGAGGGTCTCGCGCACCAGCTGGGCCAGCGACGTGGCGCCCATCTTTTCCATGACCCGGGCGCGGTGCACCTTGATGGTCTTTTCGGCGATCCCGACGCCGGTCGACATCCTGGTCTCGCACAGCGTCAGCAACCCCCATGGCCAGTCGCTGGCCCGGGTGGCGTCGAGCGCGGTGGGCGAGTGAGCTAGCGCGCCAGCAGGCGGCGCAGCTGGGCCGCCTGGTAGGCGCCGAAGGTATCGCCGAACAGGCAGCGGATCAAGGGATCGTCGACCACGTCGGCATCCATCAGTTCGCGCTCGGCATCCGGCGCGAAGCGCTCGTCATTGATGCGCATGTACATCGAGGTCAGCGACTCGCCCAGCTCGAGCGCCGCATACAGCTTGGCGGCCGGGACCTCGGTGCTCCAGCCGAGCGGGCCGGCGGCGCCGTCCAGCAGTTCCGCGCTGTCGCCTTCAAGGCGATAGTGATAGTGGCAGGCCTGGCCGGCATGGTCGAACAGCGACAAGCGCCAGATGCGGGGCCGGTCGAAATACACCGACCCGGCTTCGATGTCGCCATACCTGGCCACCAGCTCCCGGCGGCAGTACTCGGCCACGCGCGCCTGCTCCTGCGCGTTCAACGGCGCGAAATGGCGCGCGATCTCGCCCGTGGACGGGGGCGCGGCATTGCCGGCATAGGCGTAGTCGACGTCCTGCTCGCCCACCGGAACGACCCACGCCAGCGGCGGCGCCGGGTGCAGGCCGGCGGCGTCGAGCCGCACCGACACCGAGGGGTTCAGGCGCACCACCCGCGCCTCCGGCAAGGCCGCTCCCACCTCGTGCGCGAAGCGGGCGTAGGAGATCGGGAAGAAGGCGCGGTTATACCAGGACCACGGCTCCTGCCGGAACTGGCAGGAGCTCGGCACGATGTAGCGCGGCGCCAGCGCGCGCAGCTGGACCAGCCACTGTTCGGGCAGGCCGGGCGGCGCCGCGGCGTGGCGCGACGGCGCCAGCACCTCGAGCTCGCGCATCGTCTGGAACGGCCACAGCACTATGTCCCATGGCCCCTGCGCGACCAGCTGGCCCAGCGTGTCGTCGTCGATCCAGGAGTCGACCACGTTCAGCACGTTCATGCCGGCGGCGCGCACCTGGAACATCGAGTCGACGTCGATATCCATCGCCTCGCGCGCGATCACCGTGAACGGCCCGACCTCGACCGCCCGGTCCAGGGCCAGCGCGTGGACGTTGGTGAACCCCAGCTGGCGCAGCATGTCGAACAGCGCCCCGAACTGGCAATACAGGTGGATCGGCGTCGCGCGCTCCAGCAGGTCGAGGCTGTCGAGCGAGCAGTGGTCGTCGTGGAAGTGCGAGATGAACACGGCGTCGAAGCGCTGGCGCCGGATGGCCTCCAGGTCGAAGCGCACGTCGGGGAAGGCATGGCAGTTGCGGCTGAACGGGTTCTCGAAGATGGGGTCGAAGGCGATGCGCCTGCCCTCGCACTCGAAGACATACCCCGCGTGCAGGATCCTCGATATCGTCAGCTCCGCCATGCCCTGCTCTCTCCCCGTGAAAGGGGGCATTCTACAACGCCGGCCGCCCGCGCCGCCCGTCTGCCTGTAGAATCGCCTCTTTACTCAGCCAGCCGTCCCCATGTCGACACCGCACTCCCAGCAGACCCACCCGGAACTGATCCTCGGCCTCGACGACCGCCCGCCCCCGCTGCTCGGCATGCTGGCCGCCCTGCAGCACCTGCTGGCCATCATCGTCCCCATCGTCACGCCGGGCCTGCTGATCTGCCAGGCGCTGGGCGTTTCGAGCCGCGACACCAACCTGATCGTCTCGATGTCGCTGGTCGTCTCCGGCATCGCCACCTTCGTGCAATGCCGCCGCTTCGGTCCGTTCGGCGCGGGCCTCCTGATCGTGCAGGGCACCAGCTTCAATTTCGTCGGCCCGCTGATCGCCGGCGGCGCCCTGATGGTCAAGCAGGGCACGCCGGTGGAGGCGGTGATGGCGGCGATCTTCGGCGTCGTGGTGGCCGGCTCCTTCATCGAGATGGGCGTCTCGCGCGTGCTGCCCTTCGTCAAGCGCCTGATCACGCCCTTGGTGACGGGCATCGTGGTGCTGATGATCGGCCTCACCCTGATCAAGGTCGGCCTGATCAGCATGGGCGGTGGCTACGCGGCCATGGCGGGCGGCAGCTTCGCCAACGGCGAGAACCTGCTGCTGTCCGGCGTGGTGCTGGCCATCATCGTGATCCTGAACCGGGCGCCGGTGGTCTGGATGCGCAGCGCCGCCATCGTCATCGCACTCGGCGTCGGCTATGCGCTGGCCGGCTGGATGGGGCGTCTGGACTTCAGCGGCATGCACGAGGCGCCGCTGTTCCAGGTGCCCACGCCGCTGCACTTCGGCCTGGGCTTTTCGTGGTCGCTGTTCATCCCGATGATCGTCATCTACCTGGTCACCTCGCTGGAGGCGATCGGCGACGTGACGGCCACCAGCAAGGTCTCGCGCCAGCCGGTCGAAGGGCCGCTGTGGATGGCGCGCATCAAGGGCGGGGTGCTGGTCAACGGCGCCAACTCCCTGCTGGCCGGCATGTTCAACACCTTCCCGAGTTCGATCTTCGCCCAGAACAACGGCGTGATCCAGCTGACCGGCATCGCCAGCCGCCACGTCGGCATGTGGATCGCCCTGTTCCTGGTGATCCTGGGCCTGTTTCCCGCGGTCGCCGGCGTGATCCAGGCGGTGCCCGAACCGGTGCTGGGCGGCGCCGCCATGGTCATGTTCGGCGCGGTCGCCGCGGCCGGCATCAACATCCTGGCCAGCGTCACCCTCGACCGCCGCGCGCTCCTGGTGATCGCGGTCTCGCTGGCGCTGGGGCTGGGCGTGTCCCAGGTGCCCGAATTCCTGGCCCATATGCCGGGCGCGGTGCGCAATGTGCTCGAATCCGGCGTCGCCACCGGCGGCCTGTGCGCGCTGCTGCTGAACTGGTTCTTGCCCGAGCCGGCGGCGGCGAAGGAAGCGCGGTGAACTGGAAGCGGCTGGCCAGGAGCCTGGCGGCGCTGGCGGTCGTGGCCGCGACGGCCTGGGGCGCGCTCGCGCTGTGGTTCCAGCTGGCGCCGGCGCTCGCGCTGGCCCTGGGCGGCGCCTGGACCCTGCTCGGCCTGGCCGTGGCGCTGGTCCTGGCGCGCACGCCGGGCTGGCGGCACGAACGCAGGCTGCTGCTGGCCGGCGCGCTGGCGGCGCTCGCGATGCTGGGATGGTGGCAGTCGCTCGCGCCGTCGCACGATCGTCCATGGGCCGACGACGTGGCGCGCCTGCTGGAATCGACGGTGGACGGCGACCGCCTGGAACTGCGCAATGTGCGCGCCTTCGAGTGGCGCACCGAGACCGACTACACGCCGCGCTGGGAAACGCGGCGCTACGACCTGTCGCGCCTCGAATCGGCCGACCTGATCCTGTCGTACTGGATGGGGCCGCACATCGCCCACACGCTGGTGTCGTTCGGCTTCAGCGACGGCCAGCGACTGGTGTTCTCGCTCGAGATCCGCAAGGAACGCGACGAAACGTTCTCGGCGCTCGGCGGATTTTTCCGCAAGTTCGAGCAGGTGATCGTCGCCGCCGACGAGCGCGACCTGATCCGCACGCGCAGCAATGCGCGCGGCGAGCAGGTCTACCTGTACCGGCTGCGCGCGACGCCGGCGCAGCTGCGCTCGGTGCTGCTCGACTACCTGGCGCGCGCCGAACGGCTGCGCGGCCAGCCCGAGTTCTACAACACCCTGACCAGCAACTGCACCACGATCCTGTTCGAGCTGGCGCGCCATATCGACCCGACGCTGCCGCTCGACTACCGGCTGCTGGCCTCCGGCCATTTCGCCGAGTATGCCTACGACCAGGGCGCGCTTACCCCGGGCCTGCCGTATGCGATGCTGCGCGAACGCGGCCACATCAATGCCCGCGCCCGCAAGTCCGACCGCGACGCCGACGACTATTCACGCGCCATCCGCGCCGGCGTGCCGGGCATCGCCCCGAACGATTAGCGCGCCTGCAGGGCCGCGATCCGCTCCTCGATCGGCGGATGGCTGGAGAACAGCGCCAGCGCGCCGCCCTTGCCCGAGATGCCGAACGCGCTCATGTTCTTCGGCAGCTCGCCTTCGGCCATGCCGCCCAGGCGGCGCAGCGCCGCGATCATCGGCTGCGGCTGGCCCATGATGCTGGCGGCGCCGCGGTCGGCGCGGAACTCGCGCTGGCGCGAGAACCAGGCCACGATGATGCTGGCCAGGATGCCGAACACGATCTCGCACACGATCACGGTGACCATGTAGCCGATGCCGGGGCCGGTGTTTTCCTCGTCATTCTTGCGCAGCAAGCCGTCCACGAAGTAGCCGACGATGCGCGCCAGGAAGATCACGAAGGTGTTGACCACGCCCTGGATCAGGGTCAGCGTGACCATGTCGCCGTTGGCGATGTGGGCCACCTCGTGGGCCAGCACGGCTTCGACTTCCTGCTCGGTCATCGACTGCAGCAGGCCGGTCGACACCGCGACCAGCGACGAGTTCTTCGTCGCGCCGGTGGCGAAGGCGTTCGGTTCGCCCTCGTAGATCGCCACTTCAGGCATGCCGATGCCCGCGCGCTGGGCCTGGGCCGCCACCGTGTTCAGCAGCCACTGCTCGGTCGGGTTGGAAGGCTGGGCGATGACGCGGGCGCCGGTCGACCATTTGGCGATCGGCTTGGACAGCAGCAGCGAGATGAAGGCGCCGCCAAAGCCCATCAGGCCGGCGAACATCAGCAGCTTGGGCAGGTCCAGGCCGTTCGAGGTGAGGAAGCGGTTGACGCCCAGCAGGCTGGCGGTGATGCCCAGCACCAGCATGATGCCCAGGTTGGTCGCGATAAACAACAGAGTACGTTTCATGATGTCCTTCTTGGTACGGTTACGGTAAAAAAACGGGTTCAGGCGGCCTGCGCGGCATCGTCGGCCGCGATACGCCGGACCAGCACCCTGGCGATGCGGCGCTCCTCGACGCTCAGGATGCGGTAGCGCAGGCCGTCGATCTCGATCTCCTGGCCCGGCTCCGGCAAGCTCTCGAAGCGCGCCAGCAGGAAGCCGGCCAGCGAGGTGTAGTCGTCGTCGCTGCTGACCAGCCCCCCGGTCTCCAGCACCTGCTCCAGCTGGTGCAGGTCGGCGGTGCCGATGACTTCCCACTCGCCGGGCCCCTTGGGCTGGATCGCCAGCTGCTCGTCCTCGTCGGGGAACTCGCCGGCGATCGCTTCCAGGATGTCGACCGGGGTCAACAGGCCCTGGACGATGCCGAATTCGTCGGTCACCAGCACCAGCTGGCCGTGGGCGCGCTTGAGCGTATCCATGGCCTTGAGCACGCCGGCGGTATCGGGCAGCAGGATCGGCTTGCGGATTGGTCCAGTGGCGCCATTGCCGTCGTCGACCACGTCGTCGATGCGCGCCTGCAGCACCAGCTGGCTGATCAGGTCCTTGGTGCGGGCGATGCCGACCAGGTTGTCGAGCTGGCCGCGGCCGACCGGCATCCGGCTGTGCGGCGACTCCTGCAGCTGGCGCAGGATGGCGTCGGCCTCGTCGTCGAGGTTAACCCAGGACATCTCGGAGCGCGGCGTCATGATCGAGCGGATCGAGCGGTCGGCCAGGGTCAGCACGCCGCTGACCATATTGCGCTCCTCGACGCCGAAGGCCTGCGCCTCGTCGATCTGCTCGTCCTGGCCGTCCGGCTCGGCATCCTGGCGCCGCTTGCCGCCCATCAGGCGCAGCACGGTGTCGGCGGTGCGGTCGCGCAGCGGCAGGCGCGCCTCGTTCTTGAGGAAGTTACGGCGCGCGAACTGGTTCAGGGTCTCGATCAGGATCGAGAAGCCGATCGCCGCGTACAGATAGCCTTTCGGGATGTGGAAGCCCAGGCCCTCGGCCACCAGCGACAGGCCGATCATCAGCAGGAAGGAGAGGCACAGCACGACCACGGTCGGATGCGCGTTGACGAAGCGGGTCAGCGGCTTGGACGCCAGGATCATGACGCCGATCGAAATGATCACGGCCGCCATCATGACGCCCAGTTCGTCGACCATGCCGACCGCGGTGATCACGGCGTCGAGCGAGAACACGGCGTCCAGCACCACGATCTGCGCCACCACGGCGCCGAAGCTGGCATACACCTTCGACTGGGTATGGACGCGGGTCACGCCTTCCAGGCGCTCGTGCAGCTCGACCGTGGCCTTGAACAGCAGGAACACGCCGCCCAGCAGCAGGATCAGGTCGCGCCCCGAGGGCGACCACGGTCCCAGCGCGAACAGCGGCGTGGTCAGCGTCACCAGCCAGGACACGATGGTCAACAGGCCCAGGCGCATCAGCATGGCCAGGGTCAGGCCGATCAGGCGCGCCTTGTCGCGCTGGTGCGGCGGCAGCTTGTCGGCCAGGATCGCGATGAAGATCAGGTTGTCGATGCCCAGGACGATTTCCAGGACAACGAGTGTGAGCAGACCCGCCCAGATTGCCGGGTCGAATAGCCATTCCATGGTGTTACCTCGTTATTTTGCTAAAAGTGTGTCGCGGCCGCGATCGCGGGCACGGCGGCGCGGTCGGATCGACGCGCGTCGCGATGCAAGGATCGTGATCGGCCAGGGGCGCCGCGACTGCGGCGAAGGCAGGCCTTCAGGCCTCGCGCGGGGGTTTTAGCGGCGGGAACGAGGAATGGTTGGCGCGCGGCGGCGACCGGGGCGCGATCGCCCCGCCCGGCAGGCCGGACAGCTGCAGGCCGAGCTCTTCGTGCACGGAGTCGTGGACGTCGGCGCCGGCCGGCGGTTCATCGGGATCGATGTCGCAGGCGGATTGGCAATCGTAGCCGCCCGCCAGGTAGGCGTCGGCGAACAGCGGCACGGCGGCATCGGTCTCGAGCGCAGCCGTGTGGATGAGGACTTCGGAAGGTGTGACGTGTTCCGTCGCTGCGGCGGGCTGCATCGCGGATGCGGCCATGGCCAGGGCAAACATGTTCAGGGGGAGCAACAGGGTCAGGCAGATGACGAAAAATCGTCTCATATACGGTGCGAGAGTCGGAACGGCGCCAGTATAGCATGTCGCTTCAGCTCCGTTCCGCTCATGCAGCAGGACGCCGTCATGCCGGTGACACGGAACGACGCTAGACTGGAATGGATCGTTCACCGTCCAACATCCGTTTCCAGAGGAGGCCGCCATGCCTGCCGCCCAATCCACCGACCTCAACCAGCGCGTGCAGCGCGACCTCACCGACAGCTACGACGAAGAGCTCGAACTGGAACTCGACGACCGCGACCTCGATTCCGACACGCTGCTGCCCACGCCCACCCGCAGCGAGCAGGAGAAAGAAGCCCGGCGCCAGTATTTCCATGAGCTGTTCCGCCTGCAGGCCGAGCTGGTCAAGCTGCAGGACTGGGTCGTGCACACCGGCCACAAGGTCGTGATCCTGTTCGAGGGGCGCGACGCCGCCGGCAAGGGCGGCGTCATCAAGCGCATCGCCCAGCGCCTCAATCCGCGCGTGTGCCGGGTGGCGGCGCTGCCGGCGCCGAACGACCGCGAGCGCACCCAGTGGTATTTCCAGCGCTACGTGTCGCACCTGCCGGCGGCGGGCGAGATCGTGCTGTTCGACCGCAGCTGGTACAACCGCGCCGGGGTCGAACGCGTGATGGGCTTCTGCACCGACGCCCAGTACGAGGAATTCTTCCAGACCGTGCCGGAGTTCGAACGCATGCTGGTGCGCTCCGGCATCCAGCTGATCAAGTACTGGTTCTCGATCTCGGACGAGGAACAGAACGCACGCTTCCTGAGCCGCATCCACGATCCACTGAAACAGTGGAAACTGAGCCCGATGGACCTGGAATCGCGCCGGCGCTGGGAAGAATACACGCGGGCCAAGGAAATCATGCTCGAGCGCACCCATATCCCGGAGGCGCGCTGGTGGGTGGTGCAAGGGGTCGACAAGAAGCGGGCCCGCCTGAACTGCATCCATCACCTGCTCCAGCAGATGCCTTACGTCGAGGTCGAGCGGCCGGCGATCGAGCTGCCTCAACGCGAATATCACGACGATTACGTGCGGCGGCCAGTGCCGCCGGAGATCATCGTGCCGGAAGTGTTCTAGGCACCGGCCGGCACGCAGCAGGCTTGTAAAGCGGGTCGACGATTTCCTGTCCCGGAACTGTTTTTTTTTGCTAAGCTTCAGATCGACTTGCTGCGTGGCCATCCCGTTGCGCCGACGGCGCTGGCGGGGTGGGACGGGACTTCCTGGACTGGACTGATGACCTTGCAAGAGTATCTCGAGACAAATTGTTGTACTCAGCTGGACGACGACGAGGCCGCGCTCGAAGCGTTGCGGGAGAACAGCGTCGGCATGCATGGCCCGGCCAGCGGGCCGGACTGGCAGCGCCAGGTGCGGGCACTGTACCGGCGCGGCATCTCGATCGAGACCGCTCTGCAGTTTCTGTATCACGAGCGCCCCGGCCGCGCAGCGTTCCAGTCCTGGTTGCTGGAGCACGGCCGCCCACCACCTGCCGCCCCCGACCCAACCGCGTACGCGGACGGCGGCCCGCTGTCGGCGGACCAGCGGCAATTCTGGGACCGCCATGGCTACCTCGTGCTGCCGGGCGTCGTGCCGCGCGCGCAGTGCGATGCGGCGCGCCAGGCGATCTGGGATTTTCTCGGGGCCAGCGCCGACGATCCCGGTTCCTGGTATCGCGAGCATCCCGGCAAGCGCGGCATGATGCTCGACTTCTACGACCATCCTGCGCTGGCCGCCAACCGCGCAGCGCCGCTGGTGCGCCGGGTCTGCGAACAACTGTATGGCGCCACGGCGATCTATCCGTCGATCGACAAGGTCAGCTTCAACCCGCCCGAGTCGGGCTCCTGGCGTTTCCACGGCAGCCCGCTGCATTGGGACGCAAGCCTGAGCCTGCCGATGCCGTTCCGCTTGCAGGGTTTGCTGTACCTCGGCGATTGCGGGCCGCTCGATGGCGCCTTCCACTGCGTTCCCGGCTTTCACCGGCGCCTTCCCGACTGGCTGGCGCGCGTGCCGGCGGGCGTGCATCCACGCGACTGGGCGCAGCGCGACCTCGAGCCGGCGCCGGTGCCGGGCCAGGCCGGCGACTTCATCCTGTGGCACCAGGCGCTGCCCCATTGCGCCACGCCGAACCGCGGCGCGCTGCCGCGCATGGTGCAATACCTGACCTACCTGCCCGATACCCTGGACCATCCGGTGCAATGGATCTGACCATGCACGACGCGGGCAGCGACGGGCGCGCCGCCGTGGGCAAGCACGCGCCCGGGGGCGCCTATATGCCGACGTCGCCTGCGTCCACTGAAGGCGCGGCCTGCGGCGTCGAGCTCGGGCCATCCGTGAACGGCCGCCCGCCATCCCACTCCAGGCGGTCGATGCACATCCGGCGCGCGCTCTGGCCGACGTCCCAGGCGTGATACACGATCCAGCTCTCGCTGCCGTCGGGCGAACTGGTGAAGCTGTTGTGTCCGGGGCCGACGACGAGTCCCGGACGGCTGCGCATCAGGAGCGCATCCGTGCCGCCCGCCGGACGGCGGTAGGGGCCGAGCGGATGGTCGGCCGTCACCCAGCTGATGCCGTAGTTCTCGCGCTCCCAGGCGCCGCCGCTGTAGAAGCAGTAGATGACGCCGTCGCGCGCCTGCACCGCGGCGCCCTCCACCGTGTGCCAGTCGCGCACCGCCCCATGGATCTGGCGGCCCTTGCGAAACAGGTGCCAGTCGTGGTGCGGCCGCACCGCCACGCGCGGCTCCCCGGCCAGCGTGCGCATGTCGAGCAGGCGGTCGACCACGATCCCGGTGCCGACCCGCTGGTCACCGTCGGGCTCCAGGAAATCGACGCAGTAGAACAAATACCACTGGCCGTCGCGGTCGCGGAAAGGATGGGCGTCAATGGAAAACGGCTGGTCCGGCACGAGCAGCGCGCCGCTGTCGACGAAGGGGCCTGCCGGGTGATCCGCCAGCGCTACCCGCAGCCGCTGGTCGGTTCCCTCGGGCGCGCTCCCCGACGAGTAGTACATGTAGAAACGGCCTTCGTGACAGGCCACCTCGGGCGCCCAGTAGTCGGTGTCGCCGTTCGGCGCCAGCGCATGGCCCAACGACTCCCACGCGACCAGGTCGTTCGAGCGCAGCACCGGGACCTGGCGGCCGTCGGCGCCGGCGGGAGCGGTGCCGTAGGCATAGTAGACGCCCTCGTGCCTGAGCACGAAGGGATCGGCCATGGGGTGCGGATATACCGGGTTCTGGTAGGTTCGCTGCATCGTCTCTCCTGTGCGGCTCACATCTTGAAGCGCAGGCTCACGCCATAGGTCGTGGGGTTGTAGCGGATGTCGCGCGGCTGATAGGGACCGAGCGAACTCTGGAATTTGGCGCGGGTCAGGTTGATCGCGTCGAACTGCAGCGACAGCCGCGGATTGAGTTCGTAGCCGATGCTCAGGTCGACGAAGGTGGTGGCCTGGACCACCCGGTCCTGGTTGAACGGCGGTTCGGCGATCTGTTCCACATAGTCGCCGCGGCGCGTCGCCGCCAGGCGGCCGGTGATGCCGTGGCCTTCGTACAGCAGCGCCACATTGTAATTCTGGCGCGCCACGCCCACCAGCGCGGTCGTGGTGAAGGCGTCGCTGTCGAAGGCGGTCTTGCTTTCGTTATCGCCGTCAATCCAGGTATAGTTGAACTGCGCGCCAAACCCGCTCCACGGGCCGGGCAGGAAGTCGAAGAACTTCTGGATGCCGAATTCGGCGCCGCGCAGCGTGCCCTGGCCCGAGTTCTGCGGGCGCGTCACCATAGATCAGGGCGCGTACGCCGACGCGCCCAAGTTCCTTCATGCTTTCCATCCTGGCGATGCCCAGCACCACCATGGCGAAGATGACCGGTGCGAACACCATCTTGATCAGGCGGATGAAGACGTCGCCGAGCGGCTTGAGATCGACGCCAAGCTGCGGGTAGAGAAATCCGAGCAGGCCGCCGGCGACGACGCCGATCAGGACCTGCACGTACAGTTTTCCAAAGAAGCGCGTTGACATGGTGTCTCCTTGATGTATGCGGCGTCCCCTCTTCGCTCTGCGGCGAGATGTGTTGCGGGACCCGTGCAGGATGGCGCACGGCCTGGCAGGCCGGCGCCGGCGGGTGCTGACGTAGCCTGGCTCAGGCGGCGGCGCGCTCGCGGCCCGCGCCGATGAAGTCGCAGACCGCCCGCGTCACCTCGGCCGTGGTGGCCGCGCCGCCCAGGTCTCCGGTGTGCAGCGCCGGCGTGCTGGTCACGCACTCGATGGCCTGCATGACCTGCGCCGCCGCGGCGTGCTCGCCCAGGTGCTCGAGGAGCATCACGACCGACCAGAAGGTGCCGATCGGATTGGCCAGTCCCTTGCCCATGATGTCGAAGGCGGAACCGTGGATCGGTTCGAACATCGATGGGTAACGCCGCTCGGGATCGATATTGCCGGTCGGGGCGATGCCCAGGCTGCCGGCGAGGGCCGCCGCCAGGTCGCTCAGGATGTCGGCGTGCAGGTTGGTGGCGACGATGGTGTCGAGCGTGGCCGGGCGGTTGACCATGCGCGCGGTCGCGGCGTCGACCAGCTCCTTGTCCCAGCTCACGTCCGGGAACTCCTTCGACACCTGCAGCGCGATCTCGTCCCACATCACCATGGCGTGGCGTTGGGCATTGCTCTTGGTGATGACCGTCAGCAGCTTGCGCGGACGCGACTGCGCCAGCCGGAAGGCGAAACGCAGGATGCGCTCGACCCCGACCCGGGTCATCATGCTGACGTCGGTCGCGGCCTCGATCGGGTGACCCTGGTGCACGCGCCCGCCGACGCCCGAGTATTCGCCTTCCGAGTTCTCGCGCACGATCACCCAGTTCAGGTCTTCGGCGCGGCAGCGCTTGAGCGGCGCGTCGATGCCCGGCAGGATGCGGGTCGGCCGCACGTTGGCGTACTGGTCGAAGCCCTGGCAGATCTTCAGGCGCAGGCCCCACAGGGTGATATGGTCGGCGATGTCCGGGTCGCCGGCCGAGCCGAACAGGATGGCGTCCTTGCCGCGCAGGGCCTCCAGGCCGTCGGCCGGCATCATGACGCCATGCCTGCGGTAATAGTCGCCGCCCCAGTCAAAATCCTCGAAGGCGAACTGGAAGCTGCCGCTGGTGGCGGCCAGCGCCGCCAGGACTTCGCGGCTGGCCGGGATGACTTCCTTGCCGATGCCGTCGCCGGGAATGGTGGCGATATGATAGGTTTTCATGCTGCGGTCTCCGTACAGTGAGTGATATTGTCGGCTCACTGTAGCGCGCCGTCCCGGCGCACGAACTACCGCGGACTCAAACCATTATCAACTCCCAGTTGACAATGCCGCGTGACTCGGGCGGTCCCGGCCCATGCTCGCCTCGTAACAGAAAACGAAAAAGCGCCGCCGGCGCCCGTCGACCTGACGGGTGCCGGCGGCGCCATGGCCACGCGCCGGATCAGTGCTTGGTATCGCCCTTGTCCGCCGTGTGCAGCTCGTGCTCCTTGACCAGCTTGCGCACCTTGGCTACTTCAGCCGCGCCGACCGGCGAAGCCTGGTTGCCCCAGCTGCTGCGAACGAAGGTCACCAGCTGCGCGGTCTCTTCATCCGACAGGCGCCATGCGAAGCCCGGCATGCCCAGGTCGGACGGCGCCGTGTGGGTCGACGGCAGGCGCGCGCCGGCCAGGATCACGCGGATCAGCGAGGTCGGGTCGGCCGAGAGCACGGTCGGATTGCCCGGCAGCGCAGGGAACACGTCGCCGGCCGCCTTGCCGTCCACGCGGTGGCAGGCCGCGCAGTTGTCCAGGTAGAGCTGGACGCCGCGTTCGCTGTCGTTGCCCTGCATGATCTTCTGCACGGTGGCGTCGCTGGCGGCGAAGGTGGCCTTCTTGTTGCCGCTCTTCGGCAGGCTCTTGATGTAGAGCGCCATCGCCATCAGGTCGGCATCAAGCATGTTCTGGGTGCTGTGCTTGACCACGTCCTGCATCGGCTCGCCCAGCACGCCCGAGTGCTTGTTACGGGCGGTCTTGAGCGTGTCGACGATGTCCTGCGCCGTCCAGTTGCCCATGCCGTCGACCTTGTCGCCGCGCAGGTTGACCGCCAGCCAGCCATCGATCAGCGGACCGCCGGCCAGGTATTCCGGACCGGATTCGTCCAGCGCCAGTTCGTTGAGCGTCGCCGCACGCGGGGTGTGGCAGCTGCCGCAGTGGCCCAGGCTCTGCACCAGGTAGGCGCCGCGGGCGATCTTCTGGTCGGCGTACTTCGTCAGGTCCATCGGGCCCTGCACCGGCACGAAGGTCTTGCGCCAGATGCCCAGCGGCCAGCGCATCGACAGCGGCCAGCTGATCTCGTTGTCGCGGTTGGCCTGCTTGACCGGCTCGACGCCGTGCATGAAGTAGGCGTACAGCGCGCGCATGTCGTCGTCGCTCATGCGGGCATACGACGGGAACGGCATCGCCGGATACAGGGTGCCGCCGCTCGGCACGATGCCGTGGCGGACCGCACGATCGAAATCGTCCAGCGAGTAGTTGCCGATGCCGGTTTCCTTGTCCGGCGTGACGTTGGTCGCGTACATATTACCGATCGGCGACTGAATCACGCGGCCGCCGGCGAACTCCTTGCCGCCCGGCGCCGTGTGGCAGGCGATACAGTCGGACGCGGTGGCGACGTAGCGGCCCTTCTCGATCAGGCCGGCGTCAGGCTTGGCGCCATTGGCCAGATTGGCGAGCTGCGGACCCGGTTCGATCTTGCGGGTCTCGGTCGGCGCCACGGCATAGCCGTAGGCGCCGGCAAGGACCACCGCGCCGGCGATGGCGAGACCGAGGACGATTTTCTTGACAGGTTTTTGTTTGGTCATGTGTTCGTCCTCTTATGCCTGCACCAGCGGGCCCGGGTTCTTGATGTACTGTTCCCGGATCGCTTTCGCGCACCAGTAGGCCAGCGCGCCGACCATGCCGGTCGGGTTGTAGCCGTTGTTCTGCGGGAAGGCGTTGGCGCCCGGCGCGAACACGTTCGGCACGTCCCACGACTGCAGGTACTTGTTCAGGGCCGAGGTCTTCGGATTGGCGCCCATGATCGCGCCGCCGACCGTGTGCGTGCTCTGGTACTGGTTGATGTTGTAGTGCGTGCCCGGCTTCTTGGCATCGCCCTTGGTCGCCAGCGGATTCAGGACCTTGCACATCTCCTGCGCCTTGTCGACCAGGTAGGCCGACGCCGCGATCTCGTTGTCATGCCAGTCGAAGGTCATGCGCAGCAGCGGACGGCCGAAGGCGTCCTTGTAGTTCGGGTCCAGGTCCAGGTAGGCGTCGTCGTAGGCCATGCACGAACCCTGCACTTCGTAGTAGAACGAGTGACGCATCGCGTCCTTGGCGCCCTTCTTCCAGTCGCTGCCCCAGTTCGGCACGCCCGGCGCGGTGGCGATGCCGCGCACCGGACCGCCGCCCGGCTGGCGCGCCCAGATCACGCCGCCGCCGACGAAGCCCGACTTGGTCGGATCGTTGCGGTTGCCGTTCAGGTCGTCGAAGGTGGTGCCGCCGCCGCCGATGCCCATGAACTGGTTGGCGTGCACGTTCTTGTCGAAGAACAGCGAGACGCGGTTCAGGTTCTGGTACGAGTAGTTCCTGCCGACGGTGCCGGTCTTGGTCACCGGGTCGTAGGCCGGGCCGATCTTCGACACCAGCATCAGGTGCACGTTATACAGCGAGAACGCGCCCAGGATGACGATGTCCGCCGGCTGTTCGCATTCCTGGCCGCCGGCATCGAGATAGTTCACGCCGGTGGCCATCTTGCCATCCGCCGTCAGGTTCACCTTCAGCACCTGGGCCAGGGTGCGCATCTCGAAATTCTTGCGGCCACGCAGCACCGGGAAGATGTTGATGTTCGGGCTGGCCTTCGAGTAGTTCAGGCAGCCGTAGTCCGAGCAGAAGCCGCAGAAGTTGCACGGGCCCATCTGGCAGCCGTACGGGTTGACATAGCTGGCCGAGGTGTTCGAGGCCGGGATCGGGAACGGGTGGTAACCCATTTCGCGCGCCGCCTTGTAGAACATTTCGCCGCCCAGGTAGTCCGGGTTCGGTCCCAGCGGGTATTCGCGCGAACGCGAGCCTTCGAACGGGTTGCCGCCTTCGACCACCTTGCCGTTCAACACGCCAGCCTTGCCCGAGGTGCCGCACACGTATTCGAAGTGCGAGAAATGCGGCTCCAGCTCTTCATAGGTGATCGGGAAATCCTGGATCGACATGCCTTCCGGCATGATCTTCTTGCCGTAGCGCTGCTCCATCGTGCTGCGCAGGTTGAAGTCTTCCGGCAGCGCGCGGAAGTGCACGCCCGACCAGTGCGAACCCGCGCCGCCCACGCCGGTGCCCGGCTTGAACGAGCCCATGCGGCGCTTCGGCACGGCCACGGTGTTCAGGTTGTGGCGGATGGTCACGGTTTCTTGCGCCAGCGACTGCAGGTATTTGCGGTGCACCGAGCCTTCGAGCTCGTCGATCACGCGCGGATAGGCGAAGTCGGTCTGCGTGTCGCGGTCCGGGCCGCGTTCCAGGATGACCACGTTCAGGCCAGCGTCCGTCAATTCCTTGGCCATGATGGCGCCGACCCAGCCGGCGCCGACGATGACCACGTCTTTTTTCTCTTTTACGATTGCCATATTCTCTTATCCCCTCCGTCCAGCCAGGTCCACCGGTCCCAACGGATACGGTTTGTCGCGAATCTTCACCCACTCCAGGTAGTCGCCCCGCATGCCGGGGTAACCGATCATCTTCCAGGCGCCCATGTCCTTGTTGCCGCCGTGGCTAGGATCGGAGAAGTAGCCGGCGCGGGTCTCGGCCAGGAAGTCGGCGAAGAAGGTCTTCGACGAGATGTCGGCGAGCTTGATCTTGCCGCCTTCGAGTTCCTTGAGGACCGATTCCTGCATGCGCACGTCGAGGTCGGCGAAGGCCTTGCCCGAGTAGGTCTTGGCGCAATAGGCATCCACGTTGGCGATGCCGACGCGGATGATGTCCTTCAGCGCCAGCTTGCCCTGGTAACCGAACTCCGAAGTCGCTTCCAGGAACGGGCCCTGCATATACCAGATGCTGCCGGATGCGTACGGCGACTGCATGTGGCGATCGATGAACTCGGGCACGCCCAGTTCGACGGCGCCGGGGCCGTGCTCGTCATGCGGAATCAGGCGATCGACCGCGGCGATCACGAATTTCCATTCCTTCGCGTTGAAGAACTTGGGCGTGTAGGGATTCGGCTTGCCTTCCGGTGCTGCGGTGGCGGTGGCATTGGCGTTGGGCAGACCCTGATGGATGGCTGCCGCCGCTGCGCCCGCGCCCATGGGCACGAACACCAGGCTCTTGATGAGGCGCCGCCGCGATGGGGATTGCTGATCGTCGGACATGAAGTCTCTCTCTCAATGTGAAGAATGTATTTTGTATGCAAAATGCAAGATACATAGTACCAACAACCGCCCTACTATGCCAAATTGAAATATTGGTGATCAATAATTTCCGTAAAGAAAATTTGAAATGGAAAGGGGTTGAGCGCGAGAAACAGCAGGAGTCATAACGGCCGACAAGCACATTGAGGTTGCAACCATAAGTTGCATCACGCGAGCGCGGCGCTGGTGCTAGAATGGCTATTTCGAAAGTTCAGAAGTTTTAGAATGTTCTCATTTCACGGTTCGGTCGACAGCAGTAGCCTGATTTGACGGACGCTAGCCTGCGCTTCGGCACGCGCCGATCCGCTGTTCGCAGGCGCCAGGACGAGGTGGAGAGATCGGACGCCAAACCAGCCGCACGCCATGTGCGCAGTCGGAAGGCACTGTCGCGCAGCGTCGGGCCTGAAACTTGGTCACCCTGCCCTCATATGGATGGGACCTTCGGGCGCTGATGGCGCTTGTTGCGCAAATGAAACGTCCGCGCCGTGTCCGCCACGCGACATGGGTCGACCGGTTCACGAGGTTAAGCCTGGTTTCAACAATGCAAATACGCCTGAATGATAGAATTCCTCCAAAATTATGGAAGTGGAGACATTGATGCAAAACTCGGAAGTTGTACCGGCCGCGGAGCCCGGCGTTGCCGCGCCCTCCCTTCCAAAGCTGGCGCGGCAACACCTGCATGAGACGGTGGTGTCCCACCTGCGCCGGCTGATCGTCGAATCCGTCTTTCCGCCTGGGATGAAGCTCAACGAACGGGAGCTGTGCGAAACCATGGGCATCTCGCGCACCCCGCTGCGCGAAGCCCTGAAGGCGCTGGCCGCGGAGGGCCTGATCGAGATCTCGCCGAACCGCGGCGCCTCGGTCTACAAGATGTCGCAGCAAGAAGTATGGGAAACCTTCGAGTTCGTCAGCGGTCTCGAAGCCCTCGCGGGCGAACACGCGTGCGCACGGATCACGCCCGAGGAAGTCGCCGAAATCCGGGCGCTGCACGATGCGATGCTGACCTGCCGCGAACAGGGTGACCTGCCCGGCTACTACAGCCGCAACCAGGCGATCCACAACAAGATCTCCGAAGCGGCGCGCAACTCGGTGCTGCACCACACCTATCTGAACATGAACCGGCGGCTGCAGTCCTTGCGCCTCAAGTCGAACATCAAGCCGGAGAAATGGGACCAGGCGATCGAAGAACATCGCCAGATGATGGAGGCGCTCGAGGCGCGCGACGGCAAGCGCCTGGCGGCGATCCTGTCGCTTCACTTGCTGGACAAGCGCAATTCGGTGATGGAGATGGTGGACGACGCCGCGCCATTGCGCAAGGTGTCCTGACCTTCGCGCTACGCCGATCCACCAGCGTTGCACTGCAGGGCGCCGGCCTCCCATCAGGACGCCGGCGCCTTCGTTTTGCCGCCCCGCCGGACGGCGTTTACATCCGGAACCGCAGGCTCAGGCCATAGGTCGTCGGGTTGTAGCGCACGTCGCGCGGCATGTATTCGCCCAGCGAGCTCTCGAACTTGGCGCGGGTCAGGTTGATCGCGTCGAACTGCAGCGAGACCTTGTCGTTGATCTCGTAGCCGATGCTCAGGTCGACGAAGGTCGCGGCCTTGACCACGCGGTCCTGGTTGAACGGCGCCTCGGCGATCTGCTCGACGTAGTCGCCGCGGCGGGTCGCGGCCAGGCGGCCGGTGATGCCGTTGCCCTCGTATAGCAGCGCGAAGTTGTAGCTCTTCTTGGCCACGCCGGTCAGCGGCGTGGTCGTATAGGTGTCGCTGTCGAACGCGGTGCGGCTCTGGTTCTCGCCGTCGATCCAGGTGTAGTTGGCCTGGGCGCCGAAGTTGGCCCATGGGCCGGGCAGGAAGTCGAAGAACTTCTGGACCCCGAATTCGGCCCCGCGCAGCCGGCCCTTGCCCGAGTTCTGCGGACGCGTCACGCGATACACCTGGCCGTCGATGACTTCGTCGCGCGTGAAGCTCTGCTCGTAGCCGTCGATGTCGCGGTGGAACAGCGCGACCTGGGCGAAGCCGTTCTTCTGGAAGTAGTATTCGAGCGTGGCGTCGATATTGGTCGAGCGGGTCGGCTCCAGGTAGGGATTGCCGGCGCTGCCGCTGCCCGGCACGTTGACGGTCGACGGCACCAGGGTCAGGGCCGGATTGAGCGTCCCGAAGTTCGGCCGGGTGATGGTCTTGCCTACCGAGAAGTGCGACTGCAGGTCTTCGGTCCAGCCGACCACCGCCGAAGCGCTCGGCAGGTAATTGGTTTCGTAGGTCGACAGGTCGACGTTCGACACCTCGTCGCCGATCCGGGTCATGCCGCTCAGCTCGCGATTCAGGCGCACCACGCGCCCGCCGATTTCACCCTTGACGTCGATGCCGCCCGGGTTGGCGGCCCAGCGCGCGGCCAGGTACAGGGTCGCGTTGCGTTCGCGCTGGTCGAACAGGCGGCCCGGGTCGTCCGGCACGCGGCCGCTGGCGGCGCCGTACAGGTTGCGCACGGCGTCGGCATTGTCGATCAGGTAGTCGGACGACGGGCCGTACCAGGCGCCGCCCAGGCGATCGAGGCCCGGCACTTGCGCCTGGAACGACGGGCCGAGGGCGCCGATGGCGCTTGGACGCTCGCCGGTGAAATCGGCGTGGCCTTCGGCGCCGTGGTAGCTGGCCTTGCGCGAGGACAGGCGCAGGCCGCCCAGCAGGGCCGTGAAGAACCCGTCGCCGCCCAGGCGATACGTGGCGTCGGTGCGCCATTGCAGCTGGCTGCCGGTCTGCTCGTTCCAGTTCTGGACCATGCCGCGCAGCACGTAGTTGCGTGGGTCCTGCAGCGCATTGCCGCCGCTGCCCGGCAGCGTGATCGCATTGAAGCCGCCGTGGCCGTCGGCGCCATACGAATACACGCTGGCGCTGGCGCCCGGCACCTGCTGGTCGACGATCACGGTGTCGTTGACGAACCTGGAGCGGGTATAGCCGAACTGCGAATCGACGCTGAGCGGTCCGTCGGCGTATTTCAGGCCGAGGTTCAGGTAGTGGGTGGCGGTGCGCTCGTTCTGGCCCCAGGTGCTGGACGCCGTGTACGGGTCCCAGTCATAGGCATTGCCGAACTGCGCGGCCGGCGCGCTGGCGGCCAGGATCGGGCAGATCGCGCCCTGCGGGGTGGCACAGGCGCTGCCTTGCGGCGCCATCACCACATCGGTCAGGCGCGGCGCCCAGGTGGCGTTGCTCATCACGTAGTTGACGCCGGTGCGGCCCTGGTAACCCATGCCCAGGTACTGGGCGTTGGCCGTCAGACGTGGATTGACCTTCCACTGGAAGGCGCCGTGCACGCTCTGGCGCTCGCGCTGGCCGGCGTTGTAGATGCCGCCGATGTTCGGCAGCTGGCCCAGCACGTCGCCCGGCGCGGCCGGCGCATACGGGCCGACGTTGCCCAGGCGCGTGGCGCTGCCGTCCGGGCTGACCGAGAACACATTGTCGGGACGGTCGACGTACTGCACCGGGAAGGCCCAGTTGTCGCGGTTGACGGCGACGTCGAACAGCGCCCCCATCTCGCCGAAGTCGGTGTCCCAGCGGTTGCTGACCAGGAAGCCGCCGCCCGGGCTGTGCTTGTCCGAGGTATTGCCGCTGCCATTGGTCTGGTTGACGCGGTCCTCGACGTAGCCGGTCGCGGTGAAGCCCTTGTTGTCGAACGGCGCGCGCAGGCGGATGTTGACGGCGCCGGCGATGCCGCCCTCGAACTGGTTGGCGGTGGCCGACTTATACACTTCCATGCCGGCGATCGACTGCACCGGCAAGTCCTGGTAGGACAGGCGGCGGCCGGCGGCGGTGAAGATCTCGTTGCCGTCGAGCGTGGTCGCCACGTCGGGCAGACCGCGGATGATCACGGTGCTGGTCTCGCCGCGGTCGCGCCCCACCTGCACGCCGGCGACGCGCTGCAGCGCGTCGCCCGCCTGGCGGTCGGGGAACTTGCCGATGTCGTCGGCATTGATGGCATCCACCACCTGCGCGGCGTCGCGCTTGATGTCCTCGGCCGAGCGCAGGCTCTGGCGCAGGCCGGTGACCTGGACCACGGCGGCGGCTGGCGCGGCCTGGGGCGCCGGCGCGGCTGGCGCGGCTGGTACAGCTGGAGCAGCGGGGACGGCAGGTGCGACTGGAGAGGATTCGGCCGCCGGCGCGGTCTGTTCGGTGGCGTCGGTTGCGGCGGCGGTTTGCGCCAGGGCTGGCGCGCCGTAGGCCGACATCAGCATGATGGCGGCGCAGATCGGCTTGACTTTCAATCGGGTCATTCACTCTCCAATTCTGTGATTCGGGCTTGCGTACACGTGCTCCGGACATGCCGGGTCGCGCCCTTCGATACCAGCCTTAACGCTCTGGCATGTCATTCCGTTGACATAAGTACACAAAATATTTCATACATCCTTTTACAAGGCGCGCCGGATTGGCGTACATACGAAAAAAAGCCCGCCGAAGCGGGCTTGTTGGCGACAGTTGCAAGGTCCAGTGTGTCGCGCGCACGCGGCTCGCCGCGCCGGAATCGCGCTCGACGGCGTCACGCCGGCCGGGTGGCCAACTCCGGCCGCGAACATGGGCTCGCCTCGTGGATGCGCCGGTGTTGGCAGCGCGCGCGGCGCCATGTATGCTCCCGGGCATCCCATTTACGGCAACCATCAAAGAAAGAAGACTATGAAACACCTGCTGTCCTCCTGCGTCCTCGGCCTGGGCCTGACCCTGGCGCTGGCCGGCTGCGACCGCGCCCAGGCGCCGCAGTCGGCCGCGTCCGCGGTCGCCTTCCAGAAGATCGACACCATTCCCGGAACCGGCAAGGAAGCCGTGGCCGGCGCCACCGCGGTCGTCAACTACACCGGCTGGCTGTACGAGCCGGGCAAGGAAACGCTGCGCGGCACGCAGTTCGACTCCTCGGTCGGACGCGCGCCGTTCAGCTTCCAGTTGGGCGCCGGCCAGGTCATCCGCGGCTGGGACGAAGGCGTGCAAGGCATGAAGGTCGGCGGCAAGCGCACCCTGATCCTGCCGCCCGAGATGGGCTATGGCGCCGGCGGCGCAGGTCCGATTCCACCGAACGCGAGCCTGATCTTCGACGTCGAACTGCTCGACGTGCGCTAACCTCAGGCGGCCAGCGCCGGCGCGCCGTAGTCGAGCGGCAGCAGCAGGTCGGGATAGCGCGTGCGTAGCGCGTCGATCGCGCTGAGCGTTCCCGACAGGTGCCTGCGCACCATCTGCTGGGCCGCCTGCGCGTCGCCGCGCGCGATGGCCTGGGCGATCGCGCCGTGTTCGTCGAGGATCGACTGCGCCTTGCCATTGAGCGGCAGGTGCAGGCGCCGCAGGCGGTCCAGGTTGCCGCTGCGGCTACGCATCATGGACCACAGGTCCGGCACCGCCGCGGCGTGGTACAGGCAGCGGTGAAATTCCATGTCGACCTGGGTGAACGTGCCCAGGTCGCCCGAATCCAGGCTGGCGCGCTGGCGCTCGACCAGCCCGGCGAGAGTGCGCGCCAGGACCGGGTCGGCGTCCTGGGCCAGCACCTGCACCATTTCGAGCTCCACCGACAGCCGCAAGAAGTGCGCCTGCCTGGCCTGGGCCAGGTCGATGCGGCGCACCCGGGTCTGGTGCTGCGGGTAGATGTCGACCAGGTGCTCTTCTTCCAGGCGCAGCAGCGCCTCGCGCACCGGGCTGGCCGACAGCTTGTAGTAGTCGCACAGCTGGGGCCGCGCCAGCACCGTGCCCGGCTTGATGGCCAGGCTGACGATCAGTTCTCGCAGATGCTCGAACACCTGGATGGTCGCATTGCGCGAGCGGTCGAGGTGGAAGCTGTCGTCGGCGGGGTTCATGTCCTTGTCTCTCCTGGCGCTGCGGGTCGCTGGTATATCAATGTTCCAGTGCCCTATTGTTTACCATCGGCGGCCCGCTGTTCGCGCCCTATGACAATCAATCAAGATCATGAGCGAAGCGCGTGGCCGGTGGCCACGGCGTGGATGCTCATTTGCGGCGGTAGTAGTCGGCCAGCACGTCGAAGGCCTGCTTGCGCACGCCGGTCTCGGACAGGATGCCCTTGCGGTTCCAGCCGTTCTGGAACACCGGGTGTTCGCGCCGCGGCGAGCGGAAGTCCTTCAGGATCCAGGGCGACAGGCCGCGCAGCGTCGGGATGCCCTCGGCCATGGCCAGCGTCTTGCGGTAGTACTCGGCCTGGTATTCCTCGCTGAACTTCCTGAGCCCCTGGCCGCGGTGCCCCGCCAGCGCGTCGGCGCCGAATTCGGACAGGATCAGCGGACGCTCGCCGGGGACGTCCCAGCGCAGGTTCGCGATGCCGTCCAGCGTGTCGGGACCGTACCAGCCGGCATACACGTTCACCGCCAGCACGTCGAGCTTGTCGATCAGCGAGTCCTGGATCTCCAGCACGTCGCCCTTGCGCTCGACCAGCAGCGCGGCGCTCACAAGCCGGGTCGGATCGAGCGCGCGCACATTGTCGGCCATGGCGCCGTGGAAGCGCGTGCGCGAGGGCGACACCGGCGTCTCGTTCCCGACGCTCCACAGGATCACCGAGGCCCGGTTGCGGTCGCGGTAGATGGTCTCGGCCTGCATCACGAGCGCCTTGCGCAGCACGGCCGGGTTGTCCCAGTCGACGGTCCAGTAGACCGGGATCTCGCTCCACACCAGCAAGCCCATTTCGTCGGCCAGGCGCACCGTGGTCTCGGAGTGCGGATAGTGCGACAGGCGCACATAGTTGCCGTTCAGGCCGTGCTTGATTTCGTGCAGCAGCGCGCGCGACGCCTGCTCGGTCATATTTCGCGCCGGGTTCGGGCCGAACTCCTCCTCGTGCAGTGAGATGCCGCGCAAGAACAGCGGCTTTCCGTTCAGGAGGATCTGGTTGCCCTTGACGGCGATGGTGCGAAAGCCCATGCGGTCGCGCACCTGGTCGCCGCTGGCGGAAAAGCGCACGTCGTACAGCGTCGGTTTCTCGGGCGTCCAGCGCTCCAGGCCCTTCGGCGCCGGCAGGTCGAGCAGCGCGCGGCCGTTGGCGTCGGTGGTGGCGCGCGCCGTGCCGAGCGCGCCGATCGCCACCGTCACCGCCTGGTGCGCCGCCTGCGGTCCCTGCAGCCGCACTTCGCCGGCGATGCGGCCATCCGGACCCAGACTCAAGGTCGCATCGTCGATGAAGGTCGCCGGCGTCGTCACCAGGCTGACCTTGCGCGTGATGCCGCCATACAGGTCCCAGTCGGTGATCGACGTCGGTATCGACTGGGCGTCGTGGCTCGAATCGACCCCGACCACCAGCCGGTTCTCGCCGGCGCGCAGGGCCTCGGTCACCTCCAGGACGAAGGGCGTGAAGCCGCCCTCGTGACGCCCCACTTCCTTGCCGTTGAGGTAGACGTAGGCGCGGTAGTTGACCGCCTCGAAGCGCAGGAAGGCGCGCTTGCCTGCGCCTGGGCGCGCATCGAACTTGCGCTGGAACCAGATCAGGCCATCGTAGTAGCGCAGCTCGGCCGCCGCCGCGTTCCAGGCGCCGGGCACATTGATGAGCGGGCCGCGGTCCATGTCGAACTCGTAGAAGTCGACCCCGCCCTTGGCTTCGACGGCGGCGACGTCGACGTCGCGCGCGCGCTGCATGCGCGACTTGGCCACCCAGCCGTTGATGTCGGTGAGGCCGGTGCGGTACAGGTCTTTCGAGTAGGTCCACTGGCCGGACAGGTCCTGGCTGTCGCGGTGCAGCGCGCCGGTGAGCAGGAAGGCGGGCCGCAGGGTGTCTGCTTGCGCCAGCGCCGGCTGGCAGGCCAGCGCGCCAAGGAATAGCCAGAATGCCGTGATGAGTTTTTTCATGTCTGTGGATCTCAGAAATCGACTTTCATGCGCACGCCGAAGTAACGGTCCGAGTTGCGCGGCAAGGTCTGGGTCAGCACGTGGACGTTGCCGAACACGTTGTAATTGTCGCCGACGAAGCTGGCATAGCTCTTGTCGAACAGGTTGTTGACGTAGAAGGTCAGCTTCACGTCCTGCGCGGGATTGAAGAAGGCGATGCTGCCGTTGACGGTGCCATAGCCCTTCTGCTCGGCCAGCGGATTGGCGGCCAGGTCGTAGTTCACGCTCGACTGGTACTGGCCATTGATGTTGGCGATCCCGCTGTAGCCGCTCTCCCCCACGGCGAAGTTGTAGGTCGCGCCCAGGTTGAGCTTGGTGCGCGGCGCGTTCGACAGGCGCTTGCCGGACAGGTCTTGCAACGGCACGCCGCCGACCGGCACGCAGCCCTCGGCGGCCGTTTGGCCAGGATAGCAGTTCGTGTTCGGGAACTTCTTGATCGTCGCGTCGACCCAGGCCACCGAGGCTTCGAGCAGCAGCGTGTTGATCGGCTTGGCCTGCACTTCCAGCTCCAGGCCGCGGGTGCGCAGTTCGCCGACGTTGGTGACGACGTTTTCATACGCCTGGGTGAGCGGATCGAGGCGGCGCGACTGGGCCTGGAAGTCCTCGTAGTCGGTGTGGAACACGGTGGCGTTGAGCTGCAGGCGGTTGCGGAAGAACCGGCTCTTCATGCCCAGCTCCCACGATTCGGACGTCTCCGGCGCCACCGGCAGCCGCACGCGCGCCTCGTTGAAGCCGGTCGAGACGTCGTAGCCGGCGCCCTTGTAGCCGGTGGCGAAGGAACCGTAGACCATCACGTCCCTGGCCAGGTCGTGCTGCAGGGCGACCTTGCCGGTGGTGGCGTCGTCACGGCTGCGGCCGTCGAAACTGGCCGGCACCGCCGGCAGGCGGTTGGTGAAGTCGACCTCGATCGTTTCGCGGTTGAAGCGCAGGCCGGTGCTGAGCCGGGTGGCGGGCGTGATCCGGTATTCGGCCTGGGCGAAGGCGGCGGCGGTCTGGTTGCCGGAGCGCGCCTCCCAGTCGGCCAGGTTCGAGACCGGGCCGCGCACATAGCTGCGCTCGGTGCGCGAATCGGCGTAATACAGGCCGCCGAGATAAGTAAGCGCGCCGTCGCCGTTCGAGGTCAGGCGCAGCTCCTGGGTCGACATGCGCGAGCGGTATGGGCCGCCGGCGGTGACGCCGCCGTGGAAGCGGCCGTTCGATTGCGGGCCGAGCTGGTCGAGGTTGGTGCCGTCGAAGTCGGCCAGGAAGTCGAACTGCCAGTCCTGCCAGGTGGTCACCGAGGTGATGGTATGGTTGTCCAGCTTCCAGTTCACGGTGCCGGCGATGCTGCGCGACTCGTGCTCGGCGAAGCCCGGATCGTCCATGCGCACGTCGCGGTTGTCCGGGCCCGGCGTGACGCCGACCAGGGCCGGGCCGATCGGCGCCACGCCGCGCAGGCTGGCGCCGGGCGGCACCGACAGGAAGGTCGTCACCGGGCCTTCGATGCGGCGCTTGTTGTAGTCGGCGATCAGGCGGCCGTCGAGGCTCGTGGCGGGCTTGAAGTCGAGGCGCAGGCGCGCGCCCTTGCTGCGTTCGCCGTTCAGCTTGGCGCCCGACTCGAGGTTGGTGACGTCGCCCTCGCGGTTGCCGGTGTAGGCGTTCAGGCGATACCCCAGCTTGTCGCTGACCGGGCCCGAGATGCCGGTTTCCAGGCGCTTCTCGCCGTCGCTGGTCACGGTGACCTGGGCATGGCCTTCGCGCTCCTCGCTCGACTCCTTGGTGACGATATTGATGACGCCGGCCGACGAGTTCTTGCCGAACAGCGTGCCCTGCGGGCCGCGCAGCACCTCGACGCGCGCGATGTCGCTCAGGTTCGAGAACGCCTGCAACTGCTGGATCACGGGCACGTCGTCGATGATCACCGAGACCGCCGACTCGATGCCGATGCTGAAGGCGAAGGTGCCGATGCCGCGCAGCGCGATATTGTTGTTGTTGGGGTTTTCGTTGATGGTCAGGGCCGGCGCCACGCGGGTCAGGTCCGAGAAACCGACGATCTGCTGGTTCTCGATCGCGCGCTCGTCCACGGTGCTGACCGCGACCGGCACGTCCTGCATCGCCTGCGGGCGCTTTGCGCCGTCACCGTCACCACTTGCAGGCCTTCCGACGACTGCGCGCCGGACTCCTGGGCCTGTGCGGTCATGGCGCCGGCGGCCAGCAGGGCCGCGGCGTGGGCGATCGCGGTCAACGCCGAGCGGCGGCGCGGGGATGGAAAACTCATTGTGTCTCCTGATAATAATTGTGGAATGCGTGCTGCTAGCGGCGTGATCGACTAGTATTTCAGCTCACGCGGCCATCCATCGGGAATCTCAAAAGGGCTGGCTCGCACCGGGCGAGCCAGCAAAGAGACTGCAGCGGACTAGGGTTACCTCAGAGAATCCGATCGGCCGACTGCGGTGATATATTAGGATTCCAACCCACCATGCACAACGGCCTGGCGGGTTTAGTCACCAAGTTGATCGAAGCGCCCTGGGTTGAGCTGCCTAGTCGGCCCGCTGCCTGAAGTCGCGCAGGATCTCACGCGCGGCGTTGTGGCCCGGCGCGCCGGTCACGCCGCCGCCGGGATGGGCGCCCGACCCGCAGGTGTACAGGCCGGGCACGGGACCGCGGTAGTCGGCATGGCCCAGCATCGGGCGCGCCGAGAACAGCTGGTCGAGTCCCAGCGCGCCGCGGAAGATGTCGCCGCCGACCAGGCCGAAGGTGCGCTCCAGGTCGAGCGGGCTCATGATCTGGCGGCCCAGCACCGCGCGCCTGAAGTTCGGCGCATGGCGGTCGACGGTGTCGATCATGAGGTCGGCCACCCGCTCGCGGTGATCGTCCCAGCTCGCGCCATCGGGGAGGTTCGGCGCGACGTGCTGGCAGAACAGGCTCGCCACGTGCTGCCCCGGCGGGGCCAGGGTCGGGTCGAGCGTCGACGGGATCAGGAGTTCGACGATCGGCGCCTGCGACCAGCCCGCGGCGCGGGCGTCGTGGTAGGCGCGCTCCATGTAATGCAGGCTGGGTGCGATGATGATGCCGCTGCCATGGTGTTCGGCCATCTCCTTGCCCGGCAGGCAGCGAAAGTCCGGCAGTTCGGACAGCGCGACGTTCATGCGGAAGGTGCCCGAACCGCAGCGCCATCCTTCCATGCGACGCAGGAAGTCGGCCGGCAGCGCGCCAGGGTCGACCAGCCGGGTGTACAGGAGGCGCGGATTGAGATTCGACACGACGGCGCGCGCATCGAACCGCTCGCCGTCGCCGGTGACGACGCCGGTGGCGCGGCCCTTGCGCACCACGACTTCGGCTACCGCGCAGCCGGTGCGGATCTCGACGCCGAGGGACTGCACCGCCTTCGCCATCGCCTGGGTGATGGCGCCCATGCCGCCGATCGCGTGGCCCCAGGCCCCCTTTTTTCCATTGACCTCGCCGAACACGTGGTGCAGCAGCACATAGGCCGACCCGGGGGTGTAGGGACTGGCGTAGTTGCCCACCACGCTGTCGAAACCATAGGCGGCCTTGATCGGATCGCTCTCGAACCAGCCGTCCAGGACGTCGCCGGCCGACTTGGTGAACAGGTCCAGCAGCTCGCGCTGGCTTGCGAGAGACAGCTTGCGCATGCGGTTGCCGATGCGGCCGGCCTTGAGCAGTTCGGGCAGCGCAGCGAGCCAGCCGCCCTCGACGCGGTTCGGCGGCGTCTGCAGCACCAGCTCGCGCAGCAGGTCGGCCGCGTCGTCCAGGTGCCGGTGGTAGTCGTCCAGGCGGGCGGCGTCGCGCTGCGAGAACCTGGCCACTTCAAGAGCGGTCCGCCCGGCGCCGACCTTCAGGTAGCGGCCATCCTCGAATGGGAGGAAGTTGGACAGCGGTCGTTCGACGATGCGCAGGCCGTGCCGGCCCAGTTCCATGTCGCGGATCACCTTGGGGTTGAGCAGCGAGACGGTGTAGGCGGCCACGGAGTTGCGAAAGCCGGGATGGAATTCCTCGGTGACCGCGGCGCCGCCGACGACGCCGCGCCGCTCGAGCAGCGTCACCTTCAAGCCGGCGCGGGCCAGGTACCAGGCGCAGGCCAGGCCGTTATGGCCGGCGCCGATGATGATTGCGTCGCGCATCTGGCGTCTCCCCGGAGCGTGCAAGCGAACACGACGATTCTAGCGAGGGATTGGCTTGAAGGCAAAAAAAAGCCCCTGCGGACAGGGGCTGGATCATGCTGGTCTTACTTGGCTGCCGCCTTGGCGCGCGCCGCGTGCAGCTTGCGGTAGCTGTCGATCAGGCGGTGGTGGCGATCGAGCCCTTCGAGCTGCATGCTGGTCGGGCTCAAGCCGTAGAAGCGTATGCTGCCGTCGACCGAGCCCAGCACCGCATCCATCCGCGTGTCGCCGAACATGCGGCGGAAGTTGACGACGTAGTCGTCGAGTGCCATCTCGTCGTCCAGCACCACCTCGAGCACCACGTTCAGCGCCTGGTAGAACAGGCCGCGCTCGACGGTGTTGTCGTTGTACTGCAGGAAGGCGCCGACCAGTTCGTGCGCGTCCTCGAAACGCTTCAGCGCGAGGTTGATCAACAGGCGCAGCTCGAGCACCGTCAGCTGGCCCCAATCCGTGTTCTCGTCGAACTCGATGCCGATCAGGCTGGCGATGTCGGAATACTCGTCCAGTTCATTGTTTTCCAGGCGCTCCAGCAGCGCCGCCAGGCTGTCGTCGTCCAGGCGGTGCAGGTTCAGGATATCGGAACGGAACAGCAGCGATTTATTCGTGTTATCCCAGATCAGGTCTTCGACCGGATACACCTCGGAATAATCGGGCACCAGTATACGGCAGGCCACCGCGCCCAGCTGGTCGTACACGGCGGTGTAGACTTCCTTGCCCATCTCTTCGAGGATGGCGAGCAGGGTCGCGGCTTCCTCGGCGTTGGCGTTGTCGCCCTGCGCGCTGAAGTCCCACTCGACGAAATCGTAATCCGATTTGGCGCTGAAGAAGCGCCACGACACGACGCCGCTCGAATCGATGAAGTGCTCGACGAAGTTATACGGCTCGGTCACGGCTTCGCTGGCGAAGGTCGGCCGCGGCAGGTCGTTCAGGCCTTCGAAGCTGCGGCCCTGCAGCAGTTCGGTCAGGCTGCGTTCCAGCGCCACCTCGAAATTCGGGTGGGCGCCGAAGGACGCGAAGACGCCGCCGGTGCGCGGGTTCATCAGGGTCACGCACATCACCGGGTATTGGCCGCCCAGCGAGGCATCCTTGACCAGCACCGGGAAGCCCTGCTCTTCCAGGCCCTTGATGCCGGCCACGATGCCCGGGTATTTGGCCAGCACTTCTTGCGGCACGTCGGGCAAGGCCATCTCGCCTTCCAGGATCTCGCGCTTGACGGCGCGTTCGAAGATCTCGGACAGGCACTGCACCTGCGCTTCGGCCAGCGTGTTACCGGCGCTCATGCCATTGCTGGCATATAGGTTCTCGACCAGGTTCGACGGGAAGTACACGACCTCGCCGTCCGAATGGCGCACGAAGGGCAGCGCGACGATGCCGCGCTCCACATTGCCCGAATTGGTGTCGATCAGGTGCGAGCCGCGCAATTCGCCATCGGGATCGTAGAACGACAGGCTGTATTCGTCGAGGATCCCTTCCGGCAGCGCATCGTCCGGGCCGGGCTTGAACCAGCGCTCGTTCGGATAATGCACGAAGTCGGCGTTGGCGATGTCCTCGCCCCAGAACACGCCGGCGTAGAAGTGGTTGTTGTTCAGGCGTTCGATGTATTCGCCGAGGGCTGACGCCAGCGCGCTTTCCTTGGTCGCGCCCTTGCCGTTGGTGAAGCACATCGGCGAATGCGCGTCGCGGATATGCAGCGACCATACATTGGGCACGATATTGCGCCACGACGCGATCTCGATCTTGATGCCCCAGCTGGCCAGCATGCCGGACATATTGGCGATGGTCTGTTCCAGCGGCAGGTCCTTGCCTGGGATGTAGGTGCGCGATTGCGCGTCCGGCTGCAGGGTCAGCAGGGCCTGGGCGTCGGCGTCCAGGTTGGCCACTTCCTCGATCACGAATTCGGGGCCGGCCTGGACGACTTTCTTCACCGTGCAGCGCTCGATCGAGCGCAGGATGCCCTGGCGGTCCTTGTCGGAGATGTCGGCCGGGAGCTCGACCTGGATCTTGAAGATCTGCTGGTAACGGTTTTCCGGGTCGACGATATTGTTTTGCGACAGGCGGATATTCTCGGTCGGGATATTCCGGGTATTGCAGTACAACTTCACGAAATACGCGGCGCACAGGGCGGACGAGGCCAGGAAGTAATCGAAAGGCCCCGGCGCCGAACCATCGCCCTTGTAACGGATGGGCTGGTCGGCGATGACGGTGAAATCGTCGAACTTGGCTTCCAGGCGAAGCTTGTCGAGGAAGTTGACTTTAATTTCCATGGAAAAATCCAGATACGGTGGGAAAAATACAAAGCCCTGTCGGGACAGGGCTCATGGTCGCTTATTACAGTACCGAATTTCTCGTGGAGCGTCTCAGTTCGCTCGATCCGCTACTGCCAAGGATAGGCGCGTATTTTAACACGCAGGCGCTGCGTCGCCTCTGGCCGGATGGTTCATTCCAGTGCTTGCTCAGCCGTCACTGGGTTACTATAAGGATAATAATAATCAAGGATAATCATGCACACGACACGGAGACGCATGTTGAAACAGGTCGGGGCCGCCATGCTGGCCGCATCCACATCGGGGGCCGCGCTGTCAGCCGCGCCTGCATCGGCGGAAGGCTGGCCACCGGCGCCCGCCACGATCCCGCTCTGGCCCGAGGGCGTGCCCGGCGCCCGCGCCGGACTGGAACCGGAACGCTATGTCGACGGCAGGATCAGCCGGGTTTCCGAGCCCACCCTCACCGTCTATCTTCCCGCGGTCGACCGCGCCAACGGCAGCGCCGTCGTGATCTGTCCCGGCGGCGGCTACGAACGCCTGGCCATCGAGCGCGAAGGCGAACAGTATGCGCGCTGGCTAGCGGGCCTGGGCGTGACCGCCTTCGTGCTCAAGTACCGCATGCGGGAATTCGGCCATCCGGCGCCGCTGCAGGACGTGCTGCGCGCGGTGCGCCTGGTGCGCTCGCAGGCAGCCCAGTACAAGCTGCGGCCGGAGGGCATCGGCGTGATGGGCAGCTCGGCCGGCGGCCACCTCGCCGCCAGCGCGGGCACCCTGTTCGACCATCCGCTCGGACGCACCGGCGCCCCGCTCGACGCGGTCAGCGCGCGGCCCGACTTCCTGGTGCTGATGTACCCGGTGATCGCGCTCGAAGGACCGGCGGCGCACATGGGCTCGCGCAACGCCCTGCTAGGAGCGTCGCCGAGCGCGGCGGACGTGGAGCTGATGTCGGTCGCGCGCCAGGTCACGGCGCGCACGCCGCCGACCTTGCTGATCCATACCCAGGCCGATGCCGCCGTGCCGGTCGAGAACAGCATCCTGTTCTACCAGGCGCTCACGCGCGCCAAGGTGCCCGCCGAAATGTATGTGTTCGAGCATGGCGAGCATGGGATGGGCATGCGGCCCAATCTGGGCACCGCATCGGCGTGGCCGCGGCGCGCCGAGGAGTGGTTGCAGGCGCGTGGCTTGCTGGACCGGACGAAATAGGCGGTGGAGATTGGCGAGTTTTCGTGGTCGGGGCGTCGGGTAAAATGATTTTCTGAGTGAAACAAGGAGCGCACATGGCAACGCTGATACCTTCGATCGGCGCCTGCGCCTCGCGCATGACGCCAGGGGAGCGCCGCCTGGCGGCCCGTCTCGAAGACAAGCTGGAAGACGATTACCTGTGCTGGTACGACGTCTCGATCGGCGATCGCACCCAGCATCCCGATTTCGTCGTATTCCATCCACACCGCGGTCTGCTGGTGCTGGAAGTCAAGGACTGGCGCCTCGACACGATCCGCAGCATCGACAAGCAGGCCGTCGCGATCCTGGCGGGCGACGGCATCAAGCACGTGCAGAATCCCCTGGAACAGGCGCGTCAGTACATGTTCGCCGTTCTCAACAAGCTCGAACGCGACCCGCAATTGGTCTGGCCGAGCGGCTCGCTGAAAGGGAAGCCGTTCTTTCCCTATGGCCATGGCGTGGTGCTGACCAATATCAGCCGCAAGCAGTTCGACAAGGCCGAGCTGGGCGGCGTCCTGCCGGCCCACCTCGTCATCTGCCAGGACGAGATGACCGAAGCCGTGGACGCGGAAGCCTTCCAGCAGCGGCTGTGGCAGATGTTCCCCATCAAGTTCACGATGAAATTGACGTTGCCCCAGATCGACCGCATCCGCTGGCACATCTTTCCCGAGGTGCGTATTCCACCCCAGCCGGATGCGTTCGACGAACCGGGCCAGATGACGGTCGAACTGCCCGACGTCCTGCGCGTGATGGACCTGCAGCAGGAGCAGCTGGCGCGCAGCCTGGGCGAAGGGCACCGCGTCATCCACGGCGTCGCCGGTTCGGGCAAGACGCTGATCCTTGGTTACCGGGCCGAACACCTGGCGAAATCCTCGACGCGACCGATCCTGGTGCTGTGCTATAACAAGACGCTGGCAACCAAGCTCGCGAGCGTGATGGCGGCGAAAGGCTTGCAGGACAAGGTCCACGTGGCCACCTTCCATGCCTGGTGCGTGCGCCAGCTCGACGCCTATCACGCGGGCAAGCCGGTCAATGACGGCGATGCCAACGCCTTCTTCGAGGCCTGTGTGGAACGCGTGATCCGCTCGGTCGACCAGAAGCTGATCCCGCCGGCGCAGTACGACGCCGTGCTGGTCGACGAGGGCCACGACTTCAAGCCGGAATGGTTCAAGCTCGTGGTCCAGATGGTCCACCCGGACTCGAACTCGCTGCTGGTGCTGTACGACGACGCCCAGTCGATCTATGGCGACCGCAAGAAGCCGCGGTTTTCGTTTTCCAGCGTCGGCATCCAGGCCAAGGGCCGCACCACCATCCTGAAGCTGAACTACCGCAATACGGCCGAAATCCTGGCGGTGGCGCGCGCCTTCGCCGACAACCTGCTGGCGCCAAGCGATGCCGAGGAGGACCAAGCGCCGACCGTGCTGCCGATGAGCGCCGGGCGCCGCGGCCCGAAGCCCCTGCTCATTACCTTGCCGACGCTGAAGGACGAGGCCGCGTTCCTGGCCGATCGCCTGGCCGAAGCCAATCGCCTGGGAATGCCATGGAACGACATGGCGGTCGTCTACCGCCGCTACGGCATCGGCAAGCTGCTCGTCGACGCCCTGGCGCACAAGGGCATCCCCTTCCAGTGGCAGCAGGATCGCAAGGGCTCGTTCGTCCCGGAACACGATAGCGTGAAACTGATCACCATGCACAGCAGCAAAGGGCTTGAATTCCCGCTCGTCTGCATCCCCGGCATCGGCGCGCCGGCCAGGGAGGGCGAGGATGACCGCGACGAGGCGCGGCTGCTGTATGTGGCGATGACCCGCGCCACGCAGGAACTGGTCATGACGCATAGCGACACCTCCCTGCTGTCGGAAAAAATGTCGGGGGCGATGGGTGTTTTGCGCGCGCTCTGAGCGTCGTTGAGCCGTGCAGCTCCCACGGTTGCATTCTTCTTGCGCGCGGTGCTAATATAGGAACCGATCGGTTCACATATTGACCAGCACCTCAGGATTATCGATGACAAATCATAGCGGCCTCGGTCGCCCCCGCGAATTCGAACTGGATGTCGCCGCGCGCGACGCGATGAACGTGTTCTGGGACCGGGGTTACGAAGGGGCTTCCCTGCCCGACCTGATCGAGGGCACGGGCCTGTCGCGCGGCAGCCTGTACAAGGCGTTCGGCGACAAGAAGGGCTTGCTGCTGGCCGCGCTCGACCTGTACATGGACAAAGGGCTGCAAGCCACCGCCGACCTCCTCTCCCGCCAGGGCTCCGCCAGGGAAGCGATCCGCGCTTCGCTGATGCGCCTTGCTGATCTCTCCTCAGGCGATGCCGGGCGGCGCGGATGCCTGATCGTGGCGATGGCCACCGAGGTCGGCACGCACGACCCGGACATCGCCGAACGCACCGGCCGCATGTTCCGCCGCCTGCAGCAACTGTATGCGCAGGCGATCGCGCGCGGCCAGGCGAGCGGCGAGATCGCGCCACGCGACCCGCAGGTGCTGGCCCATTTTCTTGTCTGCCAGATCCAGGGCATGCGCGTGCTGGGAAAGACCGGCGTTCCCGAAGCGGAGATGGTCGCAATCGTCGACACCGGCATGCGTCTTCTCGACTGAATTTTTTTTGTCTACTTTGGAACCGATTGGTTCCGTAAGGGGGATCCGATGACTCACACGACCTTACCCGAACCGCGCCGCTGGGCGATCTTCGCCGTCCTGCTGGTCGGTTCCTTCCTGCCGCCGCTGGACTTTTTCATCGTCAACGTGGCGCTGCCGTCGATCCAGTCCGAACTGGGCGCCCCGGCCTCGGCCGAGCAGCTCGTCATTTCATCCTACGCCGCGCTGTATGCGGTCGCCCTGATCAGCGGCGGACGCCTGGGCGATCTGTTCGGTCGTGGCCGGATCTTCCTCTTCGGGCTGGCCGGCTTCGCCGCCGCATCGCTGCTGTGCGGCCTGGCCTGGTCGCCGGCGGCGCTGATCGCCGGGCGCGCCTTGCAGGGAGTGACGGCCGCCATCATGGCGCCGCAGGCGCTCGCGTCGGTCCATGCGATCTTCCCGGAAGCCGAGAAGCCGCGCGCACTCGGCCTGTACGGCGCCGTGTTCGGCCTGGCCTCCGTCATCGGCCAGGCGCTGGGCGGCATCCTGATTGCACTGGACCTGTTCGGCATGGGCTGGCGCATGATCTTCCTCGTCAACCTGCCGGTGGCGATCCTGGTCCTGGCATTCGGCCTGCCCTTGCTGAAGGAAACGCGCGCGCCGCGCTCCATCCGGCTGGATCCGGGCGGCACGGCGCTGTCGGTGCTCGCACTGGGCGCCCTGATCGTGCCGCTGATCGAAGGCCGGGAAGCGGGCTGGCCCTGGTGGTCCTGGCTGTGTCTGTGCGCCGCGCCCTTGCTGGCATGGTGCTTCTGGCGCCACCAGAACGCGCTTGTCCGCGCAGGCGGCGCGCCGCTGGTCGATCCCACCGCGCTGCGCGCACCGGGCATGCGACGCGCGCTGGTGATCGCCTTGCTGTTCTATGCACTGGCCGCCTTTTTCCTGCTGTTCTCGGTCTATCTGCAGAACGCGCTGCACGTGAGCGCCCTGGACGCCGGCCTGGTGTTCCTGCCGTTCGGCCTCGGCTACCTGCTCGGGCCCCTGGCGACGCCGTTCGGTAGGCGCCTCCTGGGCGAGTGGCTCAATCCGGTCGGCATGGCATTACTGACATCGGGCTTTGTCGGGCTGGCCGCGCTGGTGGCGGCGACGCCGGTGGGTGTCGCCCCGGCGGGGGCGACGCTGGCCGCCCTGCTCTTCGTCATCGGCTGCGGCCAGGGGCTGGCGCTGCCGTCGCTGATGCGAATGATCACGGGCCGCGTGGCGCCCGCCCACGCCGGGATGATCGCCGGCGTCGCAAGTTCGACCCTGCAAGTCGGCACTGCGCTCAGCGTGGCGCTGATCGGCGGCGTCTTCTACACCGTCCGCGGCGTGCATGACGACCCGGCGGCGATCACGGACGCCTTCACCGTCGCCATCCTGTGCATCGCCTGTTGCCTCGGCCTCGGCGCGGTGCTGGGCGCGACGCTGGCGCGCCAGGCGAGCGTCGCCCCGATCGTGACAGGCCGGACCAGCGGTGCGTAAGGCCGCCGACATCCGCGCCTTTTCTTGACGGCGCCCACGCGGCGCCATCTCAGGAGCGTCAGAACCGCCTTCTCTGCGCATGGAGCGTCCACAGGTCCCTCCTTTCCTGCAAGCTTTGTTGGGTAGTGTTAACTTTTCCGTAGTCGTCAGCGTTAGCTGATTCGTCTGAGTGGCTGTCCTATGTTGGTTAGTTACGTTTTATGATATGGTGACGTCATCTCCACCCAACCCGTCTTGCCATGCACACCGCCACTTCATGGGACGCCGACCCGGTCAAATCCTTCAAGGCATTCATATCGACCACGGCCTTCGCCGAAACCGGCCGGCGCCAGCGCGCCGACGGCACGCTGCGGGTGCTGTCGGCGGCGTCGGCAAAGATCTACCTGTTCATGTTCAACAACCTGGCCGGCTGGCTGCAGGAACAGGGACTCACCTTCTCCAGGGTGTCCAAGGCCGACCTGCTGCGCTTCATCGGCCGCACGGTCAAGGGCAAGCGCATCCTGAACAGCAAGATCGCCTACCGTTACCTGCGCCTGCTGGAGCGCTGCTACGAGCATCTCGGGGTCGTGCCCAATCCGGCCCAGGAGGCAATCCTCGGCATCGACCGCGCCCACATCGCGAAGGATGAAGCCGGACGCACCCTGTCGGAAGACCAGCTGCAGCGCTTCTTCGCCGCGCTGCCGGCCGAGGCGCCACGCAAACGCCGCAACACCCCTTTCGATGGCTGGAAGCGCCGCCGCGACCGGGCCATGCAGGTGGTCATCGCGCTGGCGGGCCTGAAGGTAACGGAAGCGGTCGGCCTATTGACCGCGGAAGTCGGCCGCCAGGCGTCGATCGACGGCGCGATCGTGCTGACGATCACGCCGACTGAAAAGCTCGACACCAGCCATGAACACGAGGTCGCCCTCCCCCGTGAAGGCGCCGACGAGCTGCGCGCCTGGCTGGAGGAGCGCGAAGCGATGGCGATCCCGGGCGAGTTCGTATTCCCGGCCAACCTCACCGGGGCCAGGATGACCAGGAAGACCGTCTATATGCAGATGCGCGCCACCTTCGAGCGGGCCGGCATGGACTTGTCGCGCTCCGGCGGGCGCACCTTGCGCAACACCTTCGCCAAGCGCCAGCTGGACGGGGGCGCGAGCCCCGACGAACTGAAGGATGTGCTGGGCCTGGCGCTCGAGCGTTCCGCCGCCGACTACAAGCTCACGCGCGTGAGGCCGGATCCGGAAGAATGACGGGCGCCCGAAAAACCGTCAGGCCGCCAGCAGGTGCGGCCCGATCTCGCTGACCGAGCGCACGCCGGTCAGGACCATATTGGTGCGCAGGTCCTTTTCCATGATCTGCAGCAGGCGCTCGACCCCGGCCTGGCCCTGGGTGGCCAGCGCATACACGAAGGCGCGCCCCAGCAGGACGCCATCCGCCCCCAGCGCCAGCATGCGGAATACATCGGTCCCGGTGCGCACGCCACCGTCGGCGAAGATCGTCATCTGCCCCTGGACCGCGGCCGCGATGGCCGGCAGCACCGAGGCGCTCGAGGGCGCGCCATCGAGCTGGCGGCCGCCATGGTTCGACACCACGATGCCGTCGGCGCCGAAGGCCAGCGCATCGCGCGCATCTTCCGGATCGAGGATGCCCTTGATCACCAGCTTGCCCTGCCATTCGTCGCGGATCCATTGCAGGTCGGGCCAGGCGATGCCGGGGTCGAAATTGGCGCCGAGCCAGCCGATGTAGTCGGCCAGGCCGGTGGCGCTGCCGCGATAGGCCGTGATGTTCCCCAGGTCGTGCGGACGGCCAAACAGCCCCACGTCCCAGGCCCAGCGCGGATGCAGCACGGCCTGCAGCATGCGCCGCAGCGGTGCGTTCGGCCCGCTCATGCCGCTGTGGGCGTCGCGGTAGCGCGCGCCGGGCACCGGCATGTCGACCGTGAACACCAGGGTGCGCGAGCCGAGATCCCATGCGCGGCGCATCACGTCGCGCATGAAGCCGCGGTCCTTCAGCACGTACAGCTGGAACCAGATCGGGTGCGCGGCCTGGGCCGCCACCTCGGCCAGCGGGCACACCGAGACGGTCGACTGGATGAACGGGATGTTGCGGTGGCAGGCGGCGCGCACCGCCTGCACCTCGCCGCGCCGGGCGTACATGCCGGTCAGGCCGACCGGCGCCAGCGCGATCGGCAGCGAATAGCCTTCGCCGAACCACTGCACGTTCAAATCGAGCTGCTCGGAGCCGCGCAGCACGCGCTGGCGCAGCCTGATCGCCTGCAGGTCGTCGACGTTGCTGCGCAGGGTCTGCTCGGCGCCCGCGCCGCCGTCGAGGTAGTGGAACAGGAAGGGTGGCAGCCGGCGGCGCGCGGCCTGGCGGAAGTCGGTGGCGGACGAAATGATCATGTACGGATACTGGATGAGCAGATGAGCGGATCGAATCCGCAGTCTACGCCGTCGCGCGCATCCTCGTCCATCCAGGGGCCCGGGATAATCAGCGTCCTGAGCGCGCACGCCGTATTGACATGCAGGGCAAACGCTCAAGCGCCTGATTAAATGGACCGCAAGGCCGCCCGCCCGTTGACACTTCCCGAACGGAAAATGAATACTCGGCCGACACGCCTTGATCGGACCAGGGCGCAGACCAGGACGCAGACCAGGACAACGATGGCATCCATTCCCCCTTACCAGAAACTGAAACGCGGCGCGGCCCTCGCGCTGCTGGCGCTGGCCTGCGCCGCCTGCGCCACCCCGGGCCGCCAGCTCGAGCCGCTCGATCGCGGCGTCGTCGCGATCCACACCGGCGCGGGCAATTTCGTCAGCTGGCGCGCGCTCGGCCCGGAAGACCCGGCCACCACCTTCAACCTGTACCGCGACGGCGTGCGCATCAATACCACGCCGCTGACCGCGACCAACTTCGTCGATGCGGGCGCCTCCGCCAGCGCGGCCTACAGCGTACGTGCCGTCAGCAAGGGGGTCGAAAGCGCCGTCGACGGGCGCGCCGGCGCCACCTGGCCGCAGCCGTTCAAGACCGTCCCCTTGCGCAAACCCGCTGGAGGCGACACCCCGGATGGCGAGGCCTATACCTATGGCGTGAACGACGGTTCCGCCGCCGACCTCGATGGCGACGGCGTCTACGAATTGCTGGTCAAGTGGCAGCCGAGCAACGCCCACGACAACGCCCATCGCGGCTACACGGGTTCGACCTTCATCGATGCCTACCGCCTGGACGGCACGTTCATGTGGCGCATCGACCTGGGCAGGAACATCCGCGCCGGCGCCCACTACACGACCTATCTCGCCTTCGACTTCGACGGCGACGGCCGCGCCGAACTGATGGCCAAGACCGCCGACGGCGCCGTCGACGGCGCCGGCAAGGCCATCGGCGACCCGGCGGCGGACCACCGCAACAAGGACGGCTACATCCTGGCCGGCCCGGAATTCCTGACCGTGTTCGACGGCCGCACCGGCGCCGCCCTGGCCAGCACCGACTACGCGCCGCCGCGCGGCGACGTCGCGGCCTGGGGAGATGCGCACGGCAACCGGGTCGACCGCTTCCTGGGCGGCGTGGCCTATCTCGACGGCGCGCGTCCGAGCGCCGTGTTCGCGCGCGGCTACTATACCCGCGCCGTGCTGGCGGCCTGGGACTGGCGCGACAACAAGCTCACCCGGCGCTGGGTGTTCGACAGCGACCTGCCCGCCAACACGGCCGCCGCCGGCCAGGGCGCGCACTGGATGGCCGTGGCCGACGCCGACGGCGACGGCCGCGACGACATCGTCTACGGCGCCGCCACCATCAGGAGCGACGGCGCGCTGATGTACAGCACCGGCCTGTGCCACGGCGACGCCCTGCACGTCGGCAAGCACGACCCGAGCCGGCCGGGCCTGCAGGTATTCATGGTGCATGAGTCGCCCTCTTGCTACAAGGGCCACGGCGCCGAGATGCACGACGCCGCCACCGGCAAGGTCTTGTGGGGCATCGCCAGCAGCATCGACGTGGGACGCGGCATCTGCATGGACATCGATCCCGCGCATCCGGGCAACGAGTGCTGGGCCGCGATCGGCGGCATCAACAATCCGGCCGGCGGCCTGGTGAACGCTGCCGGCGTGCAGATCTCGCCCGTGCGCCCGCGCGCCTTCAACTTCGGCCTGTGGTGGGATGGCGACCTGCTGCGCGAGTCGCTCGACGGCACCCGGATCGAAAAATGGAACCCACAGGCGCAGCGCCTCGAGCCGCTCCTCGACGGGGCGAAGCATGGCGCGGCCTCGATCAACGGCACCAAGGCCAATCCCGTGCTGTCGGCCGACCTGTTCGGCGACTGGCGCGAAGAAGTGGTCTGGCGCAGCGCCGACGACGCGGCGCTGCTGGTGTTCTCCACCACGGCGCCGACCCGGCACCGCATCCCGACCCTGATGCACGACACCCAGTACCGGGTGCAGGTGGCGGCGCAGAATGCCGCCTACAACCAGCCGCCCCATCCCAGCTTCTTCCTCGGCGAAGGCATGACGCTGCCGCTGCAGGTTTCCGATCAATCCAGATAACGCCCTTGACATGACTGTTCGCCTTTCCCTTCCCCTCGCCGCCCTCGCCACCCTGCTCACCTTCGACGCCCGCGCCTTTGATCGCCTGAGCGTGACCGCCAGCCATGCGCTGGACATCGCCCGGCCGGCCGAAACGATCTCGATTCCCTGGGCTAGAATCAACGAGGCCCTGCCGCAGGCCCGATCGCAGCAGCTCGTGATCAAGGACGGGGCCGGCCGCACCCTGGCCTATCAGGTGACCAATGTCGCGGCCACCGCCAAGGACCCGCAGATGATCGGCGCCGCCTATGGCGAGCTGCTGTTCCAGTACGACTTCAAGGCGGGCGAGAAATCGGCCACCTTCAGCATCGAGAAGGCCGGGGCCACCGTGCCGCCCTTCCCGCCCAAGACCTATGCGCGCTTCGTGCAGGAGCGGCTCGACGACTTCGCCTGGGAAAACGACAAGCTGGCGCACCGCGCCTATGGCCCGGCGCTCAAGGCGCCGGCGCCGCCCGGCAGCGACAAGGAAGTGCTGGTCACCAGCGGCCTCGATATCTGGTTCAAGCGGGTGCCGTATCCGATCGTCGACCGCTGGTACAACATCGGCCACGACCACTACCACGTCGACCAGGGCGAAGGCATCGACATGTACAACGTCGGCCCCACCCGCGGCGCCGGCGGCACCGGCATCTGGGACGGCAAGCAGCTCCACGTCGGCGCCAACTACCGCGAGTGGCGGATCCTGGCCAACGGCCCGATCCGCACCGTGTTCGAACTGCACTACGACGCCTGGGACGCGGGCGGCGCCAAGGTGTCCGAGGTCAAGCGCTTCACGGTCGACGCCGGGCGCTGGTTCGACCGCATCGACAGCACCTTCACCTTCAGCGGCCCGGCCACGCTCGACGCCGCCGTCGGGCTGCACAAGAACCCGAGCGACAAGGGCCAGGAAGTCAAAGTCGACTTCGCCCAGAACAAGGCGGAAGGCAGCCTGGTGCAATGGGTCACCCAGCGCAGCTTCGGCGACTTCGGCGTGGCGGTGATCGTGCCGTCGGCCTCGGGCTTCGCCGCCGACGCGCGCAACGGCCTGGTGACGGCGCCGGTCACATCGGGCCAGCCCCTGCGCTACTATGTCGGGGCCGCCTGGACCCGCGGCAGCCCGTTCGCGACCCAGGCGCAGTGGCAGCAGCAGGTCGCCGACGAGGCGCTGCGCCTGCGTTCGCCGGTGAGCGTGAGCCTGGCCGCGGGACGCTGACAGCATGGCGCCGCTGTCCCGCCGCAGCTTCTTCAAGACCGGAGCCCTGGCCGCCGCCTTGCCGCTGGGCCTGAACGCGGGGCAGGCCGATGCTGCGCCGGCCGCCCCGGCCGCACCGGGGAAGGTGGATCTATCCTGGCTCGAAGGCAGGCCTGCCTTGCTGACCGGCGCCACCTTCGGCGTGCCCTGGCCACGCGGCGCGCTCCCCAGGGACCAGGCCTTCGTCCTGGCCGGCGGCGGGCAAGACCTGCCCTGCCAGAGCTGGGCCCTGGCCTACTGGCCGGACGGTTCGCTGAAGTGGAGCGCGCACGCGTTGCCGCCGATGGATGCGGCGCCGGAGCGCCTGCGCCTGCGGCCCGGCAGTTCCGGCGCCACGGGCGGCAAGCGAGTGACGGTCAGGGAAAGCCCGGACGCCATCGAGATCGACACCGGCGTCATCGAGTGCGCCATCCCCCGCCAGGGCGCCGACATCGTGCGCAGCCTGCGCCGTGGAGGGCGCGAGATCGCGCGCGCCGGCAAGCTGGTCGCCCTGAGCGACGACAGCCCGGACGGCAGCACCCGGCAGACGGCCTACGAGAGCCGGCTGCAGCGCGTCACGCTCGAACAGCGCGGGCCCGTGCGCTGCGTGGCAAAAGTCGAGGGCATGCACCGCGCCCGGGATGGCGACCGTTCCTGGCTGCCGTTCACGCTACGCCTGTATTTTTACGCCGGCGCCGAATCGGTGCGCATCATGCACACCTTCGTGTTCGACGGCGACGAGCAGAAGGATTTCGTGCGCGGCCTCGGCCTGCGCTTCGACGTGCCGCTGGTCGACGCTCCGCACGACCGCCACGTGCGCTTCGGCGGCGAGGCTGGCGGCCTGTGGGCCGAGGGCGTGCGCAATCTCACCGGCTTGCGGCGCGATCCCGGCGAAGCGGTGCGCAAGGCGCAGCTGGCCGGCCAGGCGGTGCCGCCGATCTCCGAGCGCGTGAACAAGTCGCTGCACCTGATCCCGGCCTGGGGTGACTACAGCCTGGCGCAGCTTTCTCCCGACAGCTTCCGCATCCGCAAGCGGACCAAGGCAGGCCATGGCTGGATCGACGCGGCCTGGGGCCGGCGCGCGCCGGGCCTGGGCTATATCGGCGGCGCCAGCGGCGGCCTGGCCTTCGGCATGCGCGACTTCTGGCAGCGCCATCCGACCCAGCTCGACATCCGCAACGCGCAGACGGACGCCGCCCAGGTCACGCTGTGGATCTGGGCGCCGGATGCGCCGGCGATGGACTTGCGCTTTTATCACGACGGCATGGGCATGCAGACCCATGCCGACGAGCTGCAGGCGCTGGACGTCACCTACGAGGATTACGAAAAAGGCTTCGGCACGCCGGTCGGCGTGGCGCGCAGCAGTGAATTCACGCTGTGGGCGCTGGACACGACGCCGGCGCGCGAGCAGCTGGTGCGCATGGCGGCCCATGTGCAGTCGCCGCCGCAGCTGTGCGCGGCGCCAGCCCACATCCTGGCCACGCGCGCCTTCGGCAACCTGTATGCGCTGCCGGACCGCTCGACCCCGGCCAAGGCGCACATCGAAGACAGGCTCGACGCCAACTTCGCCTTCTACCGCGACGAGGTCGAGCAGCGCCGCTGGTACGGCTTCTGGGACCATGGCGACGTGCGCCACACTTACGACACCGATCGCCACGAATGGCGCTACGACGTCGGCGGCTATGCCTGGGCCAATTCGGAACTCTCGCCCGACCTGTGGCTGTGGTACGCTTTTCTGCGCAGCGGCCGCGCCGACATCTTCCGCATGGGCGAAGCCATGGTGCGCCACACCACGGATGTGGACACCTACCACCTGGGCCGCTTCGCCGGGCTGGGCACGCGCCACAACGTCCAGCACTGGGGCTGCAGCGCCAAGCAGGTGCGCATCAGCACCGCGGTCTACCGCCGCATGTACTATTACCTGACGGCCGACGAGCGCACCGGCGACGTCATGCGCGAGCTGCTGGACGCCGACCTGCGCCTGGACGCCGTCGACCCGGTGCGCAAGCTCCCGAACCAGCCGTCCAAGGGCCCGTATCCGGTGCGCGCCAGCTTCGGCACCGACTGGGCCTCGCTGGCGGCCAACTGGCTCACCGAATGGGAACGCAGCGGCGACACCCGCTACCGCGACAAGATCCTGACCGGCATGCGCGACATCGCGGCCATGCCGCACGGTTTCTTCAGCGGCGAACGCATGGGTTACGAGCCCCGCACCGGTCGCCTGCACAATATGGCCGGCGACAGCGTCAAGGCCTCGCACCTGAACGCCGTGTTTGGCGCGGTGGAAGTGTTCGACGAGCTGATCGCCCTTACCGGCGACCAGGCCTTCGAACGCGCCTGGCTCGACTACTGCGCCCTGTACAACGCGCCGAAGGACGAGCAGCAGCGCCGCCTGGGCCAGCCGCATGGCGGCTCCGACGTGCTGGTAATCGGCCACTCGCGCCAGACGGCGTATGCGGCCTGGCGCCGCAAGGACCCGGCGCTGGCGCGCCGCGCCTGGGCCGAGTTCGCGCACGCCCGCCCTTATCCGCCCTTCGTGGCGACCAGGGTCCTTGGCGCGGCCACGCTCAATCCGGTCATGGAGGTGCCGTGGGCCACGACCAACGACACCGCGCAATGGGGCCTGGCCGCGATCCAGAACCTGGCGCTGATCGGTGACGCCCTCTGACCCTTCGATGCGATTCGCCATGACCCACACTTTCCATGCATTCTGCCTGGCGGCCGGCGCGCTGCTGGCCGCCCACGTGCACGCCGCCGCGCCGACCCGGTTCGTGTTCGGCGACGCCGAGGCGCCCGCCGGCCACACCCGCGTCGCGCCTGGTGCGCCCTACGACGCGGCGCGCGGCTACGGCTTCGAGGATGGCGGCCACTATTTCTCGGTCCGCCTCCCGGAGGGCAACTACGCCGTCACCGTCGTCCTGGGCCATGCCACGCAGCCGACGGCGACCACGATAAAATCCGAGCTGCGCCGGCTGATGCTCGAAAACGTGCCGGCGGCGGCCGGACAGCGCGTGCTGCGCACCTTCGTCGCCAATGTGCGCACCGCGCGCATCGCCCCCGTGCCTGGCGTCGCGGCCGGCGCGGTCGCCCTCAAGGCCCCGCGCGAAACCGAGTCCGAAGCCTGGAACTGGGACGAGCGCCTGACCCTGGAATTCAATGGCGAGCCAAACGCCGTCCAGCGCATCGAGATCGTGCCGGCCAGGGTGCCGACCATCTTCCTGCTGGGCGACTCGACCGTGAGCGACCAGCCGGGCGAACCGTACAACAGCTGGGGCCAGATGCTGCCGCGCTTCTTCGGACCCCGGGTCGCGGTGTCGAACCACGCGCAGTCGGGCGAGACCTACCGCGACTCGCTGGCGCGCCGCCGCATCGACAAGATCCTGAGCATGATGCAGCCGGGCGACCTGCTCCTGATGCAGTTCGGGCACAACGACCAGAAGCAGGTCAAGGACGGGCGCAGCGGCCCGTTCACGACCTACAAGGCCGAGATCAGGGCCCATGTGGACATGGCGCGTGCGCGCGGCGGCCTGCCGGTGATCGTCTCGCCGGTCGAGCGCCGCGCCTTCGACGCGGCGGGCCAGGTCAGGCCCACGCTCAGCGACTATGCCGAGGCCGCGCGCCAGGCGGCGCGCGAACTCCGGGTGCCGTTCATCGACCTCAACGCGATGAGCAAGACCCTGTACGCCGCGCTCGGGGTGGAGGGCTCGAAGGCGGCGTTTGCCTCACCCGCCCCGGGAAAGCTGGACAACACCCACCACAACCCATATGGCAGCTACCTGCTGGCCAAGGCAGTGGCGCTGGGCATGCGCGAGGCGAAGCTTGCGCTGGCCGCCCACCTCGTCCCCGACTTTCGCTTCGACCCGGCCCATCCCGATCCGGTGGCCGGCTTCACGGCGCCGCCCAGCCCCGGACGCACGCAACCACGACCGCTCGGCGACGACGGGCAGCGCGAAGTGACCAGCGGAGCTGCTCGATGAAGCGCCGTACCACCCTGGCCCTGCTGGCTGGCGGCCTGCTCGGCGGCTGCGCCGGCCCGCTGCCGGCCAGCCGGAGCGACGACGACCAGGCCTACCTGTTCTCTTACTTCCTGGGCAACGGCGCCGACGGCCTGCATTTTGCCGCCAGCCGCGACGGCTACCAGTGGGAAGCGCTGCGCGGCGGCGCCAGCTTCCTGGCGCCCACCGTCGGCCCGACCAAACTGATGCGCGACCCGTGCATCGAACGCGGTCCGGACGGCCTGTTCCACATGGTCTGGACCAGCGGCTGGAACGACACCGGCATCGGCTACGCCTCCTCGCCCGACCTGGTGCAATGGTCGGGCCAGCGCAGCCTGCCGGTGATGGCGCACGAACCGGGCGCGCTCAACGCCTGGGCACCAGAAATATTCCACGACGCCGGACGCGCGCATTTCCTGATCCTGTGGTCGTCGACGATCCCGGGCCGCTTCCCGCATACCGAGGCCGGCGGCGACGCTGCCGGCGACAAGAGGTACGACCACCGCATCTACGCCACCACCACGAAGGATTTCGCCAGCTTCACGCCGACGCGGCTATTCTACGATCCGGGCTTCTCGGTGATCGACGCCACCTTCGTCCGGGCGCTGGGGCGCGAGTGGCTGGTGGTGAAGGACGAGACCCGCCATCCTCCCCGCAAATACCTGCAGGTCGCACAGGCGGCCAGCCTGGAAGGCCCGTTCGGACCATTGAGCGCGCCGGTCACGCCGGCCGGCCTGTGGGCCGAGGGACCGAGCGCGCTGCAGGTCGGGGACGAGGTGCTGCTGTACTTCGACGCCTACACCGCCGGCCACTACGGCGCGCTGCGCTCGCGCGACATGCTGCACTGGGAAGACGTCAGCACGCGCATGCGCTTTCCGCGCAAGATGCGCCACGGGACCGCGTTCGCGGCCCCGGCCAGCCTGGTGGAGCGGCTCAGGGCGCTGGCGCCCTGAGAGGGAGGCTCAGTCGCGGCCGCCCTGGAACATCAGGCCGCTATCGTTCAAGCCGAACTTGAACTTCTTGTTCATCTCGATGATCTCGGCGCCGGCCAGCAGGGTCGGACCATATCCGTGCGCCGCCTTGACGCTGGTCGGGCGATAAGCATAGAACGCCGGATCAAAGGCCATGCCGGTGCCACGCAGATTCCCTCGATCTGGCCATTCTGCGTCACCTTGCTGGCCACGGCGTTCCAGGCCAGGTTGGCCATCGGGCCATACATCTCCGGTTCGACATAGCCGCGGTTGACCGCGCGCGCGATCGCGTAGGCATAGATCGCGGTGGCGGAGGTCTCCTGGTAGGTGTCGTTGCGGTCGATCAGCTGGTGCCAGAAGCCGTCGCGGCTCTGGTAGCCGGCCAGCCCGCGGATGTGGGCGCGCAGCTGTTCGAGCACGGCGTTGTAACCCTTGTGGGTCTTCGGCAGCACTTCGAGCACCTCGACCATCGACATCACCGCCCAGCCGTTGGCGCGGGCCCAGCGCAGCTCGGGATGATCGCGCTTGCCCTCGACGTAGCCGTGCATGTAGATGCCGAGCCTGGGGTTGAACATGCGCTTGGAGAACTGCTGCACCTGGCGCACCGCGTCGTCGTAGTACTTGGCCTCGCCCGTGGTCTTGCCCAGGTAGGCCATGGTCGGCACGCCCATGAACATATCGTCCAGCCACAGGGTGTCCGGCAGCGGGCGCATCTTGCGGCCGCCCTTGCCGTCCGGGCCGCCGCGCGCCAGCGTGCCGTCCTTCAGGCGGTATTCCTTGTTGGTGACGAAGTCGCCGCACACGCCGATCATCTGGCCGTAATCGACCTTGGAGCCGGCCACCCTGGCCTTCATGAAGCTGTGGCACAGCGCGCCGGCATCGTCCAGCGCGTGCGGGTTCAGGAAGCTCTTGATCGGCGCATGCGCGTTCTGCGCATCGGCCTTCACTACCGGCAGGTAGGCGCGGGTCAATTGAGACAGAAGAGTGTGGCGCCTGGTCACGTACTCTTGGTAGCGGGCGTCGCCGGTGGCCTGGGCCGCGGCCAGCATGCCGATATAGGTCACGCCCCACTCGTAGCTGGTCAGGCGGAAGTCGCCGGGCTTGAGCACCGCGTTCGGGTCGGCCTTCGTTACGTCGGTGATGGCGGCGCCCGTGGTCTTGTCGATCAGTTCAGCGGGCGTCGTGCGGTCGAGGTAGGCGAACACGCGGTCGAGCACGGCCTTGACCTCGGCCGCTTCCATGGCGCGGTACGGCGTCGGGTAAGTCACCTCCAGCGCGTGCAGCATGGCGTCGGCCGGCGCCGGTCCTTTTTCCTGCGGCGGCGGCGCGTCCTGCGCGATCGCGCCCAGGGAGAACGGGAACAGGCCCGCCACGAGAATGGCCATCAGGGTGTGGCGCGGCTTGGGGGAATGCATCGGTGAAGTCTCCTTTTATTGGATTTGGTGGATGGTCAGTCCGTCGATCGTCTGGCGCGACCACGTGGTGCGAAAACCGACATACCCGCGCGTGAGCGGCCGCGGGTCGTGATAAGTAAAGACGTCTCGGCCGTCCACGCGCATGCGCGTGCAGCCGTCCTGCACCGCGATCTCGACGCGGTAGTCGCGGTTCGGCTCGAGCAGGAAGTCGCTGCCCAGGCGTTCGGCGACCAGCTCGCGCTGGCCGCCGCCATAGCGCCGCATGCGCGTGGTCGTGTTGCCGTTGCCTCCCATGCCGGCGTAATACAGTTCCAGGTCGTCGTAGTCCTCGAACTTGCCGGAACGGGTGAACAGCGAGTCGCGCGCCGGGTCGCGCGCCATCCAGAACTGGTTCAGGTCCGACAGGCGGTCGTTCGGCCCGCCGTCCATCACCACCCGGCGCGTGTAGGCGATCAGGAGATTGCCCGACAGGGGCTTGTCGAGCCACACGGTGGCGCCCGAATCGACGTCGATCAGCAGGCGGCCGTCGCGGTTGGCGACGATGTTGCCGGGTTTGCGCACATATTCGCTCACATAGCCGCTCAATGGGCCATCGAAATCGTCCCGGTGCAGCAAGGCGCCGCGCTCGCCCCAGCGCACGCAGGCCTGCGGCGAAAAATAAGGCCCCAGCGGATCGCCCGGCAACGCGGCCAGGCCGGCGACGACCTGGCGCGCGTTGAATTCGGCGCCTGCCGCGTTGGTATGGGTGCGGGCGTCCGAGAAGAAGGTGTCGACGGTGGCCGCCCCAATATCGCGATAGGCGTCCGAAACCAGCATCGTCAAGTCCATGAAGTGTGCGCCGCCGGCCGCGGCCACTTGCCTGCCCCAGTCGGCGATGTTGGCGAAGTCTCGCTCGCCCTGCCACTTGTCGCGGTGCGGGATGGGCGAGGCGATGACGACGGTGGCGCCTTTCTCCCTGGCGTCGGCGACGTAACGCGCCATATACCAGCCGAAGCTGTGCACCTGTTCCTTGCTGCCGTCGGGCCGGGTATCCTCGACCGTCTCGGGGCCGATGCCCGGAACCGAGGCGCGGTTCTTCGAGGCCGGGTCGCCGATGCGGCCCCCGTCGTTATGACCGAACTGGATCAGCACCACGTCGCCGCGCCTGAGCTGCGCCCTGACCCGCTCCCAGCGGCCCTCGGTGAAGAAGGTGCGGCTGCTGCGGCCGCCGATCGCGGCATTGACCACATTGATCTTGCCGGCGTCGAAATACGGCGCGATGCGCTCGCCCCAGCCGATCGCCCCGTTCTGTCCACCGCTCTTGACGGTTGAATCGCCGACCAGGAACAGGGTCGGCAAGGTCGGATCGCGCGCAACCTCGTCGCGCACGGTGCGCGCATCGACCACCGGCCGCACGTCGTCCACCGGTTTCAGGAACGTCTTCATGCGCGGGTGGCCCAGCTTTGCCAACTCGAGCGCCACCACTTGGGCATTGAGCACCGCGCCGGCCCAGTTGGTATGGACGCGCTCGTCCGGCACGGTGGCCGGGAACAGTGCCATGACCGCGTCACGTCCCATCGCGTCGTAGCGCCCCGCCACGATCTCGTTCAGGTCGATGAAGCCCACCTGTTCGCTGCGCGCCACCTCGGCCGCCCAGCCAGCGTAATCGGCGCGGTTACGGCGCACCTTGCCCCCATCGTCGTTCCAGGCCTTGCGCGGGACCAGCGAGGCGACTACCGGCGTCGCCCCCTTCGCGCGGATGTCGGCGATGTACTTGCGCAGGTACCAGCCGTAGCTGTGCACCGTCTCGCGCTGGCCGGTCAGGAGGTTGTCGATCTCGGTGGATTCAATGCCCACGCCGCGCAGCGTGCCGCGCGCACGCTTGTCGTCGTTGACCGGCGAGGCGTCGTTGTGCCCGAACTGCATGATGACGACGTCGCCCGGCTTGACCAGGGCCAGCGTGCGCTCCCAATGGCCGCTGCTGATATAAGTGCGGCTGGACAGGCCGCCCACGGCGCGGTTCACCAGGTTGACGCGCGCCGCATCGACGTGGGCCGCCAGCGGATTCCCCCAGCCCCACTGCCCCTGCGCGCCCTTGCCCTGGCCGTCGTCGTGGCCGTTGCGCACGGTGGAGTCGCCGATCAGGATGATCGAAGGCAGGGCCGGGTTGGCCGGTTCCGGCAGCACGACCCGGGCGCGCGCGGGGTCGGTATTCACGGCGGCGGCCGGGCCTTGCGCATGGCTTGATGCCATGACGCAGGCCAGCGCCAGCCATACCAGTATCCGCTGCAGGGCGCGCGAAACAGTCATTGCCACGGTCTCCGTCGGTCGTTGTTATAGGCAGATTCTATGCGGCGTAATCAGCCGCGGCGGTCAAACCGCAGAAAGAATCAGCAATATGATTGGAAATGAGCAACTCGTACTGTAACAATGAGCGGACAACATCCACAAGACGGAGACACCCTGATGCGACCCCTCATCCATTCCGCGATCGGCCTGGCCGTCGCGCTGCTGCTGTGCGCCGACGCCTCGGCCCAGATCGGCAAACGCTTTCCTTCCGAGCGCAAGCTCGTCAAGGATCCGGTCACCGGCACCGAACTGACTTTCCTGACCAGCAAACCGCATGGCGATTCGAAGATCTACCCGACCCACCCGCAATGGACCGCCGACGGCAAGTGGCTGGTGTTCCGCTCGCGGCTGGCCGGCAGCGAGGCGCTGGCGGTGAACGAAGAGACGGGCGACCTGGTGCAGGTGACCGAAGGCGGCTACACCGGCATGCTGAACCTGGCGCAGAAGTCGATGAAGCTGTACTACATGCGCAAAGGCGACGCTGGCCTGCAGATCGTCGAAACCGACCTGGCGCGCGTGCTGGCCGACAGCGCCGCCAGGCGCATGCAGCCCGCGGCGACCTACCAGCGCGTGGTCTCGAACCTGCCGGCCGAACTGGAAGCCGGCGGCGACCTGGCGCTCGACGCCGACGAGGAATGGGTCTATTTCAAGGTCGGCCCCGGCCAGGCGGCCAGGCACCTGGCGCCGGGCACGAAGATCGAGCCGGCCTTCGGCCCGCGCAAGATGGGCGCCGGCCCGCAAGGCATCGCGCGCCTCAACGTGCGCACCGGCGAAATAAAACACGTGGTGTCGGTGCCGTTCCAGGTCGGCCACATCCAGGCCAATCTGTGGAATCCGGGCGAGATCGTGTTCTGCTGGGAGACCGGCGGCAAGTCGCCGCAGCGCACCTGGACCGTGCGCGCCGACGGCAGCGGCCTGCGTCCGCTGTATCCGGAAGCGCCGTACGAATGGGTCACGCACGAGGCGGTGATCACGAAGGACGAGGTGGCGATGGCCATCATGGGCCACCGCGCGATTCCCGGCGCGGCGGCCTCGGTGGCCGGCCCGGCCACCGACGTCGGCGGCGCCAATCCGGGCCAGGACGACGGCTGGGGCGCCACCGGCACCCGCGAAAAGCCGACCGGCCTGGCGATCGTCAACCTGCGCACGCGCCAGATGCAGATCGTCGGCCAGACCGAATCGGGCAGCGGCCTGTGGCACGTGCACGGCTCGAGCGATGGCCGCTTCGCGGTGGGCGATGACTTCAGCCGCAGCGTCTACCTGATCGACCGCCGCAACCGCGAGATGATGCTGCTCACCACCGGCCACAAGACCACCGCGGCCGACCATCCACACCCGACCTTCAATGCCGACGGCACCCGCATCCAGATCCAGTCAGCGATGCTGTCCGAGGACGGCCGCTCGATGAATATCGTGGTGGTGCCGGTGCCGAAGGCCTGGCTCGAGCGCAGCTTCCCGGCGCGCTGACGCAAACGGAAAAACGGCCTGGCAATGCCAGGCCGCGGGACCAATCGGGTTCAAGCCAGGTGGAATACCTGGGTCAGCGGCCACTCCTTCGGCCGGTTGCCCGGCTCGACCTCCATCAGGTCGGCCATGTAATCCCACCATTTGCGCATCACCGGATGGTCGGGCAGCGGCCCCAGCTCATGCCCCGGGTGCAGCTTCATCACCGCGAACAGGTCGAGCGTCGCCTCGTCGAGGAAGATCGCATAATCGTGGATGCCGGCGCCAGACAGCAGCGCGGCCAGCTCGGGCCAGATGGCGTCGTGCCGGCGCCGGTATTCCGCCTCGTTGCCGGCCTTGAGCTTCATGCGGAACGCCCGCGTGGCGTGAACGGTCATGGTCAGACGATCCCGCTGCTGCTGGCCCCGGCCTTGACCGGACGCAGGCCCGCCACGCGGTCGCGGTAACCGCTGGCGCGGTAGCAGGCCACCGGATCGGCGGCGCCGCCGGCACGCACCCGCGCCATCGCCAGGATCGGGCTGACGTCGGTGCGGAAGGCGCGCTTCAGGGTCTGCGCGGCCTCCAGCACGTCGTTCTGCTCCTGCAGAGCCGCCAGCGCGGCGCGGTCGACCAGGGCCGACTGCACGAAGGCGCGCTGCACCTCGGCCGCGCTGCTCATCAGGCTCTCGATCGGGTCGGTCACATTGTGCGACTGGTCGAGCATATAGGCCGGCTTGAAGGCGTCGCCCTCGCGCCGCGCCGCATCGGCCAGCTCGTTAAACACCAGGAACAGCTGGAACGGGTTGATCGAGCCGGAATCCAGGTCGTCGTCGCCATACTTGCTGTCGTTGAAGTGGAAGCCGCCAAGTTTACCGAACTGCGCCAGGCGCGCCACGATCATCTCGATATTCGTGTTCGGCGCATGGTGGCCCAGGTCGACCAGGCACTTGGCCTTCGGTCCCAGCTCGGTGGCGCAGGCGAAGCTGGTGCCCCAGTCGGCGATGGTGGTGGCGTAGAACGCCGGTTCGAACAGCTTGTGCTCGATGAACACGTTCCAGTCGGCGGGAAGCGCGGCGTAGATCTCGCGCATGCTGTCCAGGTAGCGCTCGAGCGCGCCGCGCAGATTATGCTGGCCGGGGAAGTTGGCGCCGTCGCCGACCCACACGGTCAGCGCCTGCGAACCGATCGCGCGGCCGATCTCGATGCATTCGATATTGTGGGCCACCGCCTGGGCGCGCACGGCGGCGCTGGCCGACGTAAGGCTGCCGAATTTATAGCTCTGTTCCTGGCCCTGCTGGTCCTGGAAAGTGTTCGAATTGACCGCGTCGAAGGCCAGGCCCAGCGCCTGCGCCGTTTCGCGCAACTCGGAGGCGTCGGTCGGCTTGTCCCACGGGAAGCGCGGCGACACGCTGGGCGTGGCGCGGGTCAGCTGGTGGATCACGGCGCAGTCTTCCAGCTTCTCGAACACATTGCGCGGCTCGCCGCGGCCCGGGAAGCGCGCGAAGCGCGTGCCGCCGGTGCCGGCGCCCCAGCTGGGCACCGCCACGGCGAAGCTCTGCGCCAGCGCGGTCAACCGGTCGATGTCCAGGCCGCGGCGCGCCAGCATGCCGCCCAATCCCTCGTAGTCGGCCTGCAGCTGCGCGTCCAGTTTGGCGTTCTGGTCCGCGACCAGGCCGGCGTCGATAACGCTTGTCATACTCGTCTCCTTGATGCAGGCGGCATAAGCCGCCGATGACCGGTGACGCGCGCCCTGGAGGGTTTGCGTCCCGGCTTGTTGTGATGTCCCGCTATCTTAGCGTATCGACCGCAGTCGGCAGCGTAGTCAGCGGGTGAAGGCGGCCGCGTTGCCGGCATCCACGTTCAGGATGTTGCCGGTGCTCTTGCCCGACTTGTCGCCGGCGAAGAAGTACACGGCTTCGGCGATGTCCTCCGGCAGCACCGAGAGTTTCAGCATGCTGCGCTTGCGGTAGAACTCCTCGACGTCGTCGGCCTCGATCTTGTTGGAGGCGGCGCGTTCTTCCTTCCACTTGCCGTCCCAGATGCGCGAGCCGCGGATCACGGCATCCGGATTGACGACGTTGACGCGGATGCCGTGTTCGGCCCCTTCCAGCGCCACGCAGCGCGCCAGGTGCAGTTCGGCCGCCTTGGCGGTGCAGTAGGCGGAGGCCCCGGCCGATGCGACCAGGCCGTTCTTGCTGCCCACGAAGACCATGCTGCCGCCCAGGCCCTGCTGCTTCATGATGCGGAAAGCCGCGCGGGTGGCCAGGAAGTAGCCGGTGACGAGGATGTCCTGGTTGCGCTTCCAAATGTCGAGCGTGGTCTCGTCCAGTGGCGCCGCCGAGGCGATGCCGGCGTTCGAGATCAGGAGGTCGAGGCCGCCGAAGCGCAACGCCGCCGCTTCCAGGATGCCGGCCACTTCTTCCTCGCTCGTGATGTTGGCGCGCACGGTGCCGATGCTGTCCTTGCCTGCCACCTTGGCCAGGTCCTTGCCGGCCTGTTCGAGGGCCTCGGGATCGATATCGGTCAGCATCACGCAGGCGCCCTCCTGCAGCAGCTGGCGCGCGACCGCCTGGCCGATGCCGCCGGCGCCGCCGGTCACCAGCGCGATGCGGCCGGCCAGGCTTTTCGGTTTGGGCATGCGCTGCAGCTTGGCCTCCTCGAGCAGCCAGTACTCGATGTCGAAGGCTTCCTGTTCCGGCAGGCCGACATAGGTGTCGACGCCATTCGCGCCGCGCATCACGTTGATGGCGTTGACGTAGAACTCGCCGGCGATGCGCGCGGTGGCCTTGTCCTTGGCGAAGGACAGCATGCCCACGCCCGGGATCAGGTAGATGATCGGGTTGGCGTCGCGGATCTTCGGGCTGGTGGCGCGCTTGCAGCGCTCGTAGTAGGAGGTGTAGTCGGCGCGGTAGTCGACCAGGGCCTGGTCGAGACTCGCGGCCAGGCGCTCGAAATCGGGCGCGCCCGGGTCGAAGTCCAGCACCAGCGGGCGGATCTTGGTGCGCAAAAAGTGATCCGGGCACGAGGTGCCCAGCGCCGCCAGCGGCGCCAGGTGGGCGCTGCTCACGAATTCGAGCACGGCGTCGCTGTCGTCGAAGTGGCCCAGCTTGTACTCGTCCTTGCTGATCTTGCCGCGCAGGAGCGGCATCAGGCGCGCCGCCAGCGCCGCGCGCTCGGGCGCCGGCAGGATCGGGCTGGCCGGGCCGCCGAATACCGGCTGCTGGACGTTCTGCGCCAGCCAATCCTCGGCACGCTTGATGATCGCCAGCGTGGTCTCGTAGCACGACTGCGAAGTGTCGCCCCAGGTGAACAGGCCGTGGCCTTCGAGGATGATGCCCTTCAGTTGCGGATTGGCCTGCGACACGGCCTCCAGCTTCAGGCCCAGGTCGTAGCCGGGACGCTGCCACGGCAGCCAACCCAGCTCGCCCTCGAAGATCTTCGCGGTGAGCTCCTTGCTGTTCTTGCAGGCGGCGATCGCGATGCAGGCGTCCGGGTGCATGTGGTCGACGTGGCGGCGCGCGATATACGCGTGCAGCGGCGTGTCGATGCTGGCCGCGCGCGGATTCAGGTTGAAGGTGCAGTGCGGCAGGTAGCCGACCATCTCGTCTTCGTGTTCGAGGCCGCGGTAGCGTGCCTTGAGCGCATGCAGCTTGCTCATGTAGAGGGTCGAGAAGCCATCGAGCTTGATGCTGCCCAGGTCACCGCCCGAACCCTTCACCCACAATACCTCGACCTGCTCGCCCGACAGCGGGTCGACCATGTCGATCTTGGCCGAGGTATTGCCGCCGCCAAAATTGGTGATCCGCAGGTCGGAACCCAGCAGGTTGGACCGGTACAGCAGCAGTTCCGGCTCACTCAAGGTGGCGGCAACGGCTTCATCCCAGCGCGAGGTGATCGGTTCGCGCTGCTTCGTTTCGCTCAAGGCGCCCATCTGTATCTCCTAGTTGATTGTTTTGTCATCGAATCGATGCGTCTCATCCATGTCCTGCGTCCGCATGCTGCCCGGGCAGCGCTACGGCATCGGCAGACAGTAGAAAGCAGCGGCCCACGGGGTGTCAACGCGGAAACAATCAACTTGCTGACCAAGTAAGAATCAATCACCGACTTGAGCGATTTGAGCATTTGTGCGCTGCAGCGCCGGGAAATAATCAGTCAAATGATCATTTGGTGATTGACGATATTGCATCTAGAAACTACTCTTTTCGAACACCCCGCGATTCCTGCCCACAAGAGGCCTGGAACGACGGGTCCCATGCCGCACACAACCAGACGGCTTACGGAGGAGACACAATATGGTGAATCACAAACGCCGCAAGCGTTTGCTGAAACTGCTTGCCGAGCACCAGACGGCGACGGTCCAGCAGCTTGTCGAATGGCTCAATGCGTCCCCGGCGACGGTCCGGCGCGACATCAGCTGGCTGGCGGGACGCAACCTGCTCACCCGCACCCGGGGCGGCGCCGAGAACCTGCTGCCCAAGACGCGCCAGTTCCCGCTGACCAGCGAAACGTTCCAGAACAATATCCAGTGCTTCGCCTCGCGCAAGCGCGCCATCGCCCGCCATGCGGCCGGCATGTGCAACGACGGCGAGACGATCATCATCAACGGTGGCACCACCACCTTCATGATGGCCGAGTTCCTCACCGAGAAGCAGCTGAAGATCCTGACCAACTCTTTCCTGATGGCCGAACGCCTGCTGGTCTCGAGCGAGAACGAGATCATCGTGCCGGGCGGGCGCGTGTACCGCGAGCAGAACGTCATCCTTTCGCCGTTCGACAACGACATCACCCAGCACCACTATGCCACCAAGATGTTCATGAGCGTCTACGGCCTGTCGCTGCTGGGATTGATGGAAGCCGACCCGCTCCTGATCCAGGCCGAGAAGCGCCTGATCAGCCAGGCCGAGGAACTGGTGGTGCTGGCCGACAGCTCGAAGTTCGCGCGCAAGGCCGGCCTGATCCTGTGCGGCCTGGATCGCGTGTCCACCGTGATCACCGACACCGACGCTTCCGACAAGGCGGTGCAGCTGCTCGAGCAGTATGGCGTGAAGGTCGTCACCGTCGAACCCGACGGCGAGATGCCGGCGCTGCGCACCACGCGCTACAGCCCCCAATATGACTTCCAGTCCGCAGCCCTGATGGAGATTTCGCATTGAAGATCAAACAGCTCCTGCTCGCCGCGGCGGCCGTCGGCGTGTTCGCCGGCCTGGCCGGCTGCGCCGACAAGAAGGCCGCGGATGCGCCTGAACCGACCCGCATCGCGATGGTCGTCAAAAGCCTGGGCAACGGCTTCTTCGACGCCGCCCACCAGGGCGCGAAGGATGCCGCCGCCGAGATCGGCGGGGTCGAGATCATCTATACCGGCCCGACCACGCCCAGCGCGGAAGGCCAGATCGAGATCATCAATTCCCTGATCAGCCAGAAGGTCGATGCGATCGTGGTCTCGGCCAACGACCCGAATGCCCTGGTGCCGATCGCCAAGAAGGCGATGCAGCGCGGGATCAAGGTGATCTCGTTCGACAGCGCGCTGGCCCCCGACGGGCGCCAGATGCAGCTCAATCCCTCCAATGCGGAACTGATCGGCCAGAAGCAGATCGAGATGGCGGCGGCGGAACTGGACGGCAAGGGCGAGCTGGCGATCCTGTCGGCGTCGGCCCAGGCGACCAACCAGAACATCTGGATCGGCGTCATGAAGAAGACGCTCGAGCAGCCCCAGTACGCGGGCCTGAAGCTGGTGGCGACCGTGTATGGCGACGACCAGTCGGACAAGAGCTACCGCGAAGCGATCGGCCTGTTGCGCAGCCATCCGAACCTGAAGGCGATCATTGCGCCGACCACGGTCGGCATCGTCGCCGCCAGCAAGGCGGTGGCCGACGAGGGCCTGGTGGGCAAGGTGTTCGTCACCGGCCTGGGCCTGCCGTCCGAGATGGCCGGCCACGTCAAGAGCGGCGCGGTGCGCGAATTCGCGATCTGGAACCCGATCGACCTGGGCTACGCCGCCACCTATGCGGCCCACCAGTTCGTGGCCGGCAAGGCGACTTCCAGCGCTGGCGCGACCGTCGCGGTCGGCCGCCTGGGCGCCGTGACCCTGGACGCCAACGGCGAAACCGCCCTCGGCCCGCCGTTCACCTACAACGCCGGCAACGTCGACAAGTTCGCCAAGCTGTTCTGACCCGGCCCGTCCGCCGCGCGCGATCGATGCGATTTGCAAGATCGGCGCGCGGCGCCTTTCATCCGTTTGCAGCACCCATATGCCAGTGACCCAACTGACAAGCCCTCCCCTGCGCCCGCACGACGGCGCGCCCGCCGCGCCGGTACTGCAGCTGACCGGCATCACCAAGCGCTTCAACGGCGTCTGCGCCCTGAATGGCGTGCGCCTGTCCATCCGCCCCGGCGAAGTCATGGCCCTGATCGGCGAGAACGGGGCCGGAAAGTCGACCCTGGTCAAGACCCTGACCGGCATCCACCGTCCCGACGAAGGCGCGATCCTGCTCGACGGGAAGCCGGTGTCCTTCGGCAGCCCGCAGCAAGCGATGGCCGCCGGCATCACTGCCGTGCACCAGGAAACCGTGATGTTCGACGAATTGTCGGTGGCCGAGAACATCTATGTGGGGCGCCACCCGACCCGCGGCCCGGCGCGGCGCATCGACTGGGCCGGCATCGAAGCCGATGCCGAGGAGCTGTTCGCGCGCCTGGAGGTGTCGCTGCCGGTGCGCGCCCGCGTGCGCGACCTGTCGGTGGCCCAGCGCCACTTCGTCGAGATCGCGCGCGCCCTGTCGCAGGATGCGCGCGTGGTGATCATGGACGAGCCGACCGCCGCGCTGTCGCAGCGCGAGATCCGCGAGCTGTATCGCATCATCGACGGCTTGCGGGCGCGCGGCACCGCCGTCATCTTCATCTCGCACAAGTTCGACGAGATCTATGAAGTGGCCGACTGCTACACGGTGCTGCGCGACGGCCAGTTCGTGGCCGAAGGCCGGCTCGCCGACGTGAAGGAGCCGGAGCTGGTGGCGCTGATGGTCGGCCGCGCGGTGCACCAGGCCTATCCGAAGGCCGAGGTAGCAATCGGCGCGCCGCTGCTGGAGGTCGAGGGCTTGAGCCACCCGACCGAATTCCAGGATGTCGGCTTCACCCTGCGCAAGGGGGAAATCCTCGGCTTTTATGGACTGGTGGGCGCCGGGCGTTCGGAGGTGATGCAGGCGCTGTTCGGATTGACGACGCGGGTGACTGGCAGCGTGCGGCTGGAGGGCCAGCCGGCGGTATTTGGCAACCCGGGCGAAGCGATCGCATGCGGCCTGGCGTATGTGCCCGAGGACCGCCAGCACCATGGTGCGCACCTGACCATGCCGATCATGCACAACATCACGCTGCCGATCCTGTCCAAGCTGGGTTTCTTCCCCCGTGCCCGGGCCGAGGCCGCGCTGGCGCGCCGCTTCGCCGAACAGCTGGAACTGAAGGCCGCCTACCTGAGCCAGAACGTCGACGAGCTCTCGGGCGGCAACCAGCAGAAGGTGGTGCTCGGCAAGTGGCTGGCCACCGATCCCAAGGTCATCATCCTCGACGAACCCACCAAGGGCATCGACATCGGCTCCAAGGCCGCCGTGCACCGCTTCGTGAGCGGCCTGGTCGAACGCGGCCTGTCGGTGATCCTGGTCTCGTCCGAACTGCCCGAGGTGCTGGGCCTGGCCGACCGCGTGGTCGTGATGCGCCAGGGCCGCGTGGTGCGCGAATTCGCGCGCGGCGAGGCCACGCCCGAGACCGTGGTCGCAGCCGCATCCGGGGTCGACCTGGGACTGGAGGTGGCGCCATGATCAAGCGTGTCCCCATGAGCGAGGTATTCAGGCAGCGCGAGGCCTTGCTGGCCGTGATGGTGGTGGCCCTGGTGCTGCTGGTCGGCCTGCGCGCCCGGGTCTTTCTCACCACCGCCTCGCTGGCCAACCTGCTCACCGACAGCACCCTGCTCGTGATGCTGGCCCTGACCCAGATGCTGGTGATCGTCACCCGCGGCATCGACCTGTCGGTGGCCTCGAACCTGGCCCTGTCGGGCATGGTCGCGGCCATGCTGGCGTCGGGTAATCCAGAGCTGCCGCTGGCGCTGGTGATGCTGGCCGCGGCCGGCACGGGCCTGGCCCTTGGCCTCGTCAACGGCGGCTTGATCGGCTATCTGGCCTTGCCGCCGATCGTGGTCACGCTGGGCGCCATGAGCGTGTACCGCGGCCTGGTGTTCGTGATCTCGGGCGGCGCCTGGGTGTCGGCGCACCAGATGCCGGCCAACTTCATCGGCTTCCCGCTGCAGCGCCTGTTCGGCCTGCCGCACCTGGTGTGGATCGCCTTCGGCGCGGTGCTGGCGATGGCCTTCCTGGCCCGTTACACCCGCTTCGGGCGCGACCTGTACGCGATCGGCAATGCGCCGCAATGCGCCGCCTACATCGGCATTCCGACCGCGCGCCGCCTGCTCTGGACCTATGGCCTGTCGGGCATGGTGGCGGGCCTGTGCGGCTACCTGTGGGTGGCGCGCTATGCGGTCGCGTATACCGAGATCGCCTATGGTTTCGAATTCACCGTGATCGCCGCCTGCGTGATCGGCGGCGCCAGCATCGCCGGCGGCGTCGGCTCGGTGCTCGGCACCGTGCTCGGCGCCCTGTTCCTGTCGGTGATCGGCAATGCCCTGCCGGTGCTGCAGGTCTCGCCGTTCTGGCAAAGCGCGCTGACCGGCGCCGTGATCCTGGTGGCCGTGCTGCTCAATGCCGGCGGCAACCGCAAGCGCAGCCGCCAGATCCTGCCGCTGCACCGCACCGACGTTCCGGCCGCAAGGAGCCCAGCATGAATGCGACCAGCATCGCCCAGGTCGAACCCCCACTCGATATCAAGACCGTGAACGACTCCAGCCACACATCGCGTTATACGATCCTCGACCGCAAGAAGCCGGGCCTGCGCCATGTGCTGGCGCGCTGGGAGACCCTGCTTGCCCTGCTGCTGCTGGCGGTGTTCGTCGCCGGCGGCGTCACGCTCGAGCACTTCCTCGATCCCTACAACCTGCTCGATGGCACCGTCAACTTCAGCGAGAAGGCGCTGATCGCGCTGCCGATGGCATTGTTGATCATCTGCCGCGAGATCGATATCTCGGTGGCCGGCACGCTGGCGCTGTCGTCGGTCGCCATGGGCCTGGCGCATACGGCCGGCCTGCCGGCCGAGACCCTGCTGTTCGTGGCGGTCGGCACCGGCCTGGCCTGCGGCTGGCTCAATGGCTTCCTGGTCACGCGCTTCATGCTGCCCTCGATCGTCGTCACCATCGGCACCATCGCCCTGTACCGGGGCCTGGCCAGCGTGGCGCTGGGCGACCAGGCCTTCACCAACTACCCGCAGCTCATGGCCGACTGGGGCCAGGGCACCTTCTTCGGCGTGGTGCCACGCGCCTTCGTGATCCTGCTCGGTTTCGCGCTGCTGTTCGCGGTGGTGCTGCATGCCACCACGGCGGGCCGCCGCATCTACGCCATCGGCAATAATCCGGACGCCGCGCGCTTCTCGGGCATCGCGGTCGACCGCTACCGCCTGGGCCTGTTCATGCTCACCGGCGCCATGGCGGGCCTGGCGGCCTTCCTGCTGACCGGCCGCATCGGCAGCACGCGGCCGAACATCGCCACCGGCTGGGAGCTCGAGATCATCACCATGGTGATCCTGGGCGGCGTGAGCATCGCCGGCGGCGCCGGCACCATCGGCGGCGTGCTGCTGGCGGTGCTGACGATGGGCGCGGTGACCTATGGCCTGGCGCTGGCCAACGTGCCCGGCATCTACATGACGATCGTGGTCGGCGTGCTGCTGCTGGCGACCATCGCGTTGTCGCGCCTGTTGCGCGGCAAGCCGACCCGCCATTGATGGAGCGCGCCCCCATGCAAGCGACCCCGGACGACGCGCTGATCGTACTCGACATCGGCAAGACGAACGTCAAGCTGGCCCTGGTCGATGCGGCCGGACGGCTGCTGGCCGAACGGCGCCGGCCCAATGCGATCCTGCACGACGGCCCCTATCCGCACCACGATACCGACGGCATCTGGGACTGGATGCTGGCGACCTGCCGCGCCTTCGCCGGCCAGGCGCGGGTGACGGCGATCGTGCCCGTCACCCACGGCGCCACCGCCGCCCTGGTCGACGACGACGGCCTGGTGCTGCCGGTGCTCGATTACGAGGCGGCGCTGCCGGACCTCGACTACGCCGCACTGCGGCCAGCTTATGCGCAGACCTGTTCGCCGCTGCTGCCGGCAGGCCTGAACCTGGGCCGCCAGCTGGCCTGGCTGCAGCAGGAGCACCCCGAACCCTTCGCGCGGGCGCGCCACATCCTGATGTATCCGCAGTACTGGGCCTGGCGCCTGTGCGGCGTCGCCGCCGGCGAAGCGACGTCGCTCGGCTGCCATACCGATATGTGGGACCCGGTGCGCCAGGACTATTCGTCACTGGTGACGCGCATGGGCTGGGAAGCCCAGCTGCCGCCATTGGCGCCCGCCTGGGCGGCGCTCGGCGTGCTGCGTCCCGAGGTCGCGCAAGCCACCGGGCTGGCGCCAGGCTGCGAAGTCCTGTGCGGCATCCACGACAGCAATGCCTCGCTGCTGCGCCACCTGGGCCGCGATGGCGCGGATGCCCCCGGCGCGCCGCGCACCGTGCTGTCGACCGGCACCTGGCTGATCGCGGCCGCCTTCGGCGTCGGTCTCGCCGGCCTGCGCGAAGACGCCGACATGCTGGCCAATACCAACGCCCTCGGCCAGCCAGTGGCCTGCATGCGTTTCATGGGCGGACGCGAATTTGGCGCGCTGGCGGGCGACCAGCCAGGCACCTGTTCATTCGAGCAGCTCGAACGGCTGATCGCGCGCGGCACGATGGCGCTGCCGTGCTTCGCCGATGGCGGCGGCCCATTCGCAGGCCGGCAAGGCCATATCGAGGGACCGCCCCCCGCCGACGTCGGCGAACGCTTCGCGCTCGCCACGCTGTACTGTGTCCTGATGACCGACTACTGCCTCGACGCGCTCGGCGCGCGCGGCCCGATCACCGTCGAAGGCAGCTTCACGGCGAATCCCTGGTTCGGCCCCTTGCTGGCCAGCTTGCGTCCCCACCAGGCGCTGGCCTACTCCGACGACGCCAGCGGCACCACCTGCGGCGGCTGGCTTCTGCGCTACCGCGACGCCACCCCGACCGGCCAGCACCACCCCAAGCCGCCGCGCGCGGTCGCCGGCCTGTCCGCCTACCGCGCCGCGTGGCGCGCCGCACTCTCCACAGCCACCCCACAACTATCCCACGCTCACTGACCCTCATTAATGGTGGAATAAGGATCGCTATTTTTGGGGTTGCCCATCCTGGACGGTCATTATCTCGAGGGGGACGCCGCCGCGGGTCGTGCGCAAAGTGACTAGCCTTATGGGTTCCAGCGCGTTCTCGGGGCGGCCGTCGGTCGTGACCGCCAGCGCGATCGTGTTCTCGCCGTGCGGGTTCAGGATGCCGGGCGGGATGACGAAGGTGCGCTGCGGGCCGATATGGGCGATGAACTGGCCCATGTTCCAGCCGTTCACGAAAATCAGCGCGCGGTTGTCGCGTTCGGAGCGTGGCTTGTCGGTGTCGCCGAAGGCCAGGGCCAGCTGGACGTCGTGGTCGCGCGGCAGGTCGAGCTTGAATTGCGTGCGCAGCCAATAGGTGCCGGCGGCCGGCGGGGCGTCGGTCGGGCGAGCGGACTGCCAAACCTGGGACGACGCGGTCGGCAGGTGCCAGCCGGCGCGCTCGCCATACAGGCCTCCGTTGTTCATCGGGCCGCGCACGCGGTCGACCAGTTCCTCGCCGCCCTGGCGGCCCTGGATGCGCCAGGCGATCGGCGTGCCGAAGCGCTGGCCGCCGCGGCTCGTCAACGAGGCCGAGATCAGGCCGCGCGCCTCGCGATGGAAGTCGTCCGCCATCAGGTTCCAGTTATGGCCGTTGTTGCGCACCATGACCGCGATCACGTGCTCGCCCGGCGTGAGCTTGCCCAGGTCGAGCTTGACGCTGTCGGTCGTCTCCGGGAACGAGCGGCCGGTGTCCAGCTCGTGCTGGCCGACGAAGCGGCCGTCGATCCATACCTGGATCATGCCGGCGCCGCCGGCCCCGTAGAACAGCTCGAGCTGCTGGGCCTTCGGGTCTGAGGTGGTGAAGCGCCCGCGATACCACACGTCGCCGTGGTGGAAGCCGTAGTCGCTCATCGCCAGGGTCGGCTGCCCGCGTTCCGGCATGGTCCAGGTCTGGGCCGCCGATGGACGCCGGTCGGCCCGCACCCAGGCGCTGTCGTCGAAGCGCGGCGCCGCCTCCAGGCTGTCCATGCGCCGGGTCCAGGCCAGCCGGGCCAGGTCCGGCACGCGCACCGCCTCCGGGCCCTTCAGTCCGGCCGCGCGCATGCTGCCGTCCGGCTGGCGCGTGAGCGCCAGTGGTTGTCCGTTAAAGCTGGCCGCCTCGAACGCCGGCCCCCAGATCTCGATGGCGCCATCCTGGTCGACGTCGCCCGTCATGGCAAGCAGGCCGCCGGCGAGCCGCGCCGAACGCACCAGCGCCGGCGTCAGTTGCAAGGCGCGTCCGGCCCCGGTGTCCTGGGTCCAGAACTGCATGCTGGTCTGTTCGTCCGCCAGCAGGAGCAGCATCGGGGCTCGCCCGCCGCCCGAGATGCGCACCCGCGCCAGGCCTTCGTGCACGTAGTTCAGCACCAGGTCGCCCTTCGCCGCGTCCCAGCGCGACTGCACCCGGCCCGCCAGCACCTCGACCTTCGGCGCGCCGGCATAGCGCAGCACGGTCTCGCCCTCGAGGCTATCGCGTCCGTGCAGGAGCACGATGTCGCGTTCCCCGTCGCGCAGGTGCGTCTGCAGCTCGGAGGTCGAATACACCAGGCGCTGGCGTTCCATATCGTAGGAGGCCAGCAGCATGCGCGCGTCCTGCCCGCGCAGGGTCGAGGCGATCGTGTACTCGCCGTCGCGCGTGGCGAGCCTGACGCTGAAACGCTCCTCTCCCTTGCCATCGAGGGGATTGTGGGCCGCGAACACCACGTGGGCGCCCAGGCGCTTGTTGACGTTGTGGTAAACCCTGACCTTGCCGTCCGCCGGCGCCAGCGGCGGCCCCTTGTCCATCTCGGCCAGCACCGCTTCGGCGGCCTGGACGAACATGCCCTGCTGCTTGAGCGCATAGGCCTTGGGACGCAGGCCGCGGTCTTCCGCAATCGCCGCGCCGTAGTCGTACGAGGTGTAGACCACCGGACCGGCCAGCCAGCCCCACGAAGTGCCGCCGAAGGTCATGTAGACGTTGTGGATCGTGATCCGGTTGATCAGGTTCGTCCCATAGAACACCCGCTGGTAGCCCTTGCCCTGGCGCTCGGCGGTGCAGGCATAGGTGCCGTTCGAGCCCCAGTAGTCGAACCAGCCGCCGCCCAGTTCCGCCGCGAAGCCCGGCGTGCCGGGGGAAGACAGCGCACCGGCGCGCGGGCCAGGCGCGCCATGGATGCCCCAGTCGGGCGCCTTGTTGGCGCCGGCGGGGTTGGCGTGCACGTCGCAGCTGCCGCCCGGGTAGCCGTCGAAGGCATAGATGTCGGTCGGGCCGGGATTGGCCCACGCCGCGCTCGAGTCCTTCGGCGTCCAGTCGGGCAGGCGGCCGGCGGCGTTGTGGAAGAACGGCACCGTGATGCCGTCACGGCGCGCCTTGCGCGCCAGGTGCTCCATCTGGCGCACGTGCTTGGGCTCCACCTTGCCCAGTTCGTTCTCGAGCTGGTAGGCGATCACGTTGCCGCCGCCATCGGTGACCTGGTGGCGCGCGATGATCGCGTTCACCCGGGTCATCCACTCGTCCACCGCCGCCAGGTACACCGGGTCGTCGGTGCGCGCCTCACCGCGGTTGCGGAACATCCAGCCCGGATAGCCGCCGCCGGTCAATTCCGAGTTGATGTACGGGCCGGTGCGGGCGATGACGTACAGGCCCTCCTCTTTTGCGATCTGCAGCGCGCGCTCGACGTTGCGGATGCCCGAGAAATCGTAGACCCCGGGCGCCGGCGAATGGTAGCCCCAGTCGAAATAGAAGGCCACGCCATTGAAGCCGAGCGCCTTCATCTTCTGCATCACGTCGCGCCACAGGGCTGGGTTGGGCAGGCGGAACGGGTGGATCTCGCCCGACCACACCACCACCCGCTTGCCATCGATCTTGAGGGAATACTGATCCCAGCTCACCTTCCGTGGCGCTCCCTTGGGCGCCGACACGCCGACCAGCTCCCCGGCATCGCCCGCCAACGCGCCAAACCCCGACGCCATCGCCGCGGTGCCGGTCAGGCGCCGCCGTTCGCCCCAGGTGCGGCCGCCATCGAGGCTGTCGGCGTGCCATGCGCGCCGACCGGCGTCGACGCCGTACAGGCGCAGGGCCGGGCCATGACGCACCAGGGCCGCCGCCGTCACGCCGGCGCCGAGCTTGTCCAGGGTGGCCTCGACCTTCCATGGGCCGGCCAGGGAGGCGGCGCGCGCCAGCGCCAGCCGGCCGCCCTGGTGGCGCGCCACCGCCACATAGCCTTCGCCATCGAGCAGAACGGCCGCGTCAAGGTGGCCGGCCAGCCCTTCCAGCCGCCGTGGCGCCGACCAGTTGGCCAGTTGCGCGTCCGGCGCGACCATGTGGACGCCCCCGGCGTTCGCGAACACGAGCTTGAGAGTGCCGTCGCGCTCGCGCACCCAGCCGGGCTTGCCGGACTGGCCGGCGCCGCCCAGCGGGATGTCGCGCAAGAACTCCCACTGCCGCAGATCGGGCGAGCGGGCCAGTCCGATGCCGCCTGCGCCGTTCGCATACGCCAGGTAGTAGCGACCGTCGGCGTGACGCGCCAGCGCCGGATCGCGCAGGTCGCCGGCGGGCGGAGTCCAGGTCTCGGAAGCCAGCGAGGTAAAATCGGCGCCGTCGTTCGAGACCAGGATGCTCAGCGCATTGGCCGCGCCGGCCGTCAGCGCCGGCATCAGGACGACTCGGCCATCGCTGTCGCCTGCCTTGGCGGCGTCACGCGCCGCCTGCATCCCCGAACCCTGGGGAATGCCGAGCTCCTGGGCCGAGGGCAAGCCTGCCGCGCACAGGGCGGCGCAGGCCGCCGCCATCGAGTGATACCACTTCATATCGCACTCCTTTGCTGCATATCCACGCTGTTCATTGCTTCGCTGCCTCCCTGTCTGCGACCGGCTCGCCGAAGTCGGGCATGCCGTCGTCGCGCCAGATGATCGCCTTCGCGCGCGTGTGGCGGTTCGGGTCGCGCAGCGGCTCGCCCACGATGTCGCGATAGTCGCGCGCATGGTAGACCAGGATGTCGGTCTTGCCGTCCCGGCTGGTGGTAAAACTGTTGTGGCCAGGTCCATACTGGCCGGTCTTCTCGCTGCTGCGCAGGACCGGCTGCGGCGACTTGGTCCACGCGTCCGGGTCGAGCAGGTCGGCGTCCTCTTGCGCCCACAGCAGGCCGAGCGCGTAGTTGGCGTCGGTGGCGCTGGCCGAATAGGTCATCAGGACGCGGCCATGCTTGACCAGCACCGCCGGCGCTTCGTTGACCCAGTGGCCGATCCTTTCCCAGGCGTGCTCGGGACGCGTCAGCAGCACGGCCGGCTGGCGGATCGCCAGCGGACCGTCCATCCGCGCCAGGTAGATGTTGGTGCCCTTGCTGCCGTCCGGCGCGACCTGGGTCCATGAGAGGTAGCGCTGGCCGCGGTGCGCAAAGGTGGTGGCGTCGAGCGCGAAGCTCTCCCAGCCGGTCTTGAGCTGGCCGCGCTCGATCCATTCGCCCTCGAACGGATTCTCCGCGCTGTTCTCCAGCACGTAGAGCCGGATCTCCCACACCTTGTCGGCGCGGCCGGCGCTGAAGTACAGATACCACTTGCCGTCGATGCGGTGCAGCTCGGGCGCCCAGATGTGGGCGCCCATCTCGCCGCTGGCGTGCTTGCGCCAGACGACCCGGGCCTCGGCCTTCCCGAGTTCGGCGAGGCTGCGCGCGCGGCGCAGCTCGATGCGGTCGTACTCGGGCACCGTGGCCGTGAAATAGTACCAGCCGTCCGGATGCAGGGTGACGTGGGGATCGGCGCGCTGGCGCACCAGGGGGTTGGCGAAGCCGGCATCATCGTCGGATGCGGCCGGGGCCTGGCAGCCGGCCAGCGCCAGCAGCACGCACAGGATTGGCAATGCATGGGATTTCATGGTGTCCTCTCAAGCGAAAAAGCCAGCCACCCCATCAAGGTCGGCTGGCTGCAGACATCGGGAACGAGATCAGATCTTGACGCCCAGGGTCAGGAAGTAGCGGCGTCCAGACCAGGCCAGTTCGTTGATCCGGAACGGGTCGCCCGCATCGCTGCGCTGCACTTCGTCGGTCAGGTTCTTGCCCTCCAGCGCGATCGACACGCGGTCATTGAAGCGCCACTGGATCTTCGCGTCCAGGAAGCCGGTCTTTTCCTGGAATACCGGGTTGCCCGAGACGTCGTTGGCGCCGGTGAAGAAGCGGTCGCGGTAGGTATAGGCCAGGCGCGCATTGACCGGGCCCTGGTCATACCACAGCGAGAGGTTGTAGGCGGTCTTCGACATGCCGGGATATGGCAGCACGGTGTCGTCGAGCAGGTTCAGGCGCTCCTTGCCCGGCGCGTACTTGTAATCCATGCGGGTGTAGTTGGCGTCGATGCCGAAGCCGCTCAGCCAGCCCGGCAGGAAGGTCAGCGCGGTGCGGCCGGCCAGCTCGATGCCCTTGGTGGTGGCGCCCTCGCCGTTGACGGCTTGGGTGACGTTGAAGCGCTGGCCGTTCTTGAACAGGTCGACGTCACGGGTGAGCACGCGCTCGATCACGTAGCTCGAGATGTCCTTCTCGAACACGGCCAGCGACAGCTGGCTGTCCGGCGTCGGGTAGTACTCGAGGCTGAAGTCGGTGTTGGTCGAGCGGTAGGGCTTCAGGTCCGGATTGCCGGCGGTGCAGGTGTCGACGCCTTCGCCGCCGAACTGTGGGTTGCCGCTGCCCAGGACGCAGGTGGCGTTCGGCGCCAGCAGGTCCATGCGCGGGCGCGCCATCGCCTTGGCCCAGCCGACACGGGCAAGGAACTTGTTGTCGATGAACCAGAAGGCGCCATTGAAGCTCGGCAGCCAGTCGTGGTAGGTGTTGTCGACCGTGACGACCCCGTTGCTCATGACGACGTCGGTGTAGGTCGTGGAGCCGGGGGAGGTTTCGGTACGCACCGAATAGCGCTGCAGGCCCGAGGACTTGTTGTCGGTGCGGGTATATCGCATGCCGATATTGCCGTCGACCTCGTAGCCGAACAACTGCGTGGCCCAGTCCAGGCGCAGATAGGTGGCGGCGATCTTTTCTTCCACGCCGAACGCCGGGATCTGCGGATAGACGTTGCCGTCGCTGCCGGGCGAGTCATACAGGTAGTCGTGGTTGAAGGCCGACGTGTCGAAGAACGGCAAGGCATTCGCGAACACCGGCGACATCCAGCCGGACGGCATGCCCTTGACGTCCCCCAGGCCGCCGAAGAAGGTGCCGGGCGAACGGCCGCTGACGGCGCTGATCAGCTGCGCCATTTGCGCGGCGTTGATGTAGCGGGTCGAATAGCCCGAATTGATGAAGGACTGGGCGTCGTTCGGACGCTGCGCGCCGCCGGTATAGAACGGATCGTAGATCGCGGTCTGGTTGATGTTGGCGCCGCGCACATTGATGTCGTCGGCGGTCGACGCCGGGTTGGCGCCAGTGCTGGCGAGGTAGCCGCCGCCGTTGTACTGGGTCGATTCGGCCTTGCGCGCCTGGGCGCCGAACCACAGCTTGGTGAAGAACGGCGTCGTCAATCGATAGCGCAGGTCGACCTTGGCCTGGTCTTCCTGGTTCTTGGTCTCGCTCGGGCGGTACTGGAGCTGCGCCTGGACGTAGGAGGCCGGATCATCCGGGCTGTAACCGGACGGGAAGGTAAAGCGCGGCAGGCCCTGGTCGTCCAGGGTCACTTTCAGCCCCGGCGCATTCTGGGTCAGCGCGATGTTGTTGCTGTCGCTGTCGTAGTGCGAGCGCGAGGTGCCGAACAGGCCCTCGACCTCGAGGCGGTCGCGCTTGTAGAGGAAGCCCGAGGTGGCATAGCGCGAATCGATGTCGAGCTGGAAGTCGCGCGCCGAGGTGCCGAAGGCGCCCTGCCCGCCCCGGCCAGCCGCGTACAGGCAGTTGCCGACGGTGTAGGAGGTGACGTGGTGGTTCGTGATCACCATATCGTCCGGCGTCGTGGCCGCCGGCACGCACGTGCCGACCGTGGTCGGCACGCCGGTGGCCGGGTTGTAGACCGGCGCCTGGCCGGCGTTCGCCAGGCGATTCGCATCCGGGAAGTCGGTGCCGAAGTTACGGTCGTTCAGGCGCTGACGCTGGGTATTGGCCTGGTAGCTCACCCAGGCGTTGAAGTTCTTGCTGAACTCGTACTGCGCAGTGACCTCGCCCGACGAACGCTTGTGGTCGCGGGTCCAGATGCCGTAGCGCGCAATGCCCGGCGAGTAGTCGAACCACTGGCGCCGGCAGGCATCCGCCTGGGCGGAGCTCAAGCCCGAGGTGGCGCAGCTGGCCGCATCGCCGATCGCGGCCAGGCGCGGATCGGTGCTGACCACGGTCTTCTCGGGCGACTTGTCCCAGTCCTGGATGAAGCGCCACGAGGTGTTGCGCGCGTAGTCATTGCGGGTGTGAACCTCGTCGTAGACGAAGTTGGCCATCAGGCCCAGCTTGCCGCCCAGGTACTTGTCGGCCATGTACAGGTTGCCGCGCGGCTGGATGCCGCCGCGCGAAGTCGCGTGTTCGGCCGAGATGCTGGTGCCGATGGTCGGCTCCTTGAAGTCGAGCGGCTTGCGCGTCTTGATCGACACCGAGCCGCCGACGCCGCCTTCGGTCATGTCCGCGGTGATGCCCTTGTAAACGTCGATCGAGCCGATCAGCTCCGATGCCAGCTCGCGCAGCTCGGCGCCGCGGCCCGCGGTGCCGCTCGTGTTCAGCACCGACATGCCGTTGATCTCGATGCGGTTCAGGTCCGGCTCGACGCCGCGGATCGAGATCTGCGAGCCTTCGCCGAAATCGCGCGACAGCTGCACGCCGGTCACGCGCGACAAGGCTTCGCCCACGTTCTTGTCGGGGAACTGGCCGATGTCTTCGGCCACGATCGAATCGGACACGGTGCTGGCGCGCAGCTTGCGATCGATGGCCGATGCCACCGAGCGGCGCGTGCCGGCGATGTAGACCACGGCCGGCGCGGTCTCGCCGTCGCTGATGGTGGCTGGCGGGGTGCTGGCCGATGGCGCGGTCGAAGCCGGGGCTGGATTCGCCGGCGTCTGCGCCGCTTCCTGCGCCAGCGCGCCATGCGCGGCCAGGAGGGCGATCACTGCGGCTACCGCCCGCGCGCAGCGGGTCGGGTGAAGCACGTGCGTGCGTGTCGTTGCTTGGTTCATCTGTCGTCGTCTCCAAGGGCTCTGTTATAGGTGTACTGCTTGGCCTTGAAAACATTCTATGTGCGTACAGTCGCCTGATTCCATATGGCATTGAAAGAATCATGCACCTGATCGAAAGGGGCGCATTCGACCTGGAATCGCTCAAGCGATTGAGCGATTCCCTGGGTTTGCATGGCGCACGCGCCGCACCGCCCGCATCACGGCAGCTCGTAGAATTCGGCCTCGATGATCGACAGCTGCGAACGCGCCACCTGCCGCGCGCCGGTGTCGGCGTTGGCCTGGTTGGCCACTTCGAGCATCCGGATCGCCCCCGCGTCATCGGCCTGCCCGTCGAGCGCGATCCTCACCTCGCTGCCGTGGCGCGGCGCCAGCGGCAAGGTGACGTAACCGAGGTTCTTCGGCGTCGTGCCCCGGTACACCTCGGCGCCAGCGGCAAACACGCGCAAGGGATAGCTGCGCTCGCGCCAGCCGGTCAGCTTCAGCACCAGCTCGCGCAGCAACGCCGGGCGCGCCAGGCGATACGTGATCTCGGCCGGCGCACCGGGCGCGTTGGCCCAGCTGGTGGTTTCGTCATCGTCGACCGACTGCGCGGCGCGCTCGCCGATGCTGGCCGCCGTGCTGCCAGCCACCGGCACCGCGACCGGTGTCGATGCCAGCGCGAGCCCGGCCGGCGCCAGGCCGTCGGCGCGCGCCCGCAGCGCGTGGTTGCCGGCGCTCTGCGCGATGCCGCCGCGCCATTCGGCCGACCCCGCCAGTTCGAACCGCACGCTGTCGAGCGCTAACCGGATTGCGCCGTCCGGCGGCATCGACCGCCTCCGCCTGCACCAGGGCCAGGTTGGCGCCGTCGTGGAAACCGGGCTGGTAGGCGCCGGCGGGTCGCCGACCGTCAGCTCCCAGCCGGGGAGAAATCGTACTGGGTGCGGGCGGCCCAGGCAGGCATGCCGATGCCGCGATCGACGGGGCCGCCAGGGCCAAGGCGCCCGGGATGGGCAATGCGGTGCGATCCATGCGTGTCGCCATCCGTCGATGCTGGTCCAGCTGATGTCTTCGTACGCCAGCGCCTGTATTGTTCAGCATCCGGCCCCGCCTGTGCGGCCCGGGCGCGAATCACTCAACATCGTGACCGATCGCGCCGGCCGGATTGACGGGCGCGCTGAATCATCCGGTAATGGCGCTCCGACCGACCTGCTTTTTCATCTACCGGCACCGAGATCATGAGCAAACCTTTCAAACGCATCCTCTTCACCGGCACGGGCGGCAACCTGGGCCGCTGTCTGCGCAAGCGCCTGCACGACTTCGCCGACGTCGTGCGCCTGGCCGACGTGGCCGACATCGGCCTCGCCGGGGCGAACGAGGAAGTGGTGCAGTGCGACCTGGCCGACCGCGCGCAGGTGATGCGCATGTGCGACAGCGTCGACGCGGAGCTGCACTTCGGCGCGGTTCACCCTGGATGGCGGCCAGCCGTTCGCCTATCCGGCGGAGGACGACCTGAGCACCTTCCTGCAGGGCGGCGCGTTCGTGACCACCGGCCCGAAATATCCGCAATAAGGCGTCGATGAAGATACTCGCCCTGCTCGCGCTTGGCGCACTGGTGGCGAGCGGCGCCGCCCATGCCAGGCCATTCGCGCTGGACCGCAATGGCGCCCTGCCCGTGCTCGTCACCGACGGCAGCGCCACCTCTCGCCTGGCGGCCGATCTGCTGATCCGCGACCTGGCCGCGCTGACCGGCATCGCCGGCCGGCGCGTGGAAGGGTTGAGCGACTGCCCGCAACGCTGCATCGTGGTCGGTAGCGCCGACACCGCGCTGGTGCGCGACGTCGCCAGCGCCATCGGCGCCGACCTGGCGCCGCTGGCCGGGCAACGAGAGCGCTACATCCGCTCCATGGGCCGCGCCGACGGACGCGACGTGCTGCTGATCGCCGGCGCCGACCGGCGCGGCGCCGTGTATGGCGTGGTCGACGCCTCGCGCGAACTGGGGATTTCGGCGTGGGAATGGTGGGCCGACGTCAGGCCGGCGCGCAAGACCGGGCTCGCGCTCGACGGCGCGCCGCGCCTGTCCGCCGCGCCGTCGGTAGCCTGGCGCGGCATCTTCATCAACGACGAAGACTGGGGCTTGCAGCCGTGGGCCGCCAGGACGCATGACCCCGCGAAGGACATCGGCCCGCGCACCTATGCCCGCGTGTTCGAGCTGATGTGGCGCCTGAAGGCCAATTTGCTGTGGCCGGCCATGCATGACAGCACCAGGGCCTTCTATACGATCCCCGGCAACGCCCAGGCGGCCGACGACCATGCGATCGTGGTCGGCACTTCGCACGCCGAGCCGATGGCGCGCAATAACGTCGGCGAATGGCAAGCCGGCTTCGGGGAATTCAACTGGTTCACCAACCGCGATGCGCTGCTGGGCTACTGGCGGCAGCGTGTGGACGAGGTGAAGGGCTTCGAGAACGTCTACACCCTCGGCCTGCGCGGCGTGCACGACTCGGCCATGGAAGGCGCCAGCGGACCGGACCAGGCCCGCGCCACGGTGGAGGAAGTCATCGCATCGCAGCGCGCCATGCTGGCGCACACGCTGGGCCGGAGCGCCGAGCGCATCCCGCAAGCGTTCACGATGTACAAGGAGGTGCTGGATTACTACAACCGCGGCTTGCGGGTGCCGGATGACGTCACCCTGGTCTGGCCGGAGGATAACTACGGCTACCTGAACCAGCTCGGCACGGCGCGCGAACGCGCGCGCGGCGGCGGCAACGGCATCTATTACCACGTGTCGTACTGGGGCCGCCCGCACGACTACCTGTGGCTCGGCACCACCCACCCGGCGCTGATCCGCGACCAGCTCCAGCGCGCCTGGACCACCGGCGCGCAACGCCTGTGGATGCTGAACGTGGGCGACATCAAGCCCAACGAGTACCTGGCCGAGTACTTCCTCGACGCCGCCTTCGACGCCGGCGTGCTGCGCCAGGACCCGGCGCGCCACCTGGCCGCCTGGGCCGGACGGCAATTCGGCGCCTTTCACGGCGAAGAGATCGCGGCGATCAAGCTCGAATACTATCGCCTGGCCTGGGAACGGCGCCCGGAATTCATGGGCTGGAGCCAGACCGAACCCACGCGCCCGGTGCGCGCGACCGACTACATCCGCACCGGCGGCGAGGAAGCCGAGCGGCGTCTGGCGGCCTACCGCGCGCTGGTGCGCCGCGCCGAGGCGCTCCAGGCCCGGCTGCCGTCGCTGCTGCACGACGCCTATTTCCAGCTGGTGCTGTACCCGGTGCGCTCCAGCGCCAGCCTGAACGAGCGCATCCTGAAACTCGATCTGGCCGCCGAGTACGCGCGCCAGCAGCGCCCCTCGTCGAACCTGTACGTGCGCCAGGCGCGGCGGGCGCATGCCGCCATCGCGGCCGATGCCGCCGCCTATGACACGCTGGCCAACGGCAAGTGGGCCCATTTCATGGACGTCGCGCCGCGCCGGCTGCCGGTGTTCGCCGAACCGCTGTACCCGAGCTACGACACGTCCACGCGGCGCGGCTGCGGGCTGGTATACCCTGCACCGCATTCGGTCGAGGCAAACCAGCTGGTGGTGCCGGCCGGGCGTGCGGTCAGCCGCACGCTCACGGTGGTCAGCCATGGCGGCCAGGATGTGGCCTGGTCGGTCGGTCCCGAGGCGCACGGGGTGCGCCCTAGCCTCGCGGCCGGCCGGCTCGACGCCGGCAACGGCCACGAGCAGCGCCTGGTCCTGCATGTCGATGGAAGCGCCAACCCCGCGCTCACCCTGCGTTGCGGCGCGCAGACGCTGAAGGTGAACCTGCAGGTGCAGGCCCTTGACGGTGGCCTGCCGGGCGAGCGCGAACGCATCGTCGTGCTGCCGGCGGCCAGCGCTTCAGTGCCGGTGTCATCCGACTGGGAAGCCCTGCCCGGCCTCGGCACGTCCGGCAGGGCCATGCGCGCGCGCCTGGAGCTGCCTTCACGCGGGGTGGACGCGCTCGCGGGCGTGGCGCCGCTCGAGTACCGCTTCCAGACCCGCAGCGAAGGCGGCGCTACCCTGCGCCTGGTCGCCGTGCCCGTGCATGCACTGACGTCCGAGAACCGCCTGCGCATCGCGGTGCAGCTGGACGATGGGCCGCTCGAGGTCTTCGATTACACGACGGTCGGCCGCAGCGATGAATGGAAGCGCAATGTGCTGGGCAATATGGCGGTGCGCAGCAGCACGCTGGCGCGGCTCGATCCAGGCGTGCACACCGTGCGCATCTATGCGCTCGATCCGGGCGTGGTGCTGGATCGTGTCGACGTGGTGATGGATGGGGCGCCGGAGTACTATGGGATGCCGCCGATGGACTGACGCTGCATGGCGCAGTGTGGCCAATCGCGGCTACCATGGCGGCCAGTGTCGGCGCGCCGAGGTCGGACCGATCGCTTCAGCCGGGCAGTTCCAGCACTTGCATGTTCTTCTCGAGCGCTCCGCTCAATGTCGGTAGCTCTGCTGTCTCTTCGAACACGAACTCGAAACCAAAGTCGATGATTTCGCGCCGGGCGATCACGCGAAAGCCATTGACCGTCACGGCGTAGTTCCCTGGCCTGAGCATGACTTCGCGCCAGTTCTCTCCTGGGGCCCATTCTCGAAGCGTTGCCATGTCCGATATCACGGCTTTGGTGACGATTTTTAATGGAAACGTAGCGTTAGAAACAATAATGGTTTTCGGATCAATCCCTCGAGGTTCCTTATCGGTCCGCAGGATGATCGAGTAGATACCATCATCCAAGCCGAGAACAGGCAGGACGATCCCTTGCTCGACCACTCGTTCTCCTTCATCCGATCCGACGAAGCGCGCGTAGAGATTATCGCCAAGATTAATCTCGCAAAAATACCCCGCCAGGACACTGGGATCGAATATCACAATCCCGTTGAAGTCGACGATCAGTTCAAAGTTCTGCATCCGATTCCATCCTTTTTTTGGAATATGGCTACATTGACTTCGCTGTAGCAACTAGGCTAGGTAGTCTGGACGAAGAATGTTCCAGCGTCCTTGCCCAGATCGCCCGGGCTTGCTTTCGGGCGGATGAACAGATAGCCGACTGCGTCGGATAGGCCAAGAGCTCCCCGGAATGGATGAGGAAACCTGGCTCCATAGATTTGTAACGCGAAACACTCGTCGTTCAAGCCGAGGGGCTCGGCCTGAAGAAGACCCGCTTTACCACCCAATTTAGAACCAGTGTAAGGCTCATCGTCGGCCACCTCGCCCTCTGCCTGCATTGCCATTGCAGGAACTCACTGACTGGTATGCCTCACGGACGACTGTCCATAGTGCGGCGGGGGCAGCGCGATTCCCTTGAACAGAAGTTCCTTTGAATCATCCCAGTTGACCCCTGTAGCGAAGTATCTGCGCAGGCGCTTGCGGATCTTGCCGGCGTCTCCATACACCCCGCTGAGCTCATGGCGATAAATCACATCCAGATCCGTTCTCGGATCGAGGTCGGCCTTGATAATGGCGGCGCCACAGGACGAAAACTGATCGGTCAATCGGATCAGATCCGCGCCATAGGTCCCGGCGCCCTTGAACACCGCGCTCAACATCACCATTGGAATAGGAGCGGAACTCGGGATCACTCCCGCCTGACCGAGCTTAACGACGATCAGCGAATCCAGATTTTTCTCTGCGACGTAGATGAAAAATAGCGAGGGGACGTCATTCAGATCGACGCCATCCCATGCGTTCCTGGGCTGGACAATGTCGAAGAACTGCATGATGCCGTTCTTGCGCATCTGCGCAAGCGTGAACGCTTCATTACCGATCTCGAGAACGACGACATCGTTTTCTTTGCAACCGGTCTTCTTCAGCATCCCGCATTCCTCCTGAGCATGCACGCCCCACGCCTGACAAGACGGCCATCGAGATTATCGCCGACGTTGATTCCCAAGAAGCACTCGATCAAATCATCATCGACGGTGAGTTCAAACTTCTGGCTTTTTCAGATGATCAACTATCATTTTTTTGAAATTGAAGTCATCATAGGCGGCGTATTTCGGTAGCCCCTCTGCCTCGCGGATATCGATCTCCCTCTCGTTCTCATAAATATCCGTGACGGTCAGGGCGAAAGGCGGCGTACCATACACGTAGCGCAATGTGGCGTACTCGTCCCCAGGTACGAAATCAGTCTGGTGCTCTATGATCCGCCAGTCTCCCAGGTCACCGACCTCCAACAAAGAATAGCTCTCGATTGGGACCGGCGGCACCAGCCACGTTTTCTCTTTACTGTGGTCGAAAATGGGCTGGCGCGAGAAATAATCAAAGATCTCCGCAATCGCGCCGATCGAGACATTGGCAACGATCCTGCCAAATCCGAATCTACCATCGTCGAGTCTATAGGCGAAAATATCTCCTGGCGTTACTTTCTGCCTCTTCCTTCGCTTGGCCGTCTTGATCGAAACTTGCTTGACCTCGAGTTCGTCGAAGCCAGCAAGTACGTCGTTATCCAGGTTTGCCTTGAATGCAAGATCCAATGCGTATTCCAGTTCCTGTAACGACGGCCGCCTCGACAGATCTTCTTGATACGCCAGACTGAAATCATGTAGAAAGTGGCGTACCGAATCCAGCACTGCGTCACCAATGACCACATCCGTACTGCCTTGCGCGCTCCACCATCCCATACTCCCTCCGTGATTGGTACGCCATGCCGGTCATTCGGTTACCCACACCCACCACCAAGTGTCGAACGGGCGTTTCGATATGCCGACTCGAAATAGGCCTGTCGACCGCGAGGCCGTGTCGTGTTGTCGTGCGCGAATGAAGCCACTTTATTTCCGCGCTGTTCATAAGTCACTGCTTGTTGCAAATCAAACCCGACGGTTCCTGTCTTGGTACCCAAGTACTCGATGTGCGCCTGCTCAATGCCTCGGGCTGTGCCATAAGTGACATTTCTCGCGATTGGGCTCATTTTGGCGCCCTCAGGCATTCGTCCACTCAAGCGATGCTCGCGGCTTCTCCGAAGCAGATCATCCGTAACGCCAACATAGTAAGGTTTGTCGCTGCCCGGCGCATACAGGCCATATACCGCGTAGCCTGGAGCACTTTCGGAGATCCAACCCCACGGATCGATCCACGCAGTTGGATTCAACGCATAAGCGTACAGGTTCAGACCGCCTGACAACCCAATCGGATCCTGACTGACAAACCTCCCCACATCCGGATCGTAATACCTGAACGTGTTGTAATGCAGCCCCGTCCCCTTGTCCGCATACTGCCCAGGATAGCGCAGCGGCTGCTCGGTGCGCTCCAGCAGCATGGCATCTTCCCCGCGCTCCACCCGGCCCCAGGCGCCGTATTTCCCGGCCCACGCCAGCTCTCCCGCCTCGTCGGTCAGCTCCAGCGGCGTCCCCACCGGATCGGTGTGGAAGTGATACACCCTCGACGACGAGCGCGCCTTGTCGATCGTCACACCTGCGATGGCGCCGGCGACGACCGCATCCACCCGCGCCAGCGGCGTGTACATCGCATCCGGGCTGTACACGTAGCTGCTGACGCTCCCCTCGCGCACCTCCTGCGCCATGCGCAGCCCTTGCCAGACGAAGCGCCGGCGCTGGCTGCGCGCCAGTCCCGAGGCGTCGCGCCGTGTTTCGCTGCAGGCGATGCGCCGGCCGAGCGGGTCGTACTCGAAGCGCGTCTCGACCACTCCCTGCGCATCCTCGGTCCACACGCCCGTCAGGCGGTCCTCGGCGTCGAAGGTGAAGCGCTGATCCTGGCGCGCGCCCTTGCGCTTGTGGCTGACGTTGCCCCAAGGGTCGTACTCGTAACGGATATCGCGCCAGACCTTGAGCCGGGTGCCTTCGACCCGGCCCCGGCTCCCGTCCACGCCCGCCTTCCCTGAGCCGTCGAGCAGGTTGCCGGCCGCGTCCCACGCGAACCGCTCGTCTTCCAGGTCGGCCGCGCGGCTCTGGCGCAGCAGGTGGCCGGCGCGGTCGTAGCGATAGTCGATGCGGCCACGGACGCTGTCGTGCACTTCTCCCAACTCCCCCTGCAGGTCGTAGCGGTAGCGGCGCCACAGCTGCCCATCGCCGGGGCCGAGCGCATGACCGAGCAGGCCCGCAGCCTGCCAGCTGCGCCGCCCGAGCACGTCGTAACCGGTGCGCTGCACGATGCGCCCCTGCGTGCGCAGGATTTCGCGGTGCAGGTCGTCGCGCTCGATGTCGCTGACCACGCGCCCGCCCACCCGCACCTGGTGCACGTGGCCCGCGCCATAACAGAGTTGCTCGATGCGCTGGCCATGCGGCAGGTCGATGGCCGCGAGGTTGTCGAGTTCATCCAGCTCATAACGCACCGTGCCCTCGGCGCCGTGCTCGGCCAGCAGGCGCCCGGCCACGTCGTAGTCGAAGCCGACGCTGCTGGACGTCACCCCAAGCGCGCTGCCGGCGGCGAGCGGCGCCCGGGTCGCCGCGACGAGCCGGTCGGCATCGTTCCAGGCATAGGTGGACACCGAGGTCGCGCACGTCTGGCGCAGCAGCCTGCCCATCCCGTCGCGCTCGAAGCGCATGGTGCGGCGCGCGCGGGCGAGCGGATCGCCCGCCGATGCGCCCAGCTTCTCGAGTTCGACCAGCTCGCCCGCGGCGTCATAGCCCAGCTGCCGCTCCACGCCATCCGGCCTTATCTCGCGCACCAGCCGATCGCCGCTGTCGTAAGCGAAGTCGTACCGGGTGTCGGGGCCGGACGCCAGCTCGACCAAGCGGCCGCGCGGATCGTAGCGGTAGCTCAGCCGCCGCTCGGCCGGATCGAGCGCCTCGACCACCTGGCCGCGCGCATTGCGGCGCCAGCGCATCGAGACCTCCCTGTAGCGCTGCCCGACGGGCAGGCCGGCCGCGTCGTACGCAAACTCCTGCACGCTGCCGTCCGGCAGGATGATCCTGGCCGGCTCGCCGGTCGGCAGGCGCTCGAAGCGCGTTTGCTGTCCCAACGCATCCGTCACGGTCTCCAGGTAGCCGGCGGCATCATAAGCGTAGCGGGTGGTCTTGCCGGAGCAGTCCGTGTAGGCGGTCAGCTGTCCCAGCGCATTCCAGGCCATCGTCCGGCGCGCGCCGCGCGCGTCGACATGCGCCACCGGCCACGGACCAAGACCCGGCGCGTACTCATGCCGCTCGACGCGCCCCAGCGGATCGGTCGTGTTCAGCAAGCGCCCGAGATGGTCATACCCGGCGCGCCAGCGCGCGCCGCCCGGCAGGATCGTCTGCGTGACGCGCAGGCTGTCGCCGTCATAGCTGGTCGCGGTGCGCCGTCCGAGCGGGTCGGTTTCCAGGACGATCCGGCCCGCCGCGTCATACTCGAAAGCGACGCTGCGTTCGCCCGGCAGCGCGATGTGGGTGGGCTGGCCGGCGTCGTCGTAGCGTATCCGGTAGGCGCCGCCATCGAGGTCGGTGCAGGCCACGATCCGCAACTGCTCGTCGTAGCGCCAGCACGCCTCGCGGCCCAGTTCATCGCGCACCGTGGTCTGGCGCGCCTCAAGGTCATAGGTGAATCCGGCGCGCTCGCCTTCGCTGGACCAGCAGGCGACCACGCGCTGGCGCCCGCCAATGTCGGCCCAGGCGTAGTGCGAGACCAGGCCCAGGGCGCCCGTATGGCTCGTCATCACGCCGTTCTGGTAGCCGAAGCGGCGCACGACCGCCCCGTTCGCATCGGTCACCGCGACCAGCTGGCCGAGCGCATCGTAGTCGTAGCGCACCAGCTGGCGCGGGTCGCCGTCCAGGCGCACGATGCCGGCCAGGCGCTCCGGGTGCGCGGGGCAGTAATCCAGGCGCAGGTCCAGGCCACCGCTGGCGCGGATCGCCCGCACCCGCCCGGCGTCGTCGCGCGCGAATGCCTGCCACTGCCCGCAGCGGTCTTCGATGCGCTGCAACCATGCCACCGCATCCGGGCCCTGGTCGAGCTGGCCGAAGTCGTAGTAGCGCTCGTTCAGGTCGACCATGAGGTAGCGGCCGTCGCGCGCGCGGACCAGGTAGCGCTGTTCGCCCGCGCTGTACAGCGCCTGTCCGGGCGCCATGGGCGGAAAGCCCGTCTCGCGCCCCTGCGCGTCGCGCAGCCAGAGCCGCTCGTCGCGCCGCTGCAGGCGCAGTTCCCATGGCAGCACCCAGCCGGCGCCCAGGCCGCCACCCGGGCTCGCATCCAGCGCGAGGTCGCTCGCATAGAAGCGCGCCAACACGATCGGCAGCGGCCCCGGCACCACGAAATCGACTTCGTCCTGGGCCAGCAACACCTTGCGGCCGGTCGCGACCTCCACCGGCCTGCCGTAGAGTCCTCCCATCACGCGTCTGACCACCGGTTCGGCGACATAATGGCCGACCGCCTCGCCAAGCATGAAGCCGCCGATAAACTTCGCCGCGCATGGCACGACCGCACGCGACAGGCCGCCGGCCGCCTTGACCAGTCCGGCCAGCCCGCCGACCAGGCCCGCCAGGGCGAAGGCCCAGCCGACCGTCGTGCGCAGCCACTCGGGCACCTCGTCCTCGACCGGCAGGTAGCCGACCCGGCCGCCGCCGATGAACACGTCGTGCGAGCCGTCGTCGATCTTCGCGCCGCAGGTGATGGCGTCGTCCTTGCGGGCCGCCGGCAAGCCGTTGATGAATACCGAGCCGGAACCCTCCGCCACCAGTGGCGCCGGATTGTGCTTGTCGCAGATGGCCGTGCTCATGGTGGTGCAGGCCGCGCCGAGGCGGTTGACGAAGACGTCGGGCGAGGCGCTGCCGAGCGTTCCGGAGGGATTCGAGAACATCCGGCCGATCGCTTCCCCGAGTCCGAGAATGGCGGTCGCGCCGATCCCGGCGGCCAGGCCGGCCAGCAGCGCCACGCCGAAGCCGCAGGTAAAGGTGGCGAAGGCCACGGCGGCGATCAGCGCAATGCCGATCACGGCCCCGACCAGGAAGCCTTCGAGCGCGCAGGTATGCGCGATCGGGTCGGTCAGGCGGGCGGCTTCGAACATGGCGCCAGCCACTAGCGCACCTGGAGCTGGAAGCTATCCAGCCAGGCCCGCCACAGCGCCTCGAAGGCGTCGTCGAACGCGCCCGGCGTCGCGGCGCTGAACACGAGCACGCGGCCGTCGCCGATGTCGAACGCGGCCTGGCGCTGGCGCACCTGTTGCGCGCCGCTGCGGTATTGGGCGTCGATGCGCATGCCGGCGTGGGCTCGTGGCCCCGGGCCGAGGCGCTCCTCGTCCCGGGCCAGCAGCTTGTGGCCCGGCAGCCGCGCCTTGAGCATGCCGAGCTGGCGCTCGACGTAGGCGCCCAGGGTCTCCCCGCGCTCCAGCCAGTCGCGCGCGATGCTCAGGTTGGGCTGGCGCTGCGGGTCGCCCGGCACGAACAGGTTCGCGCTGCGGTCCGCGAAGCCGGGCGGCAGCGCAACGCTGCCCTCGTGCAGGTGGATTCGGACTGTCGTCTCGCTCATGGATGCCTCGCTCGACTGGTTCAGGGATTGAGGAAAATCTTGCCCGCGTTGATCACGATCTCGTCCGGCGTCAACGTGATGGTGCTGCCGCCGACGGCGAAGGTGATCTTGCGCGGCGAGACGACGGTGACCGCGCCGTCGAGCGAGGTGATGCTCACGTCGCCCTTGACGGTGCTGGTGTGGCGCCCTTCGCTCACATTGAGCGTCAGGTCGCGCCGGATGGTGTGGGTCTGCGCGCCGCCGACCGTGAGGGTGCGGTCCCCGCCGATGCCTTGCGTTTGCGTACCGCCGACCTGCAGGCTGCTGTCGGCGCCGACGGTCCGGGTTTCGCTGTGCTTGACCACGGTGTCGAGGTTGCGCTCGGCCTGGACCCACAGCTGCTCGCCGCCTTTCTTGTCCTCGAAGCGGATCGCATTGGCGTTGTCGTAGCCGCCGCCCGGCGAGGAGCGCGACAGCACGCCGCTCTGGGTCTTGTTGGCCGGGAGTTCCCACGGCGGCATCGTCAGCGCGTTCGGCACCATGCCGGTGATCAGCGGCCGGTCCGGATCGCCGCCCAGGAAGGACACGATCACCTCGGCGCCGATGCGCGGGATCGAGGTCATGCCGAAGTTGGAACCGGCCCATGGGGTGGCGACGCGGATCCAGGCCGAGCTACGCTCGTCGTGTTGGCCTTCACGGTCCCAGTGGAACTGGACGCGCACCCGCCCGAATTCGTCGGTATGGATCTCTTCGCCGCGCGGGCCGACCACGGTGGCGCTCTGGATGCCGTAGATGCGGGTCTCGTCGCAATGAAAGCCGCGGCCCGGCCGCCAGGGGATCGCGCGGCGCTGGCAGGCGACGCGGTTCTCGTAGGCCGGTTCCTCGTCCTGCGCCAGGTAGTTGTTGGTGGCGCGGTGGTGGCAGTCGAGCACGAGGAACTCGCTGGCGCCCTCGCCGCCGGTATCGAAGTGGCCGTCGAGGCGGAACCAGCGGCCCGGCATCAGGCAGCGGTTGTTGCCCGCCCCCTCGAACAGCTTGCCGCGCGCCTCGGCTTCCTCCATCCGCAGGCGCGCCAGCGCATCGCCCGCCGCCAGGCCGGCGAAGCCGTAGGCTCCCGCATAGTCGTAGGATTCGAGCGCCGGCACCTGGCCCTGGCGATTCAGGGTCGTGGTCGAGGCCAGCGCCGCGCGGCCGTTCCTGAAGTCGTAGCTGCTCACGGCGACGCTGGAAGGCACCAGTTGGCGCGCCGCCGACCACTCGCCGATGCCGTCTTCCTCGACCGCGCCGCCGTGGCGCTGGTAGGGGACGGCCGGATCGCCGTCGATGGCGGCGGCGCGCGTCGAATCGTCGGCCAGCACCAGCCGGTGGCCGTCGGCGCCATGCTCGAACCAGTAGTAGATCCCGGCCGCCGCCCAGCGCCGCGCCAGGTAGTTCAAGTCGCTTTCGTCGAACTGGCAGGCCTGCGTCATCACGCGCTCTTCGCTCCTCACGCGCCAGTCCCAGTCGGCCAGCACGCCATAGTCGGCGAACACGCTGCGCGTCTGGTCGTACAGGCTCGCGTGGTGGAACAGGTAGTTGTCCTTGCGTAGCGCCAGAAAATCGAGCCATGGTCCCAGCCGTGCTTCGTAGAAGGCGAAGCCACCGTCGACCTTGAGCAGCGCGAAACGGAATACCCGTCCCGTGAAATGGCGCAGCGTGCCGTCGCGGCGCACCAGTTCCACGCACACCAGCTTGCCCTGCAGGTCTTTCAGCGCAATGTGCGCGTCGTCGGACAGCAGCCCGAGCGTGTAGCTGAAGGACCGCGACAGGCCTTCGGACGCTTCCAGCGTATCGACCAGCAGCAGCGCGGCCGGGCCGTCCCAATGCGGGAAGGAAAGCCGCAGGATGCGGTTGTGCTGGCTGAGCGTGCTGGCAAGCTCGGGGAAGCGGGTTGCATCGCGCATGGCATGTCTCCGGCAATGGCCTGCTTCCCAGCGTAATCGCCTTGCAAAAATCGTAATAGTTCTATGACAAGGTTTTACGGTATAGTGAGCAACCGCGAGTTTTGCTTCCGCTCAACTGCCGCCCGTCTGCTGATCAATCACCAGATTGAACAGACCGGCGGCCGGCCGTGCGGTACTATCGCTGAGCCGGCGTCTTTACGGAGCCGGCGGCGACGGCACGGCGGCTAACGCCGGGCCCGGCTGACTGATTAATCGAGAACACGACCGGGGCGATCGACCCCGGCGGCACAGAGACATCGACCCATGACCCCATTCACCACGCTCGACACCTTCGTCTTCCTGGTTTACTTCGTGGCCATCTCGGCCTATGGCATCTGGATCTACTGGCGCAAGAAGCGCAGCAGCGGCAAGGCCACCCACGATTTCTTCCTGGCGGAAGGGTCCCTCACCTGGTGGGCGATCGGGGCCTCGCTGATCGCCTCGAACATCTCGGCCGAGCAGTTCATCGGCATGAGCGGCTCCGGCTACCGCATCGGCATGGCGATCGCCGTCTATGAACTGATGGCGGCCGTGACGCTGGTGATCGTGGCCGTGTTCTTCATGCCGGTCTACCTCAAGAACCGCATCTACACGATGCCGCAGTTCCTCGAGCAGCGCTACGGCAAGGCGGTGGCCACCACCATGGCGGTGTTCTGGCTGGGCCTCTACGTGGTGGTGAACCTCACCGCCATCCTCTACCTCGGCGCGCTGGCGATCAGCAGCATCGCGGGCCTGGACGTGATGGCCTGCATGCTGTTCCTGGCGCTGTTCGCCACCGTGATCACGCTGGGCGGCATGAAGGTGATCGGCTACACCGACGTGGTGCAGGTGCTGTGCCTCGTGATCGGCGGCCTGGTCACCACCTGGATCGCGCTCGACCTGGTGGCGGCGCTGGCCGGCGGCCAGGGCGCCTTGCGCGGCATGAGCGAGCTGTATGTGCGCGCCGGCGAGCATTTCGACATGGTGCTCTCGCGCGACAATCCGAGCTATATGGACTTGCCGGGCCTGTCGACCATCATCGGCGGCATGCTGATCGTGAACCTCAACTACTGGGGCTGCAACCAGTACATCATCCAGCGCGCGCTCGGCGCCGACCTGCACACCGCGCGCAAGGGCCTGCTGTTCGCCGGCTTCCTTAAACTGCTGATGCCGATCATCGTGGTCTTGCCCGGCATCGCCGCCTATGCGCTCGACCGCTCGGGCACCCTGGGCGACGCCATGCGCCCGGGCGGCGAGCTCAATCCGGACCGCGCCTATCCGACCCTGCTCGCCCTGCTCCCGGCCGGCATCAAGGGCCTGGCCTTCGCGGCGCTGACGGCGGCCGTGGTGGCCTCGCTGGCCGGCAAGGCCAACAGCATCGCCACCATCTTCACGCTCGACATCTACAACAAGCACTTCAACCGCGAAGCCAGCGAACAGAAGATGGTGTGGATCGGCCGGGTGTCGGTGGTAGTCTCGATGGCCATTGCCGTGCTGCTGGCGCCACTGATGGGCATCGACAAGAAAGGCGGCTTCCAGTACATCCAGGAATACACCGGCTTCGTCTCGCCCGGCATCCTGGCGATGTTCCTGCTCGGCTTCTACTGGCGCAAGACCACGGCGGCGGCCGCGATGTTCGCCACCATCGGCGGCCTGGTGTTCTCGGTGTTCCTCAAGTTCCTGCCGCTGGCGATGGACCTGTCGTTCCTGGCGCCGATCGGCTTCGCGGTCGACAACGGCGCCGGTGTCTACGAGATCCCGTTCCTCGACCGCATGCTGATCGTGTTCATCATGGTCGTCATCGGCATGGTCGTGATGAGCAAGATGGCCGAGCAGGACGGCGCGCTCAAGCGCATGCACATCGACCGTTCGCTGTTCCGCGTCGATGGCGGCTTCGCGCTGGGCTCGGCCGTGATCTGCGTGCTGCTGGTCGCCATCTATGGCATCGGGTGGTAAGCTCAAGGCCAACCGACCATGACGAGGAAAGCGATGTTCAACCCTACCGACCACCCGCACCGCCGTTACGATCCGCTCGGCGGCGACTGGGTACTTGTGTCTCCCCACCGCGCCAAGCGCCCCTGGCAAGGGCAGCAGGAAGCCCCCGACCGCGCCCCCAAGCCGGCGCACGACCCGGGCTGCTACCTGTGCGCCGGCAATGTGCGCGTCAATGGCGAGCGCAATCCCGACTACCAGGGCACGTATGTGTTCGCGAACGACTTCGCGGCCCTGACACCCGACACCCCGGAGGCGCCGCCGGGCGCCGACCCGCTGTTCCAGAACATGAGCGCGCGCGGCACCAGCCGCGTGATCTGCTTCTCGCCCGACCACGCCAAATCGCTGCCGCAGCTGCCCCTGCCGGCGCTGCGCGAGGTGGTCGACACCTGGTGCGAGCAAGCCGCCGAGCTGGGCGCCAGGTACCGCTGGGTCCAGGTGTTCGAGAACAAGGGGGCGGCGATGGGCTGCTCCAACCCGCACCCGCATGGCCAGGTCTGGGCCACCAGCTTCCTGCCCGACCTGCCCGCGCGCGAAGACCGCCACCAGCGCGCCTACCACGCCGAGCACGGCCGTCCGCTGCTGCTCGACGTCGCGGAGCGCGAGGCGCAGGCACAGGAGCGGGTGGTGGTCGAGACCGCGCACTGGCTGGCCGTGGTGCCGTACTGGGCGGCCTGGCCGTTCGAGACGCTGCTGCTGCCGCGCTTCAAGGTCGCGCGCCTGGAAGACCTGGACGACGCGCAGCGCGCCGACCTGGCGCTCGCCCTCAAGCGCCTGACCACCCGCTACGACAACCTGTTCCAGACCTCGTTCCCGTATTCGATGGGCTGGCACGGCGCGCCCTACGGGCAAGACGACGCTGACGACGGCGGGCCGGCCTGGCAGCTGCATGCCCACTTCCATCCGCCGCTGCTGCGTTCGGCCTCGGTGCGCAAGTTCATGGTCGGCTTCGAGATGCTGGCCGAGGCCCAGCGCGACCTGACGCCGGAACAGGCGGCCGCCATGCTGCGCGCCGTCTCCGACGAGGTGCACTACCTCGACGCCCCCGATGCCCCCGCTTCCAACCCTTGAGCGCACGATGAGCGATCTTTTGACGGCCAGAGCGGCCGACGTCTTCCTGGCCGCCTTCGGCCAGCCGGCCACGATCCGGGTCCAGGCCCCGGGCCGGGTCAACCTGATCGGCGAACATACCGACTACAACGGCGGCCTGGTGCTGCCCTGCGCCATCGGCTACCGGACGGTGATCGTGGCGCGCCCGCGCGCCGACCGCCGCATGCGGGTGGTGGCCGCCGACTACGACGACGCCATCGACGAATATGCGCTCGACGCGCCGATCGAACGCCTGGCCGCGCCGATGTGGGCCAATTACGTGCGCGGCGTGGTGCACGAGCTGCTGCAGCGCGAGCCCTCGGGCCACTCCTTGCCCGGCATGGACATGGTCATCGCCGGCGACGTGCCGCAAGGCGCCGGCCTGTCGTCCTCGGCCTCGCTGTCGGTGGCGGTGTGCACGCTGTTCTCCACCCTGCCCGACCACCCGGGCCTGGGCCCGATCGAGGCGGCGCTGGTGGCCCAGCGCGCCGAGAACGACTTCGTCGGCTGCAAGTGCGGCAATATGGACCAGATCAGCTCCGCCTGCGGCGTCCAGGACCACGCGCTGCTGATCGACTGCCGTTCACTGCAAGTCAGCCCGGTGCCGATCCCGGCCGGCGCGGCGATCATGATCGTCGAATCGCACATCACGCGCGGCCTGGTCGACAGCGCCTACAACACGCGCCGCGCGCAGTGCGAGCAAGCGGCGCGCCACTTCGGCGTGCCGGCCCTGCGCGACGTCGACCTGGCCACGCTGGCGGAGAAAGGCGACGGCCTCGATCCGGTCGCGCTGCGCCGCGCGCGCCACGTCGTCAGCGAGAATGCGCGCGTCGTCGCGGCGGCAGAGGCGCTGGCCGCCGGCGACCTGGAGCGCATGGGCGAGCTGATGGCGGCCTCGCATGCGTCGATGCGCGACGATTTCGAGATCACGGTGCCCGCCATCGACCGCCTGGTCGACATCGTCAAGGACGCGATCGGCGATGCCGGCGGCGTGCGCATGACCGGCGGCGGCTTCGGCGGCTGCGTGGTGGCGCTGGTGCCGGAAGCATTGGTGGAGGTCGCGCGGCTGGCGCTGGCGCGCGACTACCGGGCGCCGAACGGCGCGCAAGCCACCGTGCACGTCTGCCGCGCGGCGGCCGGCGCCGGCAGCCTGTAGGCGCTACAACGAGACCTTCCGGCCGTTGACGATCACGTTGTCCAGCCGGACGCCGCTGGCGCCGGCGATATCGGGCCTGGGGTCGCGCAGTGCGAGCGCGATGTCCTTGAACACGATGTCGCTGATCTCGGTCTGGCCGGGATTCGGCCGGATGCGCCCGAAACCGCCGTAGCGACCCTCGATGTCCTCCAGCCGGATATTGCGCACGATCGACTTTGGCGGCGGCGCGCCCTTCAGGTCCACGTACTGCGTCCACGGCTGCACCGAGACGATGGCGCCGCGCTCCGACTGCAGGCTCAGCTTGCGCAGGTGAACGTTCTCGTAGTGCTGGGGCGTGTCCGGGCGCAGCTTGAGCACCGCCACGTTGAGCACGTGGCCCGTCACCCGGCAATCCTCGACCAGGATGTCGCGCACCAGGGTCGCTTCGCTGCCCAGCGTCATGACGCTGTGGCCGCGCCGGAATTCGCAGTTGCGCACATGGACGCCGACCACCGGCGGGCTGTCCTTGTCCTGCAGCGCGAACGGTCCCTTGGAGCCCTTGGCGGCGATGCAGTCGTCGGTCACCGAAAAATAACAACCGTCGATCGTCACCCGCTGACAGCTGTCGAGGTCGATCCCGTCGGTGCTCGGCGCCTGCTCGTAATCGTCCGGCACCACGAAGCGCGCATGCTTCACCGTCACGTCCTGACAGCGGTACAGGTGCAGGTTCCAGAACTGCGAATCCTTGAAGGTCACGCCCTCGACCGTCACGCCGCGCGAGCGCTCGATCAGGGCCAGGCGCGCGCGCGGGACGCTGATGTTCGGGAAGTTGCCCGGATCCTTGTAGGCCTTGCGCAGCGTCCAGAACCGATCCCAGATCGGGCGCCCGGCGCCGTCGAGCGTGCCCTCGCCGCTGAGATGGAAACCGTCGCAGCCGTCGGCATTGACCAGCGCCGGGTTGAAGTTCTCGGCGAAGTGGCCCTCGATCCGGGTGCGCCGGACCGGAAAATGCGACAGGTCCGTCGAGCACTTGAGGACCGCCCCCTTGGCCAGGTGCAGGTGGACGCCGGGCTTGAAGAACAACGCCCCACTGACGAAGACGCCGCGCGGCACGACCACCGTCCCGCCGCCGCGCGCGGCCAGCGCATCGATCGTCTGCTGGATGGCGGCGGTGTTGACGGTCTTGTCGTCGGCCACGGCGCCGTAGGCCGTGATGTCGGACCGCTCGGCGCCCGCAGCCAGGGCCGGCGCGGCGCCGGCGCAGAATGGCGCAGCCATGAGCGAGAGCGTCAGGCGCCGGCGAGTGGAATGCGTGTGCGGCATGATCTTGTCTCCTTGCGTGTCATGGTCCCACCAGGCCGGCGGCGCGCGCCGCCTCGTCCAGCGCGTCCCCGACCAGCGCCATGTTCTGGATCGCGGCCAGGCTCCACTGCGCCGAGCCGTTGGTGCCGATGTTCGGCAGCTCGTGGAGCTCGCGCAAGACCGCGACGCCCCCGACCTTTCTAGCCTGCGCGTGCGACTTCATGAAGTTGGACGCGAACAGTTCGCGCCAGGCGCGCAGGGCCAGCGCCCGGTCGCGCTCGTGATGCGCGGCGTAGGCGGAGAGGCGCGAGTGCGAATCGGGCTGGGCCCGGCCGCGCGGCTCGCTGCCCAGCAGCGCGATCAACTCTTCCTTCGGTGCGTTGTAGTAGCGACAGTACTCGAGCCAGGCCTTGCGGTAACCGGGTTCGTCGACCAGGGTCAGGAGCTCGGAACTCATCTCGACCACGCCGAACACGCCGTTCAGTTGCGAGATGCGGGCCTGGTCGCCCGGCCCGCTGAACTTGCCCGTCCTGGGATCGTAGGGCGCGCTTGCTGCGAACCAGCGCCGCTCGAGCGCGCCGATGGTGCGCATGCCGTTCACGATCTTGTCGCGCCAGCGGGTGTCGCCCGTGCGCTCCCATTCGGCCAGCCAGGCCGCGACCAGCGAACCCCAGACGGTGCCGAACGAGGCGGCGACCAGCGCCGGCGCATCGGCCGACCTGCCGGCCGACGGCAGCGCGCCTGGCTTGGCGCCCGGACGCAGCTTGCGGCCGATATCGACCTTGTGCAGGTCGGCGTCGGAATCGAGCAGCTCGCGCATCAGGTCGCCCGTGCGTTCGTCGGCGGTGAGGAAGTAATGGATGCGCCGATAGGCGGCGTTCGACACGCGCGGCTGCTTGGACGAATCGGACCAGTGCTGCACGCCATGGCGCGTGCCGAAGCCCTTGAACGGGCCGGCGTGATACACGTCCACTTCGCCCGTATGCCGCGTCATCGCCTCGGCGAACTTGAAGATGTCGGCGCGGCCGGTGCGCAGGTAGCTGTACCACAGCCACAGGTCGGTCGACAGCTCCGAATTGTCCCAGGCATAGCCGCCGATATCGTAGCGCCACATGTGGCGGTCGTTGTCATAGGCGTGCATCACGTCGCCGTACGACCAGAACCCATACCAGCGGTGCTGCTCGACTTCGCGCAGGTACTGGTCCAGCCTGAATGCGAGATGATCCTCGATCAGCCTGCGCGCCGGCGTGCTGCGGTCGACCACGTCCCAGTCGCCGAACACGCCGCAGGCGTGGATGCGGGCCGGCGCCAGCACCAGCCGGGCCGGATTGGCCACCTGCTCGGCCATGCCTGAAAAATCCTGGTGCGAAGGCGTGGCGCCCAGCACCCACAATTGCAGCTCGGTCGTGCGCGCCACACCGGGCGAGGCGTCCCAACCCGGCTCGTAATCCTCATAGGTGATGTTCAGGCCCGCGATCTGTTCTTCGAAGGTGTCCATGCCGTCGGCCGAGCGGTAGGAGCGCATGTCCATCGCCGGGCTTGACGGTGACCAGAGCCAGGCGGTGACGTCGGCCATGGCGGTCGCAGCGTTACGCACGTCCAGCTGGCTGGGCGTGCGCTGCCAGAAGTCCTTGAAGCCGAGCGCCACGCCGCCCGTCGCGCCGCCGGCATACACCAGTCCCTTCGTCCGTGCGCCGGCATTGGCGTCGATCCAGGCATGCCCGCTGCGGGTGCGCTTGCGCAGCACGAAGCCGTCCGGCGTGGGTTGGGTGAGCGAAAAATCGCCCCACTCGGGAATCCAGCGCAGGCCATCCTGCACCGGCTTGGCCATGCCGGACAGTGGCGGCAGCGCCCTGCCGGCGACCTGCGCGTCCTTGTATTCCTGGCCGGGATCGCGCCGCAGGCCGGTCACCGGCCGCACCGCCTCGCCCCACACGCCGACGCCTTCGCCGGCGAAGCGCACGTGGCGGTCGTGGGTCGCGTCGAGCATGGCTACCCGCGCCGTCACGCCGAGTCCTGCGATGAAATCCCGGGCCGGATCGCCGTCATAGATGAAGGAGTGAACGATGCGCACGCTGTCCGAACCGGCATAGAAGTACAGGCGCACCGAGAACGGGAGCCAGTCGCGCCCGGGCGCCGCGCGCGCCGCGTGCACGCCGTCGAGCTTGACGACGGCCCGCACCGGCCCCTCCTGCTCCAGCGTGACGCGCGTGACCTTGCTGGTGAAGAGTTCGCGGCGCACGCTGCCCGCGCCTTCCGGCTCGGCGCCGTCCTGGCGCAGCGCGACCAGGCGCAGGTGCTGCATCGTCACGCGGCCGGCGCGGGTCGCGCGTTCGACCAGGTATTCGCCGCTCGTCGGCACGGTCCACGTCAGTTCGCCTGCACTCACCGTCAGCGCGTCGGCGGACTGCCTGACCGAAACGCCTGCTTTCACCGCGCCGGCGCCCGCTTCCAGATTCCAGCCGGAGGCGGTCACGCCGCCGGCCACCGCATGCGCCGTCCACTTGAGCGAGCCGTCCGGCCAGTAGGCCAGCGGCCACGATTGCAGCGCCGGCCCGTTGCTGCCCAGGGTAAAGCGCAGGGTCTTGTCGGCCGGCAGGCGCAGGGCGCCGCGCGGCCAGGGCACGCCCAGGGTCGCGCCTTCGAAGCGCGCCGGCGGCTGGCCATCGAGCCAGCGCAGCGCGGTGCCTGCGACCGGCTGGCCTTTGCCGCCGACATTCGCGGTCGCGGCCTGGGCATTGATCGGCGCGCCGGGCACGGCGGCCAGCGCGGCCGCCATCTGCACGAAACGCCTGCGGGAAGGGAGGAATGGTGGCAAGCGGCGTCTCCGATATTTCAGTGCGATGGATTATGCGGCCGTGACCAGCGCCTGGGGCTTCCTGACCAGAAATAATCAAGCAATGGATCGATTCATGTGCGAGCGGCCTGCCACTTCACCGCGTCGACGCCGGCGCGCCGGCAAGCGCGCCACGCAGGGCGCCCGCCTGCGCCGTGGCGTCGACGCCGGCGCGCGGTCCGTTCACGCGCACCAGCACGCTGGCGATCCCGGCCTCGGTCGCGACGACCTGACTGCCGACGATCTCGGCGCCTTCGATGCCGGAGAACGCAACCTGTGCGCCGCTCGAAGGCACCGTAGTGCCATCGGCGTCGCGCAGGCGCGCGCGCAGGAATACCAGGTCGCCCTCGGCCACAGGCACGCCGAGGTCGTCGAGTTCCAGGGCCAGCGTCGTCGCCTGCCGGGGCGTGCGCACCCGGTGCTCGGCCACGACCCGCCCGCCCGCATAGGCCAGCGCCACGAGTTCGCCGGGCGCGTAGCCGCCGGTGTCGAATTCGAGCGGCGGATGCGCCAGGCGCGGATGGACTGTTGAGGGCGCGCTTCGTTGGCGGCCGATCGGCCTGCCGTTCAGGCGCAGCTCGACTTCCTCGGCATTGCTGAACACACGGACGCGCGGATTCGAGCCAGCCTGCCAATAGCTGGCGATGAAGACCATCGGGCCGCCGCCCCAGCGCGGCGAACTCTCCGAAGCGCTACGCTGGGAGCGGAAGAACTCGGCCGCGAACTTGGGCAGACGCTCGATGCTGAGCAATCCCGATTCCTCGAGGTCCGGCGCATAGCCGCGCGCATAGTCGAACATCACCCAGTAGCCGTCGGCGAAGGCCGGCGTGGCGGCGTTGTCGTCATGGGCCTCGGCCACGTTGCGGGCCTGCTGCAGCAACCGCGTTTCGCCGCTGCCCAGCGCCTGGCGGCTCGAACGGTCGGCCGGCTTGAGGTCGGCCCAGGCGTCCTGGTTCAGGCCCGCGTTCATCGCATAGTATTCCCAGTCGCCATACTCGGACACGATCAGCGGCTTGGCCGGCGCCTCGTGCTTGCTGCCGATCCTGTGCTGGCGCGCCTGCAGGTAGAGGTCATAGGTCTGCGGCACCCAGCCGGCGGACCAGGCCTGGTCGCCCGGATACTCCTGGTGCACGGTGGCGTGCAGCGCCCGCACCAGCGGGTCCGGCATGCCGGTCTCGTTGAGCGAGCATTCCCAGGCCACGACACTGGGATGGTTGCGGTCGCGCCGGATCAGGTCGGCGCAGGTTCGCACCACCTGGCGCGCGAAGGCCGGGTCGGGATTGTGGAACTGCCAGCCGGGGATGGCCGGCAAGACCAGCAAGCCCAGTTCGTCGGCCGCCGCCATGAAGGCCGGCGACTGCGGATAATGCGACAGGCGCACGAAGTCGAAGCCGTAGCGCTTGATCAGCAGCGCATCGCGCGCGTCGGCCTGCGCCGACAGCGCATAGCCGACGTAGGGGTATTCCTGGTGACGGTTGACGCCGCGCAGGCGCACGGGCTCGCCGTTGAGCAGCAGGCGCCCGTCCTCGAAGGCCAGGCGGCGCACGCCGATGCGGGTCGCGACCATGTCTTCGCTGCCGGCGGCAACGACCCTCGTCTCCAGCCGGTACAGGTTGGGCGAGCGCGGCGACCACAGTCTCGGCGCGCGCAGGGTGAGCGGCAGCGTGACGTGGCGGCGTTCGCCCGCCGCCAGGCGCAGCTGCTGCTCGGCCTGCGCCACCTGCCTGCCGTCCCATGCCAGCGTGTGGCGCACGGTGACCGCCTGCGCGCTCCGCGACGTGTTGCTGACTTCGGCCTTGACCTCGACCCGCGCCTCGTCCCTGGCGACGCGCGGATAGGTCACGAACACCCCGCCGCCGCCCGGCGTGGCCGAGAGCATTTCGTCCGTGACGTGCACGGCCGGCTTGATCACGAGCCGCACGTCGCGGTAGATGCCGCCGTGCTGGATGTAGTCGAGCTGCTTGAGCGGCTTGGGGCCGGTGATCGGGTTGTCCTCGTTATTGGCGCGCACCACGAGCTCGTTCGCCCCCGTATCACGCAGAACGTCGGTCACGTCGAAGGCGAACGGCAGGTAACCGCCCAGGTGCTGTCCCAGGTGGCGGCCGTTCAGCCAGACGTCGGCCACGTTCATCACGCCCTCGAAACGCAGGATGGCGCGCTCGCCCGGCCGCAGCCTGACGTCCAGGCGCTTCCTGTAGAACACCGTGCCCTGCCACGGCGCCGTGGGCACGCGCGGCTCGATGCGCGCCGCGTGCGGGAGGTTCACCTCGGTCCAGGCGCCGTTTGGCACCTGGTCCGCGCTGGCGAGCTGGCCGCCCTCGTCGCGGAAGAACTGCCAGGAGGCGTTCAGGTTCAGCTCCGCCGCCTGTGCCGGCGCGACGGGCGCCATCGTCAGCACGAGCAGGGCCGCACGAGCCGCGCCAAACAAGATCATGGAAATGTTCATCATTCGCGCACCAGGCTGAAGTCGTCGAGGGCGAGCCAATCGCCATCCTTCCCTTCCGAGTAGACGCCGATCTGCACGCTGCCGGTAGTGACCTGGATGCCGGACAGCGTCACCTCGGTCCACTGCGCCAACTTGTCCGGCAAGGAGCGGGCGATCTCTGCGCCGCCGTGGCCCGACGCGTACAGGCGCGCCACGCGCTGGCCGCCGCCGCTTTTCACCCAGGCCCTGAGCGTGTAGCGGCCGTTCGGCAGCGTGACGTTCTGGATCGCGCTGCCCATCGTCTGTCCCGCATGGCGCAGGCTCAAGGCCCAGCGCCCGGTGCGACCATCGGGCGCGTTCATGAACGGCGCATCGCCCTTGATGCTGGTCCAGCTGCTGATCCATCCGGCGACGCTCGTCTGGCGCACCCTGTCCGCCTCGAAGCCGGGGTTGAGCAGGTAATTATTGCCTTTGCCGACGGCCCAGGCGCCGCGCGCGGCGTCCAGCGTGAATTCGCTGAGCGAGTTGAAGCGCGGCGCCGTGCCCTCGAACGACAGCGGCGCCCAGACATGGTAGCCAAGCCCGTTCCCGGCAAAATTGCTCCAGCGGTCACCCGCATACAGGACCGTGGCGCCGGCGCTGCCCTGGACCGGGATGAAGAAGCCGTTCTGCGACACGTGAGAAAAATCCGCCTCGGTGCCCTCGATGATCCGCTCCGGCGTATACGGGCCGGTGATGTTCGGCGACGTCATGTAGAAGCTGCGCGAGGCGTTCCAGCCGTGCAGGTCGGACGAGCAGAAATAGTACAGGCCCCGGTGCTTGAACATCGCATTGCCTTCGCGCCCGCCGGCCGGCGCGCTGTGGATGTTCGTGGCCGCGTCGACCTGCAGGAAGTCGGACGGCCGCAGCGGCGCCACGTACAACTGGCGCCGGTCGCCGTTGCTGCTGAAGATCAGGTAAGGCTGGCCATCGTCGTCGGTGAACACGGTCTGGTCGCCCGAGGTCGGAGTGGCGACGTTCTCGATGCTCGCCTGCAGGCGTGCGAACACGAAGGGGCCGTTGGGACTGTCGCTGGTGGCGAACAGCACGCCGCCGCCCGTGCCCTTGCTGCTGTACTGGGTGAGCAGCACGTACTTGCCGGTCGCCTTGTGGTACACCACGCCCATGCGTCCCAGCCAGGCCTTCGGATCGTGCAGCGCGCCCAGGCCCTGCGGCGTGAGAACGTCGCCTTCGAAGGTCCAGTTCACCAGGTCGGTCGACGAATAGGCGGTGACCGCGCTGAAGTGCGGCTGAGCGAACGCCTGTCCGGGCGCGTCGGCGTAGCGCACCGCTTCGGCATACTTCACGCCATACCAGTAGTACTTCGCGCCGACCTTGAGCATGCCGCCGCCCTGCGAGTAGATCGGCGTGCCGGCGCTGTCCTTCCAGAAGACGCCATTACGGATGGTGGTTTCGGCGGCGACTGCCTGGTGCGTCGCGCCAGCAAGGGCCAGGCAGGCGATCCAGCCGCTGCGGCGGAAATGCTCGATCATCGGTTCTCCAGTGTGGCGCCCGACGCGCCGGGCATGCGGGCCTTCCCGCTCCGTCCGGCAGTATAAGAGCCACCTGCCGCCTGCGGCGACGATCCTCCGATCAACATGCTGAGCAATCCTCCGCTTGCCGTTCGGGCCTGGGACACACCGCCCATAATGACAGTCTGTCCATCCTGTACGGAACCCGACCCAGCATGCATCGTCTCGTCTCATCGATCATCGCATTCGCGGCCACCGCCCTGTTCCCGGTGCAGGCGCAGGACGTGGCGCCCGCGCCCGCGCTCGAGGGTTTCACCGCCGACCCGTCGATCCGGGTGTTCGGCGACACGTATTATCTTTACCCGACGTCCGACAAGCCGAACTGGATGACCACCGACTTCTCGGTCTGGTCCTCGAAGGACCTCGTCAAGTGGAAGAAGGAGCGGATGGTGCTGGACGTCGCCAACGATGTGAAGTGGGCGAATATCAAGGCCTGGGCGCCCGACGCCATCGAGCGCAACGGCACGTATTATTTCTACTTCAGCGCCGACCACAAGATCGGCGTGGCCACCGCCAAATCGCCGCGCGGACCGTTCGTCGACGCCCTCGGCGCGCCGCTGCTGGTGCGCACCAGCACGATGACGACGAATACGATCGATCCCTACCCCTTCATCGACGACGACGGCCAGGCCTATCTGTACTGGGGCAACGGCATCGAGGCCAACGCCTACAAGCTCAAGCCGGACATGGTCAGCGTCGAAGGCGAGGTGCATCGCATCCCGATGAAGGATTTCCGCGAAGGCGTGGTGGTGTTCAAGCGCCAGGGCAAGTATTACTTCATGTGGTCGATCGACGACGCGCGCAGCCCACATTACCGGGTCGGCTGGGGCACGGCGGATTCGCCATTGGGACCGGTGAAAGCGGCGACGAAGAACTTCATCGTCCTGCAAAAGAACGGCGCGGCGGTCGGCACCGCCCACCACAGCGTGGTCCAGGTGCCCGGCACCGACCGCTGGTATGTGGCCTACCACCGCCATGCCATCCCGGACGGCAACGGCTACCAGCGCCAGACCGTGCTGGCGAAGATGAGCTTCGACGCCGACGGCAACATCCTGCCGATGGACCCGATGCAACCGGCCTTCCAGCCTGGCGATGTCGGCGAGCCGATCGTCGACGGCAAGGGCTTGAACGGCGGCGTGTCCGCGGGCCGCCCCAACTACCTGCTCGCCCACTTCACCAGCGAGACCGCCGACGGCGAGCAGATCCACTTTGCCACCAGCCAGGACGGCTATCTTTGGTCCGACCTGAACGGCTCGAAGCCCATCCTGCGCAGCACGACGGGCGAACAGGGCGTGCGCGATCCGGCGATCGTGCGCTCGCCGCGGGGCGACAAGTTCTGGATTCTCGCCACCGATCTGCGCATCGCCAACGGCAAGGGCTGGCAAGCCGCCATGCACAAGGGCAGCACGAAACTGATGATCTGGGAATCGACCAACCTGGTCGACTGGTCGGCGCCGCGCCTGGTGGACGTGGCCGGCGCCATTCCCGATGCCGGCTGCGCCTGGGCGCCCGAAGCCATCTACGACGAGCGCAGCGGCGACTACCTCGTCTACTGGGCCACGATTTCGCCGGCCAACGGCGTCACCAAGCCGCGCATCTATTATTCACGCACGCGCGACTTCGTCCGCTTCACGCCGGCCACGCTGTATATCGACCGTCCCGGCGCGCATGGGCTGATCGACACCCAGATCGTCAAGATCGACGATCCGCGCTCACGGTATCGCTACGTCCGCGCTTCCGGCGATGGCCAGCTGACGCTGGAGGGCGCCAATGAACTCCTGGGCCAGTGGGACATCCTGGGCGACCTGCGGCCGCTCGGCCTGACCGGCAAGGACGTCGAAGGGCCGATCCTGTTCAGGGTCGCGCAGAGCGGCGAATGGGCCATGTGGGTCGACCAGTACGCGCGCAAGGCCGGCTACCTGGCGCTGACCAGCGACGACCTGACGCGGCCAGAGCGCTTGCGGCGCGCGGACCCGGCCAGGATCGACCATGGCCACAGCAAGAAGCGCCACGGCGCCATCCTGAATATCAGCAGCGACGAATACCGGCGCCTCATGGCCCGCTGGCCTGTTGCCGCGCCACGCACAGCGAGCCCGCCATGATGCGCCACCTGCCGCCCGCCCTCCTCTTCTGCATCGCCGCCGGCGCACATGCCGCCAACCCGATCGTGACCGACATCTTCACCGCCGACCCGGCCGTGGTGGTCGACGGCAAGCGCCTCTACCTGTACACGGGCCGCGACGAAGCCAGTCCGGGCGAGACGACCTACAGGATGAACGAGTGGCGCGTGTTCTCGACCTGCGATATGCGCAACTGGACCGATCACGGCGTCGCCGCCATGGTCAAGACCTTCGCCTGGGCCAAGGCCGATGCGTTTGCCGCCGACGTCGTCAGGCACAAGGGAAAATATTACCTGTATGCGCCGGTCAAGCACGCCACGATCCCCGGCTTCGCGATCGGCGTCGGCGTGTCGGACACGCCCACCGGACCGTTCAGGGATGCGCGCGGCTCGGCCCTGGTGACCAACGACATGACGCGCGAAACGCCGAACGGCTGGGACGACATCGACCCGGCCGTGTTCGTGGACGACGACGGCCAGGCCTATATGTACTTCGGAAACAAGGTGCTCAAGTACGTCAGGCTCAAGCCGAACATGATCGAGCTCGATGGCACGATCCGGACCGTGGGCCTGTTCAATTTCGAAGAAGCGCCCTGGCTGCACAAGCGCGACGGGGTGTACTACCTGAGCTATGCGAGCGGCCTGCCCGAGGTGATCGCCTATGCGACGGGCCCGAGCCCGACCGGCCCCTGGACCTATCGCGGCGTGATCATGGACAAGAACAAGGTGACGCACACGATCCACCAGGCGTTCGCCGACTTCAACGGCAAATCCTATGTGTTCTACCATAACGAGATGGTATCGAACGCCGATTACCGCCGTTCGGTCGCGGTCGAGGAATTCAGCTACGGGAAGGACGGCGCGATTCCCCGCATCGCCCAGACCCGCGCCGGCCCGGCGGCCAATCCGGCGCCGGGCTGCAACAACTAGATCACACTCCGACCATCGAAACGGCCTTGGTGTTGAGGTAGGATTCCAGCGCCTCCGGACCGCCTTCGGAACCGTAGCCCGAATCCTTGACGCCGCCGAACGGAAGTTCGGCGCTTGGCGTGGCCGGCTGGTTGATCCACAGCATGCCGACTTCGACGCGGTTCATCAGGAGCTGGGCGTTCTTGATCGAGCTGGTGAAGGCATAGCCGGCCAGGCCGTACGGCAGGCGGTTGGCCTCCTGGATCGCATCCTCGAGGCTGTCGAAGCCGCGGATCGCCGCCACCGGGCCGAACGGCTCGTCGTTGAACACGCTCGCCTCCAGGGGCACGTCGGCCAGGATGGTCGGCGCGAAGAAGTTGCCGGCGTCGCCGACGCGCGCGCCGCCGGTGGCGACCACCGCGCCCTTGGCGCGCGCGTCGTCCACCAGCTGCGACATCGCGGTCAGGCGGCGTGGATTGGCCAGCGGCCCGAGCGTGGTGCCTTCCTGCAGGCCGTCACCGAGCTTGAGGCTTTCGGCATGCTTGACCAGCGCGCGGGTAAACTCGTCCTTGACCGCGTTGTGCACCAGGAAGCGGGTCGGCGAGATGCACACCTGGCCCGCATTGCGGAACTTGGCGCCGCCGGCGGCCTTGACGGCCAGCGCGACGTCGGCGTCGGCCGCGACGATCACCGGCGCATGGCCGCCCAATTCCATGGTCACGCGCTTCATGTGGGCGCCCGCCAGGGCGGCCAGCTGCTTGCCGACCGGGGTCGAGCCGGTGAAGGTGACCTTGCGGATGACCGGGTGCGGGATCAGGTAGCCGGAGATTTCGGCCGGGTCGCCGAACACCAGGCCGACCACGCCCGGCGGCACGCCGGCGTCGACGAAGCACTGGAACAGCGCGGCCGGCGACGCCGGGGTTTCTTCCGGCGCCTTGCACAGGAAGGAGCAGCCGGTGGCCAGCGCCGCGGCCAGCTTGCGCACGACCTGGTTGATCGGGAAGTTCCACGGCGTGAAGGCGGCGACCGGGCCGACCGGTTCCTTCAGCACCAACTGCTGGGCGGCCGGATTGCGCGATGGGACGATGCGGCCATACACGCGCATGCCTTCTGCGGCGAACCAGTCGATGATCTCGGCGCCGGCCAAGGCTTCCATCTTCGCTTCGGCCAGCGGCTTGCCCTGTTCCTGGGTCAGGAGGCGCGCGATGTCGCCGGCGCGCTCGCGCAGCAGGTTGGCGGCGCGGCGCATGGTGGCGGCGCGCTCGGCGGCGGGAACGAAGCGCCAGGCCTCGAAACCTTTCTGGGCGGCGGCCAGCGCGCGGTCCAGGTCGGCGATGGCGGCATGGGCCACGTTGCCGATCGGCTGTCCCGTGGCCGGGTTGACCACGGGAATGGTCTTGCCGCCGGTGGCGTCGACCCATTCGTTGGCGATCAGGAGGCGGATGTCGGGATAGCTGGAGGTCGTCATGAGCATCAAGGTCCGGTTGGTAAAGCGTTCATGATAGTCCTTTTCGCGAAGGTTGGCCGAGAGCGCCACGATATGGCCGCTCACGCCCGGCCCTTGCCGGCCACGGTCCTGTCCAGGACAGCGCGTATCGTGCGCCCGGTCGATATTTGTGGCCAGGTGACATAGAATCACCCGGCATTCGTACCTGATTCAGATGTCCACGGAAAGTGCACACCTGCGCCCGCTGGACCGCGGAGTACCTGCCATGCTCATCCCCCAAGCCCGCGTCGCCCCCGCCGCGAACCAGGAGGCGCCGGCGGTCCTGCTGGTCAATGACGACCCGGGCGCGCTGTTCGCCCTGCGCAGCGTGCTTGGCGACCTCGACGCCGACCTCGTCACCGCCAGCTCCGGCGAACAGGCCCTGCTGCGCCTGCTCAAGCAGGATTTCTGCGTCATCCTCATGGACGTCAAGATGGCCGGCCTGGACGGCTTCGAGACCGCGCGCCTGGTGCGTGCCCGGCCGCGCTCGCGCGCCACGCCGATCGTGTTCCTGACTTCGCACCGCGCGAGCGACCTCGATCGCAGCCGCGGCTTCGAGGTCGGCGCGAGCGACTACGTGTTCATGCCGGTGGCGCCCGAAGTGCTCAAGGCGAAGGTTCAGGCTTTCCTCGATGGCGCGCCCGAGCGGCGCCCCGTGCGCGCCCTGGCGCCCGGGGCGCACGGCGAGGCGCCGGACGCCGGCATCGAACGCCTGATCCTCGAGCACGCGGGCGACTACGTCGCGCTGCTCGACCCTGCCGGGGCCTGGCTGTACACCAGCCCCAGCTACCGCGCCGAGTTCGGCGCCGCCGTCGGCCCCGGCGCGCGCTACCTGGAGATCGTGCAGGTGGACGATCGCGAGCGGGTGCGCGCCCTGGTCGAGCACCCGCCCGCCGGCGAATCCCACTGGCGCCTGCAGTACCGCGTGCTGGGCCGCAGCGAGCGGTATTTCGAATCCGACGCCAGCCTGATCCGCGCGCCGAACGGCGCCGTCTCGCAACTGGTGCTGATCTCGCGCGACATCACCGAGCGCAAGGAAATGGAGGCCTACGTGCTGCACCAGTCCTTCCACGACAGCCTGACCGGCCTGCCGAACCGGCTCTTGCTGCTCGACCGCCTGGGCCAGGCCACGGCCCAGCGCGAACGCCAGCGCGCCCAGGTCGCGGTGCTGTTTCTCGACCTCGACCATTTCAAGGAAGTCAACGACACCCTCGGCCACGCCGCCGGCGACCGCCTGCTGCAGGTGGTGGCCGAGCGCCTGGCCGCCAGCGTGCGCGAGGGCGATACGGTGGCGCGGGTCGGCGGCGACGAGTTCGTGGTGATGCTGGTCGAGCTGCACCAGCTGGCCGACGCAGCGCTGGTGGCCGAGAAGATCATCTCCGCCGTCTCGGAAGCCTGCCAGATCGAGGGCAGCGAGCTGCACATCGTGCCCAGCATCGGGATGGCCATCTTTCCCGGCGACGGCGGCGACCCCGACACGCTGCTGCGCAACGCCGACATCGCGATGTACCACGCCAAGCGCGACGGCGGCGCCCACTACTGCTTCTTCACGGCGCAGATGCAGGAGGTGGCCAGCCACCGCCTGGCGCTCGGCAGCGCGCTGCAGCGCGCGATCCGCAACGACGAGTTCGTGATGCACTACCAGCCGAAGGTGCAGGCCGCCAGCGGCGCCATCATCGGCTTCGAGGCCCTGATCCGCTGGCCGCAGGCCGACGGGGCCACGATCTCGCCCAGCCAGTTCATCCCGATCGCCGAGGAAACCGGGCGCATCGACCCGATCGGCGCCTGGGCGATCCGCCAGGTGGCGGCCGAGCTGCAGCGCTGGACCGGGCTCGGCTTCGCCGACGTCCCGATCGCGGTCAATGTCTCGGCGCTGCAGTTCCGGCGCGAGGACGTAGCGCGCTGCCTGGGCGCCGCGGTGGACGCGGCGCGCATCGAGCCGGCCATGCTCGAGGTCGAGCTGACCGAATCGGGCGTGATGAGCAACCCGGCCCAGGCGATCGAGACCCTGCACCAGATCCACGCGCTGGGCATGACGATCGCGATCGACGACTTCGGCACCGGCTACTCTTCGCTCGCCTACCTGAAGCGCTTTCCGATCGACAAGCTCAAGATCGACGCCTCCTTCGTGCGCGACATCGCCACCGACCCCAGCGACGCCGCGATCGTGCTGGCCATCATCGGCCTGGCCCACGTGCTCGACCTGACCGTGATCGCCGAAGGGGTCGAAACCCGGGAACAGGTGGACTTCCTGGTCGCCCACGGCTGCGACGAATTGCAGGGGAACTACTTCAGCGCCGCGGTTTCCAACGAAGATGCGGTCGGCCTGCTCAGGCGCGGACCGTTCCGCATCGAGGCCACCGGGGAACACGATGACAACCGAGCAGGCGGCGCCTGAGCGCCGCGTCAAGGCACGTCGCACGCCGGGCCGGCGTGCGCTCGACGCCGCCGCCCACGAACGCCGCGGCGGGCGCGCCGGGGCCGGCATCGGCATCAGCGCGCCCGACGGCGCGGGCGGCGCGCCGTCCCAGGCGCTGCTGCTGGACGCGCTGATGGCCTTGCGCGCGGGCGACTTCAGCGTACGCCTGCCGCACGACTGGACCGGCATCGACGGCAAGATCGCCGACGCCGTCAACGACATCGTCGCCACCCACGGCAAGCTGGCCGGCGCGGTCGAGCAGGTCTCGGTAGCGGTCGGCATCGAGGGCCGCCTGGGCCAGCGCATGACCCTCGACAAGACCGACGGCGCCTGGGGCGACGAGGTCGACGCCATCAATTCGATGATCGACAACCTGGTGCAGCCGGTGCGCGAGGTCGGCCGGGTGATCGGCGCCGTCGCGCGCGGCGTGCTCACCGAGAGCATGCTGCTCGAGATCGAAGGCCGTCCGCTGCGCGGCGAATTCCTCAGGAACGCCAATACGATCAACACCTTGCTCGACCAGCTCAACAATTTTTCGAGCGAGGTGTCGCGGGTGGCGCGCGAAGTCGGCACCGACGGCAAGCTGGGCGGCCAGGCCCAGGTCGAGGGCGCCTCGGGCGTGTGGCGCGACCTCACCGACAACGTCAACCGCATGGCCAGCAACCTCACCGGCCAGGTGCGCAATATCGCCGAAGTGACCACCGCCGTGGCCGAGGGCGACCTGTCGCGCAAGATCACGGTCGACGTCAGCGGCGAGATCCTGCGCCTGAAGGACACCATCAACCTGATGGTGGACCAGCTGAACGGCTTCGCCGGCGAAGTCACGCGGGTGGCGCGCGAGGTCGGCCTTGAAGGCAAGCTGGGGGGCCAGGCCGAGGTCAAGGATGTGGGCGGCGTGTGGAAGGACCTGACCGACAGCGTCAACGCCATGGCCAGCAACGTCACCGGCCAGGTGCGCAACATCGCCGAGGTGACCACCGCCGTGGCGCGCGGCGACCTGTCGCGCAAGATTACGGCCGACGCCCGCGGCGAGGTGCTCGAGCTGAAGAACACGGTCAACATCATGGTCGACCAGCTCAACGCCTTTTGCAGCGAGGTGACGCGGGTGGCGCGCGAGGTCGGCACCGAGGGCAAGCTGGGCGGCCAGGCCGAGGTGAAGGACGTGTCGGGCGTGTGGAAGGACCTGACCGACAGCGTCAACGCCATGGCCGGCAACCTGACGGTGCAGCTGCGCGACGTGTCGAAGGTGGCGACCGCCATCGCCAACGGCGACCTGGGACGCAAGATCACGGTCGAGGTCCAGGGCGAGATCCTGCAGATCAAGGACGTCATCAACGTGATGGTCGACCAGCTCAAGAGCTTTTCGGGCGAGGTCACGCGGGTGGCGGTCGAAGTCGGCACCGAGGGCCGCCTGGGCGGCCAGGCCGAGGTCGCGGGCGTGTCGGGCGTGTGGAAGAACCTGACCGACAGCGTCAACCTGATGGCCAGCAATCTCACCGACCAGGTGCGCAACATCGCCACCGTCACCACCGCGGTGGCCAACGGCGACCTGTCGAAGACCATCACGGTCGACGTCCATGGCGAGGTGCTGCAGCTCAAGCAGACCATCAACACCATGGTCGACCAGTTGCGCGGCTTCGCCGGCGAAGTCACGCGGGTGGCGCGCGAGGTCGGCACCGAGGGCCGCCTGGGCGGCCAGGCCTACGTGCCGGCGGTGGCCGGCGTGTGGAAGGACCTCACCGACAACGTGAACCTGATGGCCAGCAACCTGACCGGCCAGGTGCGCAATATCGCCACCGTCACCACGGCGGTGGCCAATGGCGACCTGTCGCGCAAGATCACGGTGGACGTGCAGGGCGAGATCCTGGAGCTGAAAAACACTGTCAACATCATGGTCGACCAGCTCAACGCCTTCTGCGCCGAAGTCACGCGCGTCGCGCGCGAGGTGGGCACCGAGGGCCGGCTGGGCGGCCAGGCCCAGGTCAAGGGCGTCTCGGGCGTGTGGAAGGACCTGACCGACAGCGTCAACCTGATGGCCGCCAACCTGACCGACCAGGTGCGCGGCATGGCCAAGGTGGTGACCGGGGTCGCCGTCGGCAACCTGAAGCAGAAGATGGTGGTGCCGGCCAAGGGCGAGGTGGCGGCGCTGGCCGACACCATCAACGACATGGTCGACACGCTGGCCACCTTCAGCGACCAGGTGACGCGGGTGGCGCGCGAGGTGGGCGTCGAGGGCCGCCTGGGCGGCCAGGCGACCGTGCCCGGCGCCGCCGGCAGCTGGCGCGACCTGGTCGACAACGTCAACGAGCTGGCCGCCAACCTGTCGACCCAGGTGCGCGCGATCGGCGAAGTGGCGACCGCCGTCACCAAGGGCGACCTCGGGCGCTCGATCGCGGTGGCGGCGCGCGGCGAGGTGGCCGACCTGAAGGACAACGTCAACCAGATGATCCGCAACCTCAAGCAGACCACCGAGCGCAACACCGAGCAGGACTGGCTCAAGACCAACCTGGCGCGCCTGAACCGCATGCTGCAGGGCCAGCGCGACATCATGACGGTCTCGCGCATGCTGCTGTCGGAGCTCGCGCCGCTGGTCGCGGCCCAGCACGCGGTGCTGTACCTGATGCAGGCGCCGCGCCACGGCAAGGCGGCGCCGGGCGCCTCAGGTTCCACTCCCATGCTCACCCTGATGGCCAGCTACGGCTACCAGGAGCGCAAGAACCTGTCGCGCGAGTGGCGCGTCGGCGAAGGCCTGGTGGGCCAGGCCGCGTTCGAGAAGCAGCGCATCCTGGTCGCCAACCTGCCTGACGACTACATTCAGATCGTGTCCGGGCTGGGCCAGGCCAGTCCGCGCAATATCGTGCTGCTGCCGATCCTGTTCGAGGGCCAGGTGAAGGCGGTGATCGAGCTGGCCTCGTTCGAGGCGTTCCAGGCGATCCACCTGAACTTCCTGGACCAGCTGTCGGACGGCCTGGGCATCGTGTTCAATTCGATCGAGACGGCGTCCGGCACCGAGATGCTGCTGCGCCAGCAGGCGCAGAAGCTCGAAAACGAATTCAAGTCGCAGCAGACCGAACTCAAGGACATCAACGCCGAGCTGGAACGCAAGGCGCACCAGCTGGCCGACCAGAATACCGAGGTCGAAGCCAAGAACCGCCAGATCGAGGAAGCCCGCCGCAGCCTGCAAGAGAAGGCCGAGCAGCTGTCCCTGACCTCGCGCTACAAGTCCGAATTCCTGGCCAATATGTCGCACGAGCTCAGGTCGCCCCTGAACAGCCTGCTCCTGCTGGCCGAGCAGCTGCGCCTGAACCGCGAGCGCAACCTGAGCGACAGGCAGATCGAGATGGTGAAGGTGATGTATTCGTCGGGACGCGACCTGCTGAACGTGATCAACGACATCCTCGACCTGTCGAAGATCGAGGCCGGCAGCGTCTCGCTCGACCTGGCCGACGTGGCGCCGGCCGCGCTGGCGGCCGACCTCGAGAAAAGCATGCGTTACCAGTTCGAGGCCAAGGGGCTGACGTTCCGGATCGACTTCGCGCCCGACCTGCCGCCGCTGCTGCGCACCGACGGCCAGCGCGTCAAGCAGTTGCTGACCAACCTGTTGTCCAACGCCCTGAAGTTCACCTCGAAGGGCGGCGTGACGCTGGCGGCGCGCATCGCCGGCAGCGGCTGGACGCGCGACCAGCCGGCGCTGGAGCATGCGCCGCGGGTGGTGGCCTTCAGCGTCACCGACACCGGCATCGGCATCCCGCTGGACAAGCGCCAGATGATCTTCGAGGCATTCCAGCAGGCCGACGCCAGCACCTCGCGGCGCTACGGCGGCACCGGCCTGGGACTGGCGATCAGCCGCGAGATTGCGCGCCTGCTCGACGGCGAACTGAGCGTGGAGAGCGAGGAAGGCGTGGGCAGCACCTTCACCTTCTTCCTGCCGCAGCAGGCCCCGGGGACCGCTGCGCCGGATGGCGACGCCATCCGCCAGCGCCTGAACCATCGCATGCGCAATGGCGGCAACGGCAACAACGGCGGCAACGGCGCGCCCGCCGGCCAAACCAGCGGCACCTCCGCCGCCGGGTTCCCGCGTGCGCCGGCGCATCAGAGCGCCCCGCTGCTGCTGGTGATCGAGGACGACCCGGTGTTCGCGCGCACGCTGCAGGACATGGCGCGCGAGCGCGGCTTCGACACGCTGGTCGCGGACAACGGCGAGGACGGCTTCATGCTGGCCCAGCGCAACCGGCCGGATGCGATCACGCTCGACCTCGAGCTGCCCGACACCGACGGCTGGGACATCGCCGACCGCCTCAAGTCCGACCATGCGACGGGCGCCATTCCGGTGCACGTGATCTCGGTGCGCGACCGCCCCGGACGCGGCGCCCGGCACGGCGTGGCCAGCTACACCACCAAGCCAGCCGACCTGGCGACGCTGGCCCAGGTGTTCGCCGACCTGACCGCCCAGCTGGCGCCGCCGATCCGGGTCCTGCTGCTGGCGGCCGACAACCGCGCCCGCCGGGAGGCGATCACCCAGGTGCTGGCCGGGCCCGGACGGGCGCTCGACCTGGTCGCCGACGCCCCGGCGGCGCTGGCCGCGCTGGAACGGCATGCCTACCAGGGCATCGTGATCGACGTCGACCTGGCCGGCGCGAACGGCATCGATTTACTGCGCAAGATGCGCGGCGATCCGGTCCTGGCGCACATCCCGGCCGTGCTGTACGCCGAGCGCATGCTCGATCCGGCCACGCTCGAGCAACTGGCCGAACTGGATGCCGCGGTGCTCGGCCATGACGGGCAGTCGCTGGCCGAGAAGACGGCAGCGGTATCCGCCTTCCTGGAACGGATCAGGGAAGACGTCGAGGCGTCCGCACCCGACCCGGCCGCACGCCCGGAGGCCGCCGAGATCCTGCACGGCAAGTGCGCGCTGATCGTCGACGACGACGTGCGCAACCTGTTCGCGCTGACCGGGATGCTCGAGAATGCCGGCATGATGGTCAATGCGGTCGAATCGGGCAAGGAGGCGCTCAGGCAGCTCGACATCCATCCCGGCATCGACATCGTCCTCATGGACATCATGATGCCGGACCTGGACGGTTACGAGACCACGCGCCGGATTCGCGCCGATCCCCGCTTCGCCCACCTGCCCATCATTGCCCTCACGGCCAAGGCGATGCTGGAGGATCGCGCCAAGTGCCTGGCGGCGGGGGCGTCGGATTATGCGTCGAAGCCGGTGGATAGCGGGCAGTTGCTGGCGCAGCTGGGGGTGTGGCTGGATCGGCAGGCGGTGGACCGGGAGTAGGCAGTCTTTCGAACCCGCGTCCCCTGGTGCTGGCGGTCCCGGCAGCTGCGCGCCGTCAACCCGGGAATCCGAAAGCCGGCTATGCTCTTCCGACTATCAAGTCGGTCGGCCGTTCGAACGCATTGGGATCCTGGTGAGCAACCATGCCGAAGCTTATTCCTGGGGCAGCATTCATGTTGATGTTCGGCCTGGGCGCCGTGGGCGCCATCGAATCGCGGTACACCACCGTCCTGGACAATTTTGCAGCTGGCAACAAGGCAGATAAGGACACCATCAGGATGCGCATTACCATCGCAGGCGACGCGCAGCAGCCCGAGCGGAACGTGCGTATCGGCGATATCCTGTTATGTTCCCGCTCGGCATGCTACCGGGCCCGCACTTCCGGTATCGTCGCTGTCGAAAGCACATCCCGAGGCGTTGCCGAAGTCGTGGCCGATGTGAAACTACCGTTTACAACAGTGACGGATATCTATTTCACCGATGTGGCAGGGATGTCGACCGTCCAAGGCCACCTGAAACTGGAGACGCCGCTCGCGGTCGAAAAAGGATTCCAGGGGCTCGAGCTCATGATCGCCGTGCGCAGGCTGGCATGGCCCGGGCGAACGCGGTATGTTCCGACCGCGGCCGCCAGCATGTATTTCCATCCCGAAGGCCATGTAGTGCGTTACCTGCCGACGGTGCGCACAGTGGCCGCATTACCCTTTGGCGCAACCTTGATCATTCCCGCCGGCGCGCTCGCCAAGCTACAGGTCTTCCATATCGGTGTCAGTGATACTGGCGATGTCTTTCCGATGATAGATATTTATCCGTATATAAAGCTACGCAAGGCAGCGACTGTCCAGGCCATGGCGTTTGCGGGACGCAGTTCCCGCCGTGGTCAGATGGTAGTCCCGGCAGCGATGGGCCCGGCCGAAGGGATGGCCATCCCGGCCCAGCTTGACGCAAGCAGGACGGCAAGGATTTCCCTGATGCAAACCATGTTGGTCAGACCCGGGGCGCTGGAAGGGTTTTAAGCAGCCCGGAATATCGCTGTGGCAACGCGATCGACGCGGCGCTGGCGGCGCCGGCGCGCTACCGGATCATCATGGGCACGCGCAGGGAACGCCTGCCGGCATGCCCAATGTCTCGGCGGTCGCGATCGTCATCGATACCGGCAGCCCGAACGAGAACGGCACCATCGACACCAGGCTCCGATAGCTCACCGGATCGCAGTCATCCGCGCTGGCTGTCTGGCATACGCGCACGCGCACCAGCCGTATGCAGCCTTCACTGTAAGGATCGCCGAGACAGTTCGCAAAATTGGCGGCCGGGCTTGCGGGCAGCGATCCGGATGGAATTGCCACCATGGTCATCACCCCACCGCTGCGCTGAATCCACATGTAGTCGATGATGATGTGCGTGTCGGTGACCGGCTGTGCGAACAGCAGGAATCCTGGCGAGTCGCGGAAGATGGCGCGCTGACGTACCGCTTGCATAGCTGCGGCATTGCTGAAGTCGGTATTCGTCGCAAGCGCGGCCGCACGACGCGTCACCTCCTGCAGTGTATTGATGACGTACATCGCGCGCGACATTTCGACCATACCGAAGAACAGCAGAAAGAAGACGATGCTCACGACCGAGAACTCGACGGCAGCAACGCCCTGCTGCTTCCTGCTGCGCGTCGGCCTCGTGCGGCGCTGCTCAATTACCCGCATAGCGCACCGTGACGTCTGCGGTCAGGAGCAGCCCGTCTTCGCCGAAGAGCGGGGCGGTGACGAATCCAAAGATATCGTCACGAACACGTATCTGGACGGCCACACGTACCGTGGATGGAATGCTCAATCCACCACAGATCAGACCATCACACAGGACCGACGGCGTCACCCCGACCAGGCCGGGCCTGATCTCATCGAGCTCGGCGTTGACAATCGCCTTCGCGAGCGCCGCAACGGCGGGTTCCGCGCCGCCAGTGGAATCCTGAATTTCCATGCGGGTTGCCTGGGACATGAATCGTGCGCCGTCGTGGGCCGCCTTTTCAGCCACACTGTAGTACCAGAATATTCTTGCCATAAAAAGGGGAACCGCCAGGAACAGGATCAACACTGGAAGGATGATCGCCGCCTCGACAGCGACGCTGCCGGTCTGCGCACGCCGTGCGCCTCGGTTGAATCGTGCTTTCATGGATAAAGCCTCACTCGCGTACGTAAAGTCTGTTCATCCGCCAGGCCGGCGAACTCGGCGTACAGATGGGTATCGTCGGCCTTCACGGTCATGAAGAATCTGCCGATTCCCTTCACCGTCGCACGCCCCCCCGATACGGGACACGAGAGCAAGGGAATATTGAGCACCCGCCGGTCGCGCACGCCAGCGTTGACGGGAGCCAGACCATACGTCGCGCCGCCGGCCGTATAAGGGGGCGATGACGGATAACTGGACTTGGCGGTTGGCTCGCCTGGGGTGTACAGGTCTTTCCAGCTCGATGTGGGGAAGGCGGCGTAGCCTCCTGACGGCATGGGATCGGCAAACCGGACTGCCCTGGCATAAGACCAGAGCGGGCCATACTGCGCGCCACTCGTCCCGGCCGGCGATGGATAAGGCCCCGCCACGGTCCAGCGCTTGTGATTGTCGTGGTCCTCATACAATACCGACGCCTGGGCCTGTGGTGTGGTCGTCATCCACGGCACGCTGCCATCATTGAACTTGTAAGGTTTGATGTTCCTGTCGGGCGGCGCGGTGCTGGGGGTGCATGGCGCGGTATATTCATCGAAGCGCGAATTGAATTGTTGGTAGTATTCGCTGAGGGCGAATGGCGACTGCACCGAGACCTTTCCTCCCGATATGCGCGCCATCCCCATCATCCCGGTGCAGACGGACGGCGCGACCGTATTGAAGTCGGCCGCCGCCGACGACGCGGCGCCGGGGCCGACGAACGGATGGATCAGGAAGGTCTGCCCTGCACCCGCCGATTCGGGGTTCAGTTGCATGAGGTCATAGCCGACACCGCGCCGAAAACCGTATTCTTCCAGCTCGCCATTCCGGTTACGCTTCTCATCATCGTGCATTGCACATATCCCGAATGGCATGACGCCGATCGCAGTCGGGCCAGCCACGGCACGTGCGCTTGTCGAGGTCACGGTATCGCCGGACGCGACAACTGGCAGAAACAGGGTCTCCACTTGCCCGTAATCCGGATCCAGTCCCGCGGTATCGATGCGGACGTACAGAAGGCCGTTGGGTGCGCTTCTCGCCGCTGCCTCGCCACTCGTGAGCCATGGACCATCAGGTGAAGCCCCGAATCTGATGGCGTCGTCGGACCAGTCCATCGCTGCCGCCAGGTAGCCATAACTGGGGCCGCCGTACATGACGGGTATCGCAAACAGCGCGGCTGCCTTCTGTGCCGCCTTGGTCAGGCCAGCCCTGGTGCCGTCCAGCTCGATCGCGGCGCTCACCGCAGCGGCGTCGGCGGCGCTCTGGAGTTCCATCTTCCGGTTGTATACGCGGGAAAGGTCCAGTGCCAGGCTGCAGAACCCGCATATGATGATGATCGCTGCAACGCCCATGATTCCTATTGCGCCATCCTCGCGGCCCGGACGCCTGAACGCCACGGGACTAGCGCGTCGCATGTAGGGCGTGCCTCTGTTGATGCCCATGCTGCCTCCTCCGGAATCCACACGCCTTCGAAACACGTATCAGCAAGTCTATTAGTCTTTAGACTATGCAAATTGATTTCTAGCAGTTGGCGCGGGAATTCTGGGAATCGGCATCACCGAATTGCCGGCTGGCGCTGCGTATCGGCCAGCTGGCGCTCCGCACCTTGGTCGGGCCTGGGCGCTGGTCGGCATCGCGCTCTTGCTGGCGTACCCAGCGGCGAAATGTCTCCGGTGTGCAGCCGCTCCTCATCGCTTCATTTTTTCAAAATGGAGCCTCCACAAAACTTGGGGCGATTTACATCGAAGCTGCTTGATCATGCGCGCATTCATCATGAATATGTGGCAGGATCGTCATTGGTATAGACCAGGTTACACAGCCCTCATGTCCATCATCTGCAACTGATCGGAACCAGCCATGAGTCAAATTACTCATACCGTAGGCAAACGGACATATACCTTTGCCGACCTGCGCGAACTCCTGGCCAGGGCAAGCCCGGCACGCTCGGGAGATCATCTGGCGGGAGTCGCGGCCGGCAGTGCCGAAGAACGCGTGGCCGCGCAGATGGCCCTGGCCTCGCTTCCCCTCACGACCTTCCTGAACGAGGCCGTCGTGCCCTACGAGACGGACGAAGTGACTCGCCTGATCCTCGACGAGCACGATGCCGGCGCTTTCCAGCGCATCCGCCACCTGACGGTCGGCGACTTTCGCAACTGGCTGCTGGGCGATGACGCCGACACGGCAACCCTGGGCCAGATCGCCCCGGGAGTCACGCCGGAGATGGCGGCCGCCGTGTCGAAGATCATGCGGATCCAGGACCTGGTGCTGGTCGCGCGCAAATGCCGGTCGGTCACGCGGTTTCGCAACACGATCGGTCTGCCGGGAACGCTGTCGACGCGCCTGCAGCCGAACCATCCGACCGATGACGCGTTCGGCATTGCAGCCAGCCTGCTCGACGGTCTGCTATACGGCAATGGCGATGCCGTCATCGGCATCAACCCGGCCACGGACAACGTGCAGCAGGTGATCCGCATCGTCGAGATGCTCGATGAGATCATCGCCCGTTACCAGGTTCCGACACAGTCGTGCGTGCTGACCCACGTGACCAACACGATCGCGGCCATCGAACGGGGCGCGCCGGTAGACCTGGTATTCCAGTCGATCGCCGGCACCCAGGCCGCGAACGCCAGTTTCGGCATCGAGCTCAAGCTGCTGGCCGAAGCGCAGGCGGCCGCCCTGTCACTGCGGCGGGGCACGGTCGGCGACAACGTGATGTACTTCGAGACCGGCCAGGGAAGCGCGCTGTCGGCCAACGCCAGCCACGGCCTCGACCAGCAGACCTGCGAGGCGCGCGCCTATGCCGTGGCGCGCAAGTTCAAGCCGCTGCTGGTGAACACCGTCGTCGGGTTCATGGGACCGGAATACCTTTATGACGGCAAGCAGATCATCCGAGCAGGACTGGAGGACCACTTCTGCGCCAAGCTGCTGGGCCTGCCCATGGGCTGCGACGTGTGCTACACGAACCATGCCGAGGCGGACCAGGACGACATGGACGTGCTGCTGACGATGCTCGGCGTGGCTGGCTGCACGTTCGTGATGGGCATTCCCGGCTCGGACGACATCATGCTGAACTACCAGACGACCTCGTTCCATGATGCGTTGTACGCGCGGCGGGCGCTCGGTCTTGCGCCGGCGCCGGAATTCCATGTGTGGCTGCGCGACATGGGCATTTTTGCGGGCGACGGCGAAGTCGCGCTGGGGCGCGGCTTGCCGGCGCCGTTCCAGCGCGCGCTGTCGCGCATTACCTGAGGTGAACACCATGTCGGAGACCGTCATCCCCGATCCCTGGCAGGCACTGCGCCGGTTCACGGCCGCGCGCATTGCGCTCGGTCACACCGGCGTCAGCCAACCCACGTCCGCCCAGCTCGATTTCCAGCTGGCGCACGCGCGCGCGCGCGACGCCGTGCACCTGGCGCTCGACACCGATACGCTGAGTCAGGCGATCGAGAGCGCATGGCCGGAAGCGGGCCCGTGCAAGGTACTGCACAGCGCCGCTGCCAACCGCAACGTGTACCTGCAACGGCCCGACCTCGGGCGGCGGCTGGCACCGGAGGCGAGCGCGGCCCTTGCCGCCACGCGCGATCCCTCTGTCGAAGGCCGTCCCTACGACGTCGCGTTCGTCATCACGGACGGCCTTTCCGCGCTGGCAGTCGCACAGAACGCCGCGCCATTCTTGCAGCTGCTGCGCACGCGACTGCTCGCACAGCGCTGGGCAGTCGCACCGCCATCCGTTGTTCTACAGGGCCGCGTGGCGGTCGGTGACGAGGTGGGAGAACTGCTCGGCGCCAAGATCGTTGTCGTCCTGATCGGCGAGCGTCCAGGCTTGAGTTCGCCCGACAGCATGGGCCTGTACATCACGTGGGCGCCGGCCGTCGGCCTGACTGACGAACGGCGCAACTGCATCTCGAACGTACGGCCGGCGGGGCAACCCTATGACGAGGCCGCGGCGCGGCTCCATTACCTGCTGTCCGAAGCGCGCCGGCGGGAGCTGACCGGCGTGGGGCTCAAGGACGAAACCATTGGAACGGTTGCGCTCGATGGCGAGCTAAAGCCCAATTTCCTGCTCTAATCACTGCGTCATCGCGAGGATTGCTCGCGGAAGCGGGGACGTTGGCAGCGTCGACGCAAGCGCGATCCCAGATGATCTGATGGCGCGCGCGCAGCCGTCACAGGTCGGCCTCCTGGACGCGCTGTCACACTGAGCTTGCATTCGTGGGACCGGGACCGGCGCGTCAGCACACTGCCGCAACCTGGGCCGCGCGGCAAATATTCCCACGGTATCCCAATCTTCAAAACACGCAAAAATACCTGTCAGGGTCGCGCGATCATCGAGACGCGCCCCCTCCTCTTACCGATCTATGGCGGCTCGACAGATGCGTTGCCGCAAGCAAACAAAGGTACTCGAGAAAAAAGCGCTCGCGCCGTGGTACAGGTCCGTCCAGAAAGACAGGGCGGTCACACGTCATCCACTTTTCCTGTCCTTGACCAATCATGAAGGCTGTTTCGATCGCGGATTCATCTTGCCCTATGCGTATAAATGTTTTCCGAAATTAATGTATGCGTGTGGCGCCTTGAAATTTCTTATGCATACAGATTAATACAATTTCAAATAACTTATCGGTATAAGATTTATTTGACAATTCTTGATCGGATACCAGACATTAATTTTCGCGGCCGCGATTTCCTTCAATACCCTTCTGTTGCTCAGTGATAATTCGCTGCCCGGATTGCTGTTGAAATGGTCCTCGTCGAAAGGTTAGCCGATGCGTTGTAGAGTTGTAGATTCGTTCATTCATTTTTTATCTTAGGAATAAACCAACCATGGTCCGAAAATTAATAATGGCCTTCACGGCCGCCCTGTTAACAAATTCCGCAATGGCTGCGACAATCGACTTTGAGTCTCAGGATGGTGGCTACGGATACTACGACTACAGCTTTCTTGAAGATGGATTCAAAGTTAGTTATTCAGCGATCGATCCATTCGGATTTTATCTTATGGATAACCCCGCTGACCATTTAGGCATGTGCGGCACCGGCTGCGCTTCAAATGGAACGACTGCATTCTATGGTTTTAATGGGAGTAGTATCACCTTCAATCTCGAGAACAAAGGCTTGTTCTCCTTCACATCATTGGATGTCGCCCAGACCTTTCTTGGCTACGGTCGTCCCTTGACCCTGACGCTCACTGCGATGGGGCTTAATGGCGTCGTAACGAACACGATCTTCGTGGAAGAGAATCTGGCTGAATCATTTTCAAATTTTAACTTTAAAGACTTTGTCAACATTTCGTCACTGACGATCACCGGCGGACAAGAATTCCCGGAGTTTGCGATTGATAATGTCGTCCTCTCTCCCGCAGAGGTTCCAGAACCCGCATCCTGGGCAACGCTGATTGCCGGCCTTGGAATCATTCGCTCAGTTCGCCGCCGGCGCTTGCCCAGTGGCGGTAGTTGTCAACAAAGATGTCGCGTCAAGTCATGCGGCTTTTCTTAATTGCTCTGGCGGTTTCCGTTCCGGATTCAGCCAGACTTCATCGTTC
>NZ_JBNDIK010000024.1:0-119012 GCF_050434365.1 Massilia sp. UYP32
ATCGCATCTGGCCCCTGTCACCAATCCGTGATCAAATTGGCAAGAGGGACATTTCTACTTTGCGCAACAGGGGACATTTCTATTTAGCGTTGACATTGCCGAGCCCGATCAAACCGCGCTTGAAGCCCGCTGCTTACTTCAGCGAAGCCAACCGATCCCGCGCCGTCTGCGCCGCGCTCGAGTCCGGATACTTGGACACCAGCGTCTGCAGCGACTTCTTCGCGTTCTTGTTGTCCTTCAGCAGGGCGTAGCTGCTGGCAATGTTCAGCATGGCGTCCGGCACCTTGGCGCTGTCGGCGTAGGTGGTGGTCACGACCTGCTGGGCCGCGATGGCCTTCTTGTAGTCGCCCAGTGCGTAATAGGTGTTGCCCAGCCAGTACTGCGCGTTCGACGCATACGCCGATTGCGGATACTGCTTGACGAATTCCTGCAGCGCGACCGAGGCCCCCTTGTAATCGCCCGACTGGAACAGCGCGGTGGCGGCCTCGTAGGCGGTCTTCTCGGTCGGCATCACTTCGGCGGTCTGGCCGTCGATGACTTCCTGGCGCGGCTCGAAGCGTTTCATGCGCGCGTCGAGGTCGGCGTACAGCTGCTTCTGGCTTTCCTGGGCCTTCGACAATTCGTTCTGCAGCACTTCGATCTGGCCGCGCAGGCGGGCGATCTCGCGCATGGTCTGCTCGTGCTGGTTCAGCATCTCGATCTGGACCGTCTTGTCCGACTTGCCGTCGATGCGCGCGGTCAGGTCGCGCGTGATGTTGTCGACCTTGGTGCGCAGGTCCAGGATGGCCTTGCGCGCTTCGTCGTCATCGAACGGGCCGGCCGCGGCATGCAGCGGCATCCACAGGGCCAGGACGAGGCAGGCGAGGCGGGACGGAGACAGTTTGATCATAAGCGTTGCTCTTTCTAAACCGGTTGCTGAGATAAAACGGGGCGGGTAGCAGTCTGCACTGCGTCCCGCCCCCTGTCAATCAACGCTGATCGGCCCGATCAGCCGGATTGATTACTGATAAACGATGTCAGCGCGGCGGTTTTCAGCCCAGGCTTCTTCGTTGCTGCCGGTTGCTTTTGGCTTCTCTTCGCCCAGCGAGACGGCTTCCATCTGGCCTTCCGACACGCCCAGCGACGCCATCGAGCGACGGACGGCTTCGGCACGCTTCTGGCCCAGGGCCAGGTTGTACTCGGTGCCGCCGCGTTCGTCGGTGTTGCCCTGGATCAGGACTTTACGCGAGGTGTTCTTGGTCAGGTAGCCCGAGTGGTTCTGCACCACTGGCTGGCCGTCGGCGCGGACCACGAAGCTGTCGTAGTCGAAGTAGACGCTACGGTTGGCCAGGACGCCTTTTGGATCGTTCAGTGGATCGACGGTGCCGGTTTCCACTGGACGGATGTCACGGCTGTCAGCCACTGGTGCTGCTGGCTCTGGCGACTTTTCAACGACTGGAGTTTCTTCCAGTTTGGTTGGCGACGAGCAAGCGGCCAGCAGGGCGGCAGCGGAAGCGATGAAAGCGAGACTCTTGAAGTTGCGCATGGATTTTCTCCTGTTCTGGTTAAGGTTTTACTTCTTACTTCATGAAAGGACCCCAGCTGGGCTCCCGAATGTTTCCCGCTTTGGTCGTCAAGCGTTGCTTGACCCGTCCATCCACTGACACCACTGCAAGCGAGACGCGCCCGCCGCCCTTGGTTGCATACATGATGTACTTGCCGTTAGGCGAAAAACTCGGTTCGGTGGCCCCATCGGCCAGGCGAAGTTCCCGGCCGCTTGCCAGGTCCATCGCATATAAGGAGAAAGCGCCGCCGCGCTGCGAAATCCAGGCCAGCGTCTTGCCGTCCGACGAGACGCGTGGGCTGATATTGTAATTGCCATTGAAGGTCACGCGGGTCGCATTGCCGCCCGAGACGCTCATCTTGTAGATCTGAGGACCGCCGCTGCGGTCGCTCGTGAAGTAAATGGTCTGGCCGTCGGCCGAGAATTGCGGCTCGGTGTCGATTGCCGGATTGTTGGTCAGGCGGCGATGGCCGCTGCCGCTCGAATTGACGGTATAGATTTCCGTATTGCCGTCCTGCGACAGGGCGACGGCCAGGGTGGAGCCGTCCGGCGACCAGGAAGGCGCGGAGTTGTTGCCTTTTTGGTTCGAAACAACGTTGCGGCGACCGGTCATCAGGTCTTGCAGATAGACCACCGGCTTGCGGTTTTCCATCGAAACGTAGGCGACCTTCATGCCGTCCGGCGACCAGGCCGGCGAGATGATCGGCTCCTTGCCCTGGGTGGCGATGATCTCGTTCTCGCCGTCGGCGTCGGCCACGGCCAGCGCGAAGCGGTTGGCTGCGCGGTCTTCCTTCACATACGCGATGCGGGTCGAGAAGATGCCGCGCACGCCGGTCAGCTTTTCATAGACGTCGTCGGCGATGCGGTGCGCCTGCAGGCGGGTGTAGCGGGGCTGGACTTCGCCGCCCAGCTGCGAGATTTCGCCGCCCTTGACGGTGTCGAGCAGCTTGTAGCGGATCGCGAAGCGGCCGTCCGGCTGGCGTGCCACGCTGCCGACCACCAGCGCGTCGGCGCCGCTGGCCTTGAAGGCGCCCAGGTTCACCTGGCCGGCGTCGGCGTCGCTGATCACCTGGCCGGCGTCGATGACCTTGAACACGCCGCTGCGCTCGAGGTCGGCGCGGATGACGGCCGAGACTTTATCCGGCGCGACGGATTCGTCCGCGAAGGCGGCGATGGCCACCGGAATCTGGTTGCTGCCGACGCCGGCGATTTCGATCTGGATCTGCGCATTGGCTGTTGTCCCGATTGCGAGGGAAACGCTGAACAGCAAAATGTGAAGTTTTTTCATGGTGTCTCTAGTAAAACTGGTTCGAACCGAATCAATCGTAATCTTTCATCGAGAAATTCACGTCAAGCGTACGCTCCACGGTCCCGTCCTTCTTCTTGGGAAGCGGAGATGCTTTCTTGATACCATTTTCCACTGCCCTGTCAAATTCTGGCACACCGCTGCTTTTCACAAGGCGCACCGACATGATTTCGCCGGTTGGCAACTGCTCCACCCGGAACGTGGCGCGCGGATTGCCGGCCACGTCGGTATTGCCCGGATAGGCGGTCGCGCTCTTGATCGCCGCCGTGATCGCGGCGATATAACCGCCATCGCTGCGCGGGCCGGTCGATTTCGCGGCGGTGCCGGTGCTGCCCATGGCGCCGGCCATGCGCTGCAGTTCTTCCTTGCGCAACTTGTCGAGTCGAGCGTCTTCCGCTTTGGCGGCAGCCTCGGCCTTTTTCTTCTTCTCGGCAGCGGCAGCGTCCGCTTTTTTCTTCTCCGCGAGCTCTTTCTTCTTGCGTTCGGCTTCCTCGAGTTTCTTCTTCTCGGCTTCGTCGCGCTTCTTCTGTTCCGCTTCCTCGCGCTTCTTCTGCTCGGCCTCTTCGCGCTTGCGCTCCTCGGCTTCCTTGCGCTTCTTCTCTTCGGCGGCAGCCTTCTTCGCTTCTTCTTCCTTGCGTTTCTTTTCTTCGCGCAGCGCGATCTCGGGATCGGGCGTCGGCGCAGGACGCTCCACCGCCGGCTCCGGTGGAGGAGGTGGCGGCGGTTCCGGCGCGGGCTCGGGTTCCGGTTCGGGTTCTGGTTCCGGCGCGGGCTCGGGCGGCAATTCGGGCGCCGCGGCGGTCTGCACCGACATGTCCCACACCTCGGCCTCGACCGAGACCGGATTGACCTTTTGCCAGCTCACGCCGATCGCCAGGAAGGCCAGCAACGCCGCGTGCACCGCCACCGCCAGCAGGAACGATGGCAGCGGTTTCGGTTCAGGCGGCACGTGGTAGGGCGTGCCGTGGTTGGCGGACTTCGGTGCGGTCATGGCGTCGGCGTCACTGGGTGGCCAGGCCGACCCGGTTGATGCCCATCTTCTTGGCTTCCGAAATCAGCTGGATCACGTCGTCGTACTTGCTGTCGCGGTCGCCCGCGATCAGGACCGGAAAGTCCGGATTCTCGTCGTGCAATGCCTGCAGGCGCTGCAGCAGGGCGGAGCGGTCGGCCACTTCGTCCTGGGCGACTTTTACTTTTCCGTGCACGCCGATCGAGAGCTTGTTGCCCGGCTCGATGGAGATCTGGATATACGTGTCCGGCGGCAGCGCGGATTTCTCGGCGCGTGGCAAATTGACAACACTAGGCGCCTCATTCGCAGGCACCGCCATGAAAATGATGAGCAGCACCAGCATCACGTCGATATACGGCACGACGTTGATCTCGGACTTGAATTTGCGGCGACGTCCGCCGCGCATGCTGCTGGAAAATGCCATCCCGATGCTCTCCCGGTTCTCGTGGGCGGATCAGCGCGACTGGCGCTGGAGGATGTTCGAGAATTCTTCGACGAAGCTCTCGAAGCGGTTCGCCAGGCGGTCGATGTCGTGGGTGAAGCGGTTGTACGCGACCACGGCAGGGATTGCGGCGAACAGGCCGATCGCGGTCGCGATCAGCGCTTCGGCGATGCCGGGAGCGACCACCGCCAGGGTGGCTTGCTCGACGCTGGCCAGGCCGCGGAACGAGTTCATGATGCCCCACACGGTGCCCAGCAGGCCGATGTACGGCGAGACCGAACCGACCGACGCCAGGAAGTTCAGGTGGGTGTCGAGCGAATCGAGTTCGCGCTGGAACGAAGCGCGCATGGCGCGGCGGGCGCCGTCGAGCACCGAGTTCATGTCCAGGGCTTCGCGCGAGGCCTGCTTGCCCTTGATGAATTCGCCCATGCCGGCCTCGAAGATGCGGGCCAGAGGGCCGCTCTGGTCGCGCTGGCTGCTGGCGCTCTGGTGCAGGGTGTGCAGGTTGCCGCCGGCCCAGAAGCTGCGCTCGAACTGCTCGGTCTGGGCGCGCGCGGCGCGGATCGCGAACACCTTGCGGAAGATATAAGTCCAGCTCACGATCGACAGCAGCAAGAGCAAGGCCATGATCAGCTGCACCAGCACGTGGGCATTGGCGATCAGGGATACAAACGAAAGGTCGTGGGTTGCGGTCATGGCTTAACTTATATGATTTTTCAGGCGGCACGCATTTTAGCAGCCACGTCGTCGGGCAGGGAACGGGGACGCGTGGTTCGTACGTCAACGCAGCCGATCTTCACATTGGCCGAATTGAGCAGCACCTCGCCGCACCATGCTTCCTGGAGAAACTGAACCGAGGCGCCGCCCACTTTCGTCACGCTGGTGCGAATGCTCAGTTCGTCGTCGAGACGGGCGGCGTAGCGGTAATCGAGGGTCATGCTCCTGACGACGAAGGCCGTATGGTCGGCGTCGATCAGCGTTTGTTGTTCGATGCCGAGCGCGCGCAGGAACTCGGTACGGCCGCGCTCGAAGAACTTCAGGTAGTTGGCATGATAGACAATGCCTCCGGCGTCGGTATCCTCGTAATAAACCCTGACTGGCCAGTTATACACTGAAGGCATTCTTTGTTGCCGAATTAATGAAAACGGGAAATATTTTACGCGACTTTCCACTTTAATATGTACGCTGACGTACGTTGAAAGCGGAAAAGTTTTGCGGTCTGATAGCACGGGGGCGTGCTTTTGAGCAGTAGTAGACTTGAAACGTGGTTAAAAGACCAATCACTGTAACACTTTCTCACAAATGATAGGTGCGTGATTGGTCTTGCTGGGCAGGGTGGTGAATGCGTAGGGTTGGCGGGGGCGCCGCCGACCCTACCGATATCGCGCGCCTTTTCAGCCGCGGCGCACGTTGAATGGCGAGAATCCCTGGCAGGTCGGCATCAGCTCGATGCTGTTGACGTTGACGTGCGGTGGCAGCGTCGCGATCCAGAAAGCGGTGTCGGCGATGTCCTTCGCGGTCAGCGGTTGCGTGCCCTCGTAGACCCTGGCCGCGGCCGCGTCGTCGCCCTTGAAGCGCACGTTCGAGAATTCGGTGCCGCCGCACAGGCCCGGCGCGATATTGGTGGCGCGTACGCCGGTGCCGACCAGGTCGGCGCGCAGGTTCAGCGTGAACTGCTCGACGAAGGCTTTAGTTGCGCCATATACATTGCCACCCGGGTAAGGATAGTGGCCGGCCACCGAGCCGATATTGATCACCAGGCCACTGCCGCGCGCCACCATGTCCGGCAGCACGGCGCGGGTCATGGTCACCAGGCCCTGGCAGTTGGTCGCGATCATGGTTTCCCAGTCTTCCAACGGCACTTCGTGGGCCGGCGCCGTATTCAGCGCCAGGCCGGCATTGTTCACCAGCACGTCGATCTGTTTCCATTCCGGCGGCAGGCCGGACAGGGCGGCCTCGATCGAGGCGCGGCTGGTGACGTCCAGCGTCACGGCCAGGGCGCTGTCGCCCAGTTCGCGCGCCAGGTCGGCGATGCGGTCGGTGCGGCGCGCGGCCAGGACGACGCGGTGGCCATGTGAAACAAAAGTGCGCGCCATTTCGGCGCCGAAGCCGGCCGATGCGCCGGTGATGAAGACGATCATGATGGGTCCTTGGATGGCAACAGGATGACAGGCGAGAAAGGCAAGGCGCGCTGCCGAACCGTAAAATTGTAGCCGAAACGACCACGGGTCCGCTGGGCGCCGTGCATTCCCGGCCGGCACAGCGGTTTCCTTGCCCTACGATGGGGAGTTCAGTACAATTTGGAGTCCTTACGTCTCACGTAACTGGCGAAACACCGCGTGCGCGCACCATTCGGATGCGCGGCGCGGCAAAGGTGGGCACCCACCGGGGAACGTGAGACGCCATACGCCGTTCGCCTGGGCAGCCATCAACCGGTACGCGTTCGATCGCGGCTGCCTGCGCCCGTGCCTACGGCCCGCCCCGGCTCCCGCCTGTCAATGCCACCAGTTGCCTGGATTACTATCGATTGGAGTTTTACATGTTTGCCAAAGACCATACGCTCGCCAATATCGACCCGGAACTGTGGGATGCAATTCAAAAAGAAAACGCTCGCCAGCAAGACCACATCGAGCTGATCGCCTCCGAGAACTACACCTCGCCGGCCGTGATGGAAGCGCAGGGCTCGCAGCTGACCAACAAGTATGCCGAAGGCTATCCGGGCAAGCGCTACTATGGCGGCTGCGAATATGTCGACGTCGCCGAGCAGCTGGCGATCGACCGCCTGAAGGAACTGTTCGGCGCCGAAGCCGCCAACGTCCAGCCGAATTCGGGTTCGCAGGCCAACCAGGGCGTGTTCTTCGCCATGCTCAAGCCGGGCGACACCATCATGGGCATGTCGCTGGCCGAAGGCGGCCACCTGACCCATGGCATGGCGCTGAACATGTCGGGCAAATGGTTCAATGTCGTCTCGTACGGCCTGACCCCTGAAGAAGACATCGACTACGACGCGCTCGAGAAGCAGGCGCGCGAGCACAAGCCGAAGATGATCATCGCCGGCGCGTCGGCATTCGCCCTGCGCATCGATTTCGAGCGTATCGCCAAGGCGGCCAAGGACGTCGGCGCCTACTTCATGGTCGACATGGCGCACTACGCCGGCCTGATCGCCGCCGGTGAATACCCGAACCCGGTGCCGCACGCCGACTTCGTCACCTCGACCACCCACAAATCGCTGCGCGGCCCGCGCGGCGGCATCATCCTGATGAAGGCCGAGCACGAAAAGGCCATCAACTCGGCGATCTTCCCGGGCATCCAGGGCGGTCCGCTGATGCACGTGATCGCCGGTAAGGCCGTCGCGTTCAAGGAAGCGCTGTCGCCGGAGTTCAAGGAATACCAGAAGCAGGTCGTCAAGAACGCCAAAGCACTTGCTGAGACGCTGATCGCACGCGGCCTGCGCATCGTGTCCGGTCGTACGGAATCGCACGTGATGCTGGTCGACCTGCGCGCCAAGGGCCTGACCGGCAAGGAAGCGGAAGCCATCCTGGGCCAGGCTCACATGACCTGCAACAAGAACGGCATCCCGAACGACCCGCAGAAGCCGTTCGTCACCTCGGGCATCCGCCTGGGCAGCCCGGCGTTCACCACCCGCGGCTTCAAGGAAGAAGACGCGGTCACCGTGGGCAACCTGATCGCCGACGTGCTGGACAACCCGCACGACGCCGCGACCATCGAGCGCGTGAAGGGCGAAGTCAAGAAGCTGACCGACAAGTACCCGGTGTACGCCCGATAAGCGCTCGCTGACCATCGCGATGTAAGGGCCGGTTCGCCGGCCCGCTCAGTATCCATGTAGTACCTGCAGCCCCGGCGCCATGAAATGTCCCTTTTGCCAGCATGAAGAAACACAAGTCCTCGATACCCGCGTATCCGAGGAAGGGGACGCCATCCGGCGCCGGCGCCGCTGCGGCAAGTGCGACAAGCGCTTCACCACCTATGAACGCATCGAGCTGTCGATGCCGATCATCGTCAAGAAGAACGGCAGCCGCACCGAGTTCGCGTCAAACAAGCTGCGCGGCAGCCTGATGCTGGCATTGCGCAAGCGTCCGGTGGCGGCCGAGGCGATCGACCGCGCCGTCGCGTCGATCGAGGAAAAGCTGCTCACCAGCGGCCGGCGCGAAGTCGAGAGCGTGTACGTCGGCGAACTCGTGATGGAAGAGCTCAAGCGGCTCGACAAGATCGCCTATATCCGCTTCGCTTCCGTCTACAAGAATTTCGAGGACCTGGATTCCTTCCAGGCGGCGCTGGCCGAAGTCGGGCATCAGCGCAAGCTCGACAACTGACGTCGTTTCCAAGTTCCGTTTATTGCCGGACGCATGCTTGCGTCGACGCATGGGCGCTTGAACCCTGCCTGATAACGTCTCTGCTCACACATCGTTAGCGGAGGATCTCATGCAGGCGCGTCTCCCCGGCAGCCCGGGCGGTTTCACCATGATCGAAGTCCTGGTGGCCTTGTTCGTGCTCGCGGTCGGCGTGGTCGGCGCCAGCGCGGCGCAGCTGGCCGCGCAGCGCACGCGCCAGCAGGCCGCACTGACCTCCGAAGCGGCGCTGCTGGCCACGTCATTGGCCGCACGCATGCAGGCCAACGCCCAGGTGGCGAGCCTGCCGGACGGCGCCAATCCCTATGTTCCGCTCGATTACAAGGCGCTCGGCGCCGGCCCGCCGGCGGGCGGCGCCCCGTGCTTCGGCGCGGGCGCCTGCGATCCGCTGGCGCTGGCCGCCTTCGACCTGCGCGAGACGCGCCTGGCGCTGCACCGCGGCTTTCCATCGGGCCGCATCGCGGTCTGCCGCGACGACGCGCCATGGGATGACGAGCACGGCCGCTACCGCTGGGCGTGCAGTGGGGAAGCAACTGCTCCGGTGGCGATCAAGATCGGCTGGCATGGCACGCAGGACGGGCCGGGCTACGTGCTGCTGGTGGCGCGATGAGGGTTTTCAATGCGCGCCGGCGCCAGGCCGGCTTGACCATCGCCGAGCTGATGGTGGCGATGGCGCTCGGCCTGGCGGTGCTGCTGGCCAGCGGCTCGCTGCTGATCACCAGCGTGCGGTCGCATGCCGCCGTCATGGAAGCGTCCGAGATGGACGACAGCGGCCGCTACGCCGTGGATGCGCTGGCGCGCGCCATCCGCCTCGCGGCGCACGTCGACTGGGCGGCGCATCCGGCCTCCGATCCGGCGGCGCCGGCACGGCTGGCCGGCCTGGATGCCAGTTCACTGGAGCGCACCGGCGCCGGCATCGATGCGACCTTGCCGGACGAAGCCAATGGCAGCGACGTGCTGGCCCTGCGCTTTCCCGGCAGCGGCGCGCCGCCCAATGGCGACGGCGCCACCCTCGATTGCGCGGGCTTTCCCGTGCACCGCGACGAGGAGGGCTGGAGCATCTTCTACGTCGCGCGCAATGCCCAGGGCGATGCCGAGTTGCGTTGCAAGTACCGGGGCGCCAGCAGCTGGTCGTCCGATGCGGTGGCGGGCCGGGTCGACGGCTTCCAGGTGCTGTACGGCCTCGATGCCGACGGCGACCGCGTGCCGGAGCGCTACGTCAATGCGACCGAGCTGGGCGCGCTCGATGCGGCGCTGGCGCCGGTCGGGGCCACGCCCGACGAACGCGCGGCCGACTTGCGCAAGCGCACGCACTGGAAGCGGGTGGCGCTGGTCCGGGTCGCGCTGCTGCTGCACGGCGCGCGCCTCGATCCGGGCGCGGATGCCGGCATCGTCTACGACTTGTTCGGGCCAGACCATGGCGCCGCATTTTCCGCTGGCGACCAGGGCACGCGGCTGGCGGGAGCGGCGCTCGACGACGCAGGCGAGCCGCGCATGCGCAAGGTCTATGGCGCGACCATCGCGTTGCCGGTGGCGCCGGATTGAACGTCATATGCGCATCCTCCACTCAGCGCCACCCCGGCGAGAAGGCGGCGTCGCGCTCCTGACCGCCCTGGTACTGATGCTGGCGGTGCTCATGACCGGCATCGCGTCCACCCGCGGCGCCTTGCAGGGCGCGCGCGCCGCCGCGCACGAACGCGACCGCCTGCTGGCGCTGCAGATGGCCGACGCCGCGCTGCTCGATGCCGAGCGCGACATCGAAGGCGGCGCCGAACCCGGTTCGGCGCGCGCCAACGCCATCGCCGGCGGCAGCGCGGACGCCTTCGTCGCCGGCTGCGGTGGCGGGCGACCCTATAACGGCTTGTGCGCCTACACGGCCAATCCCGACCAGCTAGCCGAACTGCTGGCCGAAGACGAAGGCCCGGCGATCCTGTTCGGCAGCATGACGGGGCTGCGCATGCCGGACGGCGAGGGCGCGCTGGCGCTCGCGGCGCCACGCTACCTGATCGAGCTGATGCCGGCGACGCCCGACGGCCAGCTGTATCGCATCACGGCGCGCGGCGCCGGCAGCATGCCCGGCACCCATGCCGCGCTGCAGGCCTATTACCGCAAGCCGCCCGACGGTGCGCGCGGGCGGCGCGTGGGCTGGCGTGAGCTGGGCAACTGGAGCGAGGCGTTCGCGCTGCCGGCCGCCAGCGCGGCTGGCCACCCGACTGGAAAGGACAGACGATGACGAACGGCAGCAAGGGATTCACCTTGGTCGAACTGATGGCCGTGCTGGCCATCCTCGCCATCCTCGCCGCGCTAGTCTATCCCTCGTACACGCAGCAGATGGTGAAGGCGCGCCGCCTCGAGGCCCAGCTGGCGCTGCTGGACATCATGCAGCGCCAGGAGCAATACCGCGCGCTGCATCATGCCTACCTGGCGTTCTCGCTCGACGCCGAAGACGCCGACACCGGCCGGTTCCCGACCTGGACCGGCAACAGCGCAGCCGCCAGCGCCCATGAGCTGGACGGCTACGCTTGCCCCGGCCAGGAGATCGCCCACTGCATCGAGCTGCGCGCCCGGCCCGGCACCGCCAATGTCGACGCCGGATTCGCCGACCCCGATTGCGGCGTCCTGACGCTCGACAGCAGCGGCCGGCAAACGGCCAGCGGGCCGTCGGCGCGCTGTTGGCCATGAGGCTCGCCATGATGCGGGCGATGCGGCAGCGCTACTGCGCCGGCCTGTCCCTGGCCGAGCTGGTGGTGGTGCTGGGCATGGTCGCGGTGACGGCGGCGGTGGCGGCCCCCAGTCTGCACGACCTGGTGCGCAGCCAGCAGTTGCGCGCTGCGTCGGGCGACCTGCATGGGGCGATCCAGCTCACCCGTTCGCAGGCGATCGCGCGCAACGAGCGGGTCAAGCTCACGCCCAACGACGCCGCTGGCCGCGACTGGTCGCGCGGCTGGACCGTCTACGTCGACCGCGACGACGACCGCCGGCCGGGCGAGGGCGACGAGATCCTGGCCGTGCGCTCGCCTCTGCCGGACGGCATGCAGGTCAGCTATTCCTTCACCAGCCCTGCGCCGCCGCAATACATCGCCTACAATGGCGCGGGACGCAGCTGCAGCGACACGAACAGCGCCGCATCGCGCCTCGGCACGCTGTCGCTGTTCCATGGCGGCGGGGTGCGCCGTATTAAAATCAATATGCTCGGGCGTGCGCGTCTGTGCAACCCCGCCCGCGAAGACGGGTGCGACGGCGCCGCGGCGCCGCCCTGAAGGAAAAAGATGGCGACCAAGGATATGGCGACAAGCTACAGCGAACTGATCCTGAACGATACCGACGGCATGGCCCTGGCCCTGGACTGGGCGGCGCGCGGCATGTACATCACCGCGCCGAATCCGCGCATCGGCTGCGTGATCGTCAAGGACGGCGTCGTGATCGGCGCCGGCCACACCCAGCCGGCCGGCCAGGCGCACGCCGAGATCCAGGCGCTGCGCGACGCCGCGGCGCGCGGCAACGACGTGCACGGCGCCACTGCCTACGTGACGCTGGAACCATGCAGCCACCACGGCCGCACGCCGCCCTGCTCGAACGCCCTGGTGCAGGCCGGGTTCAAGCGGGTGGTGGCGGCCATGGTCGACCCGAATCCGCTGGTGGCGGGGCGCGGCCTGGCCCAGCTCGAAGCGGCCGGCATCGAGGTCAAGGCCGGCGTGCTGGCCGAGGCGGCGCAAGAACTGAATGTCGGCTTCTTCTCGCGCATGGTGCGCGGCCTGCCGTGGGTGCGCCTGAAGGTCGCGGCGAGCCTGGATGGCGCCACCGCCCTGGCCGGCGGCGAAAGCCAGTGGATCACGGGCGAGCAGGCGCGCGCCGACGGCCATGCCTGGCGCGCACGCGCCAGCGCGATCGTCACCGGCATCGGCACCGTCAAGGCCGACAATCCCCAGCTGACCGTACGCGGCGTCGACACGCCGTTGCAGCCGCGCCGCGTGATCGTCGACAGTCGCCTCGAGATCGACCTGAACGCCCGCATCCTGCAGGGCGAGCCATGCTGGATCGTGGCCGCCGCCGGGAACACGGAAAAAGCCGCCGCCCTGGCGGCGGCCGGCCATGAGGTCTTGACGCTGCCGAATGCGCGCGGCAAGGTCGACCTGCCGGCCCTGATGCGCGAGCTGGGCCGGCGCGAGATCAACGAAGTGCACGTCGAGGCCGGTTCCAAGCTGAACGCCTCGATGGTGCGCGAAGGCTGCGTCGACGAGCTGCTGGCCTACCTGGCGCCGAGCCTGATCGGGCCGGGGCAGGGCATGTTCGACCTGCCCGCGCTCGAGCGCCTGGCGGACCGTCGCCAGATGCGCTTCCACGACGTGGCGCGCGTGGGCGACGACCTGCGCATCCTGGCCCGATTCGTCGAACCGGCCGCCTGACACTGAACTAGAACCAACACGAAGGAATCACATGTTTACTGGAATCGTCGCCGCCGTCGGCAACATCACTTCCGTCTCGCCCCTGGCGGGCGGCCTGGACGCGGGCGTGCGCCTGGTCGTCGACGCCGGCCCGCTGCCGCTGGCCGACGTCGCCCTGGGCGACTCGATCGCCATCAACGGCGCCTGCATGACCGTGGTCGAGAAGACCGACCGGGCCTTCACCGTCGACGTCTCGCGCGAGAGCCTGAACAAGACCGTGGGCCTGGAAGCAACTGGCGAAGTCAATCTCGAAAAGGCGTTGACCCTGGCCGAGCGCCTGGGCGGCCACCTGGTCTCGGGCCACGTCGATGGCCTGGGCGTGGTGCACAGCTTCGCGCCGGTCGGCGAGTCGTTCGAGCTGATCGTCGATGCGCCCCACGAGCTGGGCAAGTTTTTGGCGTACAAGGGCTCGGTCGTGGTCAACGGCGTGTCGCTGACCGTCAACCGGGTCGAAGACCTGGAAGCCGACGGCAACAAGGTCTGCCGCTTCTCGATCAATCTGATCCCGCACACGATCGAGGTCACCACCCTCAAGCACCTGAAGGCCGGTTCGCAGGTCAATCTCGAGATCGACCTGATCGCGCGGTACGTCGAGCGTATGCTAGCAATGTCTAACGCTGTCTCGCGCTGACTAAAATCGTATAAAAATCAATATGTTAAGTGGTGCTTAGACAGCTTTAGACAGATTGATCTATTCAAAGCTCGGCGGTATTATTGACGGTATGAACACGTCAATCAAAGAAAATACCGTCAAGTTGACGGAGCAAAGCGTCAAGTCTCTTCGAGTCGCCGAAAAGGCGCAGAAATTCGCCGATGAGAAGGGTCTATATCTCTACGTTACGCCGACCGGCTTAAAATCTTGGCGCTACGATTACCGCTCGAACGGCAGGCGCGTCACCGTTACCTTCGGGAGGTATCCGGACGTTACGCTTGCGGCTGCGCGCAAGAAGCACTTAGAGGCGCGTGCGACGCTTGCGAATGGCACAGATCCTGCGCAGCAAAAGAAGATCCAGAAGCTCGAGCGGCGCAATGCGCTCAGCAACACATTCGACGATGTGGGCAGAGCTTGGTTTGACGGAAAAGAGGCGCGTCGCTCGGCCGTATGGAGAGAGACCCATAGTCTCTATATGCGTCGAGACCTCTCTCCGTACATTGGACGATTGCCGCTTGCCGATATATCGAGCGAGACGTTTCTCGCTGTGCTCGAAGGTGCACGTGCGCGATCCGGGGCGAAAACTGCCGACCGCATACGTCAGACCGCCGTACAGATTTTCGACTATGGGAAGCGCAAATTGATGGTCTCCGTGAACGTCGCGCGGGGCCTTGCGGGGTGGACCGACGGTGACATGCCAGCTAAGCAGCATCGTGCTTGGCTGAAGTCATCCGAACTGAGCGGCTTTCTTGCAGCGCTCGAATCCTATCCTGGCTACCTCACCACAAAGTCCGCAGCGGTCCTGTTGCTTCTTACGTTCGTGCGAAAACGGGAGCTGATCCACGCAAAGTGGTGCGAATTCGACTTCGATACGAAGATCTGGACTGTCCCTGCCGAGCGAATGAAGATGCCGACCGAGGAGAAGGGACGTCGGCACGCGGGCCATCGAGTTCCTCTAAGCGAGCAAACGATCCGTCTACTTCACGAGCTTAAGCCGCTGTGTTCCGGGTCGGACTACCTCTTCCCCAGCAATTCGAGTCTCGAAAAGCCTATGAATGCAAGTACCCTGAACATGATGTTTAAGCGCATGGGTTACGATGGTCTGCTGACACCTCACGGGATTCGGGCGACCGCCAGCACGATCCTAAACGAGAGGGGCTTCCGTGGCGACATCATTGAACGCCAGCTCTCGCACGTGGAGCGGAACGAGGTGCGAAGAGCATACAATCATGCCGAATTTATCGAGGACAGGCGAGCCATGATGCAGGACTGGGCGGACTACGTCGACAACGCGCGGATAGCGAAACTGGATAGTGTGGAGGCTGAGTGACCGACGATATGTACCTAAGAATCAAGCAAGTGACGGCGGTGACCGGTCTGTCCAGAGCGACGATTTACAACATGATGTCCATCGGTGCCTTTCCGATGAAGACTGCGCTAGGGGCAAGGGCCGTGGGATGGTTGGCTTCTGAAATCCAGAGTTGGATGGCTGGACGTAAGCTGGTCGAGAAGCATGGCGTAGAGGCTAAGCCTGCCAGACCTAAGGAGCGGGATAGACAAGTCCTGTCGCACGTCAAGGAGCAGAAGCATTCAGAGACGCTAGTGCGGCCTAAAGCCGATGCAGTTACAAGCAAATTTTCAGATTGGGGTGATGACGATCCTCCGCCGACGGCTGCTGAAAGCCAGGCGATTTCCGAACGGCTCCGAGTCATCAATGCTATGAGGCGGAAGGAGGAGAAGAAGAGGTCGCCGGTCAGAGTTCGTGGCAATGCACCTTCCGATTCGGACCCTTCGCGGCGATCTGCATCGACCACCGCGATGCGTCTGCGTGGAAGCGGCGACGTTGCGCCGAAGGCGGCGATCAAACGTAAGGTATGAGGTTCGCAGCCGAAAGGTTCTGCGATTTAGCGCCACTTATTTGTCGAGTTTAAGTGCGATTCATGTTTGCGCGCTCCGTTCCAAAGTGCCGCGCGGACCGCTCCGCAAGGCTTGCGGAGGGCTCGGCGAGCCGTTTTGACGATGGAGTCGGCACATGACTTTGCATGCTATATAAAGTGCGCAAAGTCATGTGAACGTTGTCAATTTGCCGCCATGTAAACCGTCGATGTAGCACCCACACTGAACTAAGTTGCCAGCGTACCGCTGCTTAGCGTCGACTTGCCACATTGCCCAGTCGACTACTTCAGACAGTTTTACTATACGCTTTCAGTACCTGACCGACATCTGCGGGAGCCAAGAATGACCGATTCGATCCGGATAAGTTTAGACCTGACTAAGATGAGCACACAGGCTCGCATGGTCGTCGATGGAACCGTTACGCAAGACTTTAACCCTAAAGGCCGGGTGAAGCGCACGTACGACAAGGCGTCGACGCAGAAGAGTCCGATGTCCGATGCGAAGACGTATTGGCGCGTGCGTACAGAGCAAATTGGCAACCAGGTTGTTCCTTACAAAGTCGAGGCGAATCTCAATATTCCGAATGCCGTCGCTGGTCAGAACGTTCTCCATGGTACGAGCGTGTTCGCGTCGGCTGTGAGCGCGCTCTACTTCCTGAAAATCTGGATGGCCGAATCCGGCGTGCCTGGCAACGAGCTGGACAAGCTTACCTTGACCGACGTCCGCCTTCTAGGAGTAACGCTTTCGTACCCGCAACATTGTGTTGACCGGGCCGACGCGAGTGAACTGGTTAGAGCTATCGGAGATTTGGGTCGGATCCTATATGGTGATAAATGTGTCGTGCTTAGTTCAAGCAACGAGACTGTCTACCTCGAGCGGCGGGACTACATGCTTACAATCTACAACAAGACGAATTTAGCTCACTGTGCGTTTAAGGAAAGTACACCGGTGTCGTCTCTACAGGCAGTCTCTCCCACGATCGTTCGCACCGAAGTCAAGTTAGAGTCTCGATATCTTCAGGAAAACGGCCTGACTTCGGTAGAAAGATGGCGGAACGCTTATGCAGAACGGCGGTACGAACAGTTGTTTAACGAGTTGGTGCGTCGAACGCTGCGTCTAGACGACCGCCTTCGCTACAAGGCTCCACGGCCGGAGGTTTTCAGTAGATTGAGTGCTCTTGAAGCTCATATTCTACGAGGATACCTGAGAGGGCTCGACCCGCGAGCTGCTAAAACGGTCCTCACTAGTAGCCGCCCGGCCGCTCGCTTTCATGAGCTGCGCAAGTCCCTTATGCACAAGTCGCAGGTCGATATCGACATCCCTTGGAGTCTTCACAGGAAGCTTAGATCTGCTGAGCTAGGGGAGCGGCTGAGTTACTCGGGCGATTTCGACTCCGCGCCAAAGGATGTCGACTGGGTTTTCTCGCAATCGAGTTGGGATGGCTTGCGGGGGACCATGTACGAGCTCTACGAACAGGCGCTAGCAAAAGCGCTTCTTCGCACTAAAACCCTCACGTCTGCGGATTGGTGAGATCCAGCGCGGTGGGTGGCGAGTCGAGTACGTGCCGTGGCACAGCTTCCAAAGGGCAGGGCTACGCTGGTTGGAGCGGGTAACGGCGATGGCGCCCTCATGTAACGACCGTTTGCGCGGCAAGGCAGCGAGTACTTCAATTTGTATACATTGGCTATACATTGCGAAAGGAAAGACATGTCCAAGATCTGCAAGTGGGGCAACTCGTTGGGCCTTCGACTGCCGGCGTCCATCGCCCAGCTAGCCGGACTGAAGAGCGGCACGTCCGTCAGCGTGCGTCTCCTCGACAATGGGGCAATTCTCGTAATCCCGCTTAGCCATGTGGCGCCTGTGGGCGGGATGCATCTGGTCACCAAAACCAACAAAGCTCCTAGGGAATGGTAACGCTGCGAAAGGTCGCTGCACGTGCAGGACATAGCTAAAAATGGTACGCAGTCAACAGTGTTTGCTTGCGATAGATCAATGCCTAGACTGCGACGTTCTCGCGGCGTAGATAGGTCAGCGAGGCGCCGGTCAGCATGATAAACTAGCTGATCGTCACTCCTTCATATCCCCGTGGTCGATACACGTTCTCCGGCTCAACGGCGGCTCATCATGAGCTCCGTAGGTTCAAAAAATACTGGTCCCGAGAAGCTTGTTAGAAGCTTGTTGCATCGATTGGGGTATCGGTTCCGAATTCATCGCAAGGACTTACCAGGAACACCAGATATCGTTCTGCCCAGTAGGCGAAAGATCATCTTCGTTCACGGTTGTTTTTGGCATGGTCATAGTTGCAACAAGGGCAAGCTTCCGAAGTCTAGGACGGAGTTCTGGTCGGAAAAGGTATACCGGAATCGCGCCAGGGACGCCGACGCTGAGCTGCGCTTGAAGGCACTCGGCTGGGACACGCTCACGGTATGGCAGTGCCAGTTGCGCGATTTGGAGCATTTGGAGCAGACACTCACGGATTTTTTAAAGTAGACCAATATTCGATCGACTTTTCGACGATCCTTGGTTATCATGATGCTAGCGTATTAATCGGTTTTAAGCAGGAGTTTTATTGATGGCACGTCCTATTGGGGTTGATCTTTTTGCGGGTGCTGGTGGTCTGTCTCTAGGTTTTGAGCAGGCAGGGTTTGATATTGTTGCAGCCGTCGAGATCGATCCAATTCATTGCGCAACGCATGAATATAACTTTCCCAAAACGAAGACTATTTGTGCGAGCGTTGTGGACCTGACTGGTTCACAGATTCGCGAACTTGCGAAGATCGGCGATGCTGAGATCGATGTGGTTTTTGGTGGGGCGCCATGTCAGGGTTTCTCTATGATCGGTAAGCGTGCCTTCGACGACTCGCGTAATCAGCTCGTGTCGCATTACGTCCGATTGGTTCGGGAGATGCAGCCGAAATACTGCGTGTTCGAGAATGTAAAAGGCCTGACACTTGGAAAGCACGTACAGTTCTTGCAAGAGTTAATCGATGAACTGAGCAAGAGCGGTTATAAGGTGTTGTTGCCATATAAAGTTTTGAACGCGTCGAAGTTTGGAGTTCCACAGTCTCGCGAACGTTTATTTCTGATGGCCGCCCGAGCTGACCAGGTTATGCCGGAGTATCCTGAGGAGTTGGGTGTACAGACCACAGTGCGTGACGCTATTGACGATCTTCCTGACGCAGATGGTTTTCCGGAGCTTGCTAATGTCGATGCCGTCAAAACCAAGTGGAAAACTAAATCGAAGTACGCGCGACAGCTTCGTAATCTAGAATTCGATGCAAACGATTATAGCCATCCTAGAATTTTTGACTCGAACGTTCTTACGTGCAGTTTGATTACTGAGCACACCGAAGTTTCTAAAGCTCGCTTTTTAGCGACGGAGCCAGGCAAAACGGAAGCAATCAGTAGGTTCTTAAGGCTGCATCCGGACGGATTGTGCAACACACTCCGCGCCGGAACCGATAGCGCTCGCGGTGCTCACACTTCTCCAAGACCTATCCATCCGGTGCATGCACGCGTATTGACCGTTCGCGAAGCAGCAAGACTTCACTCTTATCCAGATTGGTTCCGTATGCATGCAACCAAATGGCATGGGTTTAGGCAGATTGGCAACAGCGTGCCGCCGCTACTCGGACGTGCCGTTGCTTCGTCTGTTATTCGCGCGCTTGGTATTATTCCACACAAACCGGAAAGCAAGCTTAAGTTGGGCGACACTGCGCTTCTTACCATGAATATGGGTCAAGCGGCTTCCCTATTTTCCGTTGCGAAAAACGTAATCGCGCAGCGCGCACGCAAGTCTGAGCAAGGCATTAAAAAGGAAAATCCAGAGCAAGTAGTGTCGGCTGCATGACCGTTTAGTGATTCGAGAGCGATGACTTTTTAAATCCCTTTGACTGTGGGTTGCAAGATAAACATCGTTTCTCGATGGAAGGTCGGCGTGGTGAACGTTTGAGCTTCGGATCGTCGTACTGCCTTAAATTCTACAACGTAGATTCCTTTATTTCTCACTCCCACTATAGCGGTTGGAATAATCAAGTCATTAGGCGTTGCGTCAAAAGCTTCCTGCACTTGGCGCGCGATCTGCTCGGTCAAAATCCGCTGGTTTCCCTGCTTTGCTTCGACAGTGATTAACACGCTTCCGTGGGCTTCGCTATCTTCAAGATCTTGCTTTGCCAGAAAAAGTGCATCGATTTGCACGGTGCGAAGTTTGATATCCATCTGCAAATGATTGAGCTCTAGTGCATTGATTTGACGGTTTTCACCAATCGCAAAATGCGTCTCAATCACTCTCAAATTTACTGCGACTTGCAGAAGCCAGGATTCGTCTTTTCTTCCCAAAGCCCTCGAGGCCAAAGGTAAACTTAAGCTTTGTATAGGGAACGTCGGAGTTTCGTCGGAGGGAGAGTAATCCTCATCAAATTCGGTTTTTTGTCCAGCGATGTACGGTACAAACTCGAATATATCCCCGCCACCGGTCTTCTGCTTACCGACAAAACCTCGATTGCGAACGCTCTCTGGCCAAATCTTCGACCCAGACGTCGAGCGAACGATGTCTTTCATAAAGTTGAATGGGTTGCTGTTCAACTTAATATTCATCCCAAGCTCGTCGTTACAATAGCGCTTAGCAGACTCAAGATCCTCTGCTGTAACAACAGTCCTTTTTAGCTGTGCAGTAGTTTGATCGTATAAAAGCTCAAAAATGCGTTCGATTACGGCTGTTTTCTGACTCTTAGCCATGACTAGGGCCTGTACTATGAAAACGCCTAGTGTACCAAGAAAGCTCAGCAGCAGGATAGCTTGACGGTAAGCGTGAGATCCGATGTTCAAGGCTATTGCACTTTTACCCGAAGTGCATACTTGTCTGCGCCGTTTGCTGATGTACATCTGCGAACACATAGTCGCGCTGGCTAGACAGGCTCGGTAAAATTTTAATCTTATCCCCTACAGGATGGCCGGAGAACTGGGGTATCAACAGGGTGTTGCTAGCATATTCTCAAGTTCCGCGCAAGGATAAAATAGGCTTGACTGATTCGGATCTCAATATGATACTAAATGCCCAAGTGTCTTTTTATATCCCAACTATGAAACATCTTGAAGTATTCCGGAAAAGTACCGACCTTATTCAAAAATATGGCGAGGGGAATGCTCACCAATTGTGGTGTATGGCAGCTTATCTGGATGAGCCAGATTTGGACAAGTTGGCGGCAGATGGACTGACTGATGGTGCAGGCGATAAAAAGATTGATTTCATCTATGTGTTGAATTCGACCTTGTATATATCGCAGGGTTACTATTCGGTAAAAGAAGATTTTAAAATCGCAGCTCCAGCTAACAAGGCGTCGGATTTAAATACCGGTCTTGCATGGCTGACTGTCGGCGATACGAAAGACGTTCCTGAGAAGCTTCGAGTAAAGATCGTAGATGTCAGGGAGCTTATTGAAAGCGGGGAGATCGATGCTATTGAGCTTCTCTATACTCACAATTGTGCAGAAAGTGAGAATTCGCGTAAGGAACTTGATACGGCGGCGGCCTTTTTAAGGAAGGCATTTGCGGGTAAGGACATCACAATCAGTCATAAAGAATTAGGGTGTAGCTCAATGGAGAAGCTATATATAGCTTTTTCTCAACAGATTGTTGTCCGAAATAAGGTTGTGTTCGACGGGGAAATAATCAGTACGCAGGAAGGTGATGGTTGGAAGGCACATGTTGGATTCGTGAATGGGCGCTGGCTTTATGATTTATTTCAGGCGCACGGGAACGAACTATTCTCAGCGAACTATCGCGGCTTCATGGGCATGAGTCGACGTAAAAAAATTAATAATGCAATACGTTCGACAGCTGAAAATACTCCCAATGACTTCTTTGTGTATAACAATGGCATTTCAATACTTACTACTGCCGTTGATGATGATAAGAAAACTCTTGAAGGCATATCAATCATTAATGGAGCACAAACCACGGGATCAATTTCTTCGGCTAGCGATCTAGAAGCACTTAGTAAAATCAAAGTTCTTTGCAAGATCATTGTCTGTAACGACCAAGAGAAAGTAAAGAAAATTGTAGAGTACAATAATACTCAGAACTACATTACCACTTGGGATCATTACAGCAATAGTGCAGAGCAGAAACTGCTAGAGCAAGAGTTTAAAAGGTTCGGTCATTCATATTCGTTGAAGCGCGGATTTGATAGTGCTAGCGCGGAAATTGGAATTGAAATGGTTGCTCAGCCATTAGTCGCACTTCATGGGGATTACGTAAGTGCGAACCGAGGTAAGAATTATGTTTTTGAAACGAAAATTGTCTACGATAACGCATTCCACGAAACTAAAGCTCAACATCTTCTCTTGGCTTTAGCTATTTCAAAGTCAGTTGAAGTGGTAAAGAAAGATTTGAATGACAAGCCGGCTCCAACCGATCAGGAAAAGCAGTGGCTCGATTTCCTCCAGGGATTGCGCTCTAAGAACTTTGTAGTTGCAGTGATTGGCGGACTGCTTTCTAATATTTGTGGAAAGCCGTTAGACCCCGGAACCGCAAAATTTACGTATAACGAGTCTCTGAAGGCTAATAACGAAATCGATGCTTTAATTCAAAAATGGGTCCCAGTAACGCGAATGACGCTGCCATTTATTGTCCAAGGAATAGGTGAAGATTTTGCAAGCTACCTTAGTCAAGAGAATGCACTGAAAAAGCTTGTCGATCAAATAGGCACTCAGCTTGCTGCTTTGCGAGCAATTCAGCCTATGCCAGCGTTAACTGCCATTGCCCAGTCAGTTCAGTGATACTGACTTAGCGAATTGGAACAGTATGCATGATGTATCGATGCTAGCTAAAACACACTATTATCGCTAGTGAAAAGCGCTTGCAATGTATCGCCGACAACGAGACTACAATACGCGATGCAGTGCTAGTCGCGTTTAATTTGTGAGCGCCCAACAAAATCTGTTTCTTGCTCTGGCGGCGATGTGCTCATTCGCGGAGCCTCATCGAGCGCCCGCTTTTGGCCGAAAGTGGTTGTTTGATGAGGGGACAAGACGCGCATTTTGAGCCGCTTTTCTTCGATAAAATGTCTTTCCAAGTAAGTAGCTCTTCAATGAGGATCAGAAAGGAATTAATCGGATGCGGCAACCATTGACTGGTTTTGTCGTGGGCGTCATGATGTGCGTCGCAAGTGTATGCGCCCAGGAGCGCATGGGGACATTCGACCCGGGAAAACTAAAGGGGCCAGCAAAGGGTGTACCGAGCGAAGTAATCGTTCTCGGCACACCTCGCCTCCCGCACCTGCAGGATGCTTTCAAGCCTTCCAGCCTCAAGATTCTTAACGAGCGCCTGCTTGGCTGGAAACCTCACATCATCGCCATCGAGGCGTTGTCGGGCACTCAATGCGCCTTCATGCGTCAGCATCCTCAACGTTATGCGCAATCGGTCGAGAGGTACTGTCCCTGGGACCCGGCGCCGGCACGCGCTGCGACCGGTTTCGATGTGGCTTCTGCAACCGCCGAGATTGAACGCTTGCTGGCAAACTGGCCATCCACCCCAACACCATCACAACGTCGTCACCTTGCATCCATGTTTCTTGCGGGAGGTGAACCAGTTTCTGCCTTGGTTCAATGGCTGCGACTGCCGGAAGCAGAGCGACGTACTGGCGAAGGTCTCGATACCACCTTGGTCGCATCGCTCACGAAGCAGCGTGGCAGGCGACAAGAGCGCGGCGAAGATACGATGATCGCTTCTCCGCTTGCAGCCGCTCTCGGGCTTGAGCGCGTCCATAGCATGGACGATCATACAGCCGATAGCCCTGCATCAGACCCAAAGGCATTCGACTATGCCCTCAGGAAGGCATGGAACAACCCCGCGACCGCGAAGTACATCCAAATGGTGGAACGCTTCTATGCAGGTGTCGGTGAGCCTGAAGGGATCATGAGGCTGTATCGCCACTTGAACGACCTCACCTTGTCCAAGCTCATCTACGACAGTGAATTCGGTGCAGCACTTGCAGAAGACTCTCCACGTCAATATGGGTGCGATTACGTCGCTTATTGGGAGACACGTAACTTGCGCATGGCTGCGAACATCGGTGAGGCCATAGGCCACCAGCCCGGCAGCCGCACGCTGGTTATCGTTGGTGCCTCACAAAAGCCTTATCTCGAAGCTTACTTGGACAACATGCTTGACATACGCGTTCTATCTTCGGATCAAGTACTTCGTTAGCTCATAAGCCACTCAGTCCGCTTCGGGTCAATTTCTGCCCTTCGTGACAATCTGCTGACTTTCCCCTCGAGCGATCTGCTATCCTCATGTCGCCGACCGGTTTCGGTCAGAAGTGAGCATTCGATTTGATAGAAAACATAAGGAAGTATTCGTCCGGTCTATTCGTGCATTTCAATGAAACCAAAGCTTAAAGAGACGCTGTAGCTACTTTTTTGCTTTTCTGAGATCTTCACGGCACTACGACACATCGTCGCTACCCTATTCTGGCCCGAGCCGCCTGATGGTTACGTCGGTATGTGTCTTCACGAGCTGATGATATATCGCATTCGAGGAGCGACCTAAATGGACGACAAAACAAGTGGTGCATGGATAATTCACCATGCACTCAAACTTCATTCGACCCTGAGTCAGGATTTCGATGCCATCAGCTTCGCTGGCAAGAGCGGCACACTACTCTCCGCAATCTCGGCAGAGAAGCAACTTCAAATCCCACAGGGCCGGCTGGAGGCACTGGCTAAAGCCAACCACATTAGCCCCAAGACCGAGTTACCGACCATCGTCGCCGAGTTGACACGCCAGCGCCTTATCCTACCGGGGACTGGGGCCATCGAAGTCATCGGTTTGACTGGGCAAGGCGTGCTCGAATCGACCGCGCGCATCTTTAACGAGAGCAGTCATGAGAAGCACGAGGAAATCGTTATCACGGTCTCGGATGCTGCATCGGAAAATCCGCTAACGGACAAGTCGGCGGTCGAAGCGTTGTCCGATGAATTTAAGCTGGCGAACAAAGACGTTTTAGACACGCTCGAACTTGGCTGCAACATCGGTTTTTTTGATTCAGAGCACATTTCACCAACCGAGAAGCTGCTCTTCAACGGCAACCTGTTCCGCCGAGAAGACGCACGTAAGATCAATGGTGTGCTAAGCACTTTAAATGCTGGCGATGCTTCCTTGTTAAATGAACTGAATGCGAAACTACAGGCCACCGGGTGTCTGCCGCTCCAAGCCGCCACGGACATGCTCGGCCAGGATCTGTTTGACCGCTTGCATTCCATAGGCATGTTCGACGTAAATGTGGTCGGCAACGACCAAGGCAAAAATTACTTCGTGACGAGACCCGCTGCCTTCTCGAAATTCAGCGACTCGATTGCCGACGATGCGCTGGACTTAGCTAAGGCCCTCGTCGCATCGCTGACGTATGGCATGACCATCAGTAGCTTTTACCGCGGGCGCATCCAAATGGTGTCTGCACTGATGAACAAGCTAATTGTCGGGGGCACGGTGGGTCCAGCAACCGCCATCGGCAACGACTATCAAGCGCTTGAGTTTAAAGGCGTGCTCGAGGTGACGGCGGCACATGGCGGCATGTTCAATATGAGATTGCTGAAACCTGAGGTTGGCCGACTGGCCCTCTCGGTCATCCAGGAAGGAGACATAACGGCAGAGGCCGTCGCAAACCTGCCAGGAGCCAAGGTGACTGAATACCTCGGGCCTGAGGTGACCCGCGAGGTAAAGCGAAAAAATTCTACCGAGGCGGTCAAGCTGAAGGCGAGGAACATGCTGCAAGAGATCAGAACGGGGGGACTGCGCAAATGATCGAACACATACCAAAAGGCCCTGCTGCTGAAGAAGCCCTGCGCAACTACTTCCTAAACATTGGCTACTTCGTAGCCCGTGGCTGTAAGTTTACTTATAACCGCTTCGACGTGACAGATGTCGATCTCTGGCTATACGCTAGGAATTCGCCATTGAGCCGCGAACGGGTCAACGTCGACATTAAGAACAAGAAGACGCCGCAAGCCCTTGAGCGCATTTTTTGGGCGAAAGGGTTGCAGACTGTCCTTGGGCTTGACTCATGTGTTGTCGCGACCACGGACAGCAGGTCTGATGTGCGTAAATTTGGACTACAGCATGACGTGAAGGTTCTTGACGGAAAGTTTCTTGCTCGCCTAACCTTAAGTGCAAAGAGCCTACAGGACCGCATTAGTGAAGAGGAATTCCTACATGAGCTCGACGATGGATCTCTCGGGCGACTTAGCGGCGACTGGCGCGTTCGATATGAGCTCAGCAAATCCCGCCTTCTGCAGTCACTAAATTTCGACGGCTGCAATGCTTGGCTAGAAGATATCGGCCTACTGCTGTCGGATATTGGAGCAGGTACACCGCGCTGGAGGCTCCTTTACATCACTTGCGCACACCTACTCATCGCCGTTGATTTCATTCTTAGGGAGCACATCACGTCCGACCACGATCAGAGGAAAGCCTTCATCGACGCTGGTGTCCGCTACGGCGAATCTGGCCAAGTCTTCACAGAAAAGGTCAGCCGTATGGCTGCGTCACTTGTTGAAAGCGTAGCAGCTCAGCCAGGCTTGGCAAAGACCGTGCAACAGGAGATCGAGTATGAGTCGTCTCAGATTAAAGCAGAGATCCTCGCTGACTTTTTTGCGAAGAATACATCCGGCTTCTTCGATATCGCGTTACAGCTCGAAGCCGCAGCATTTGCGCCGACGGTATCAAAACCCAGCGCTCTTGTAGCAACATGCCAAGGGGTTATCGGGGTGTTAGCGGACTTCTGTGGCGTGGATCGAAAAATAGCAATTCAATAATAACTTGAAGGCGGATGTGACGCGTTGAGTAACAAGCTGCACGGGTTCGATCCACGTTTTCCTCAAGCGTGAATGGCCGCTTCGGGCCCAGGCTGTGTAAAAACGCGAATAGACAGCACGCTGGCGACGCCCGACCTCTCAGAACGGCCGCTACGCCGGTTTCTCAAGGTCGGGAGTGGTTAAAGAGACCCCTGAAAACATGAGGATCTAGCGTTTTTACACAGCCTGGGTCGGAAGCGAACTATCATGATTGAGTTTTAGCAGCTAGAGAAGGCTTGGGATTTTCCGTTTATTTACTGGTCTGATATACCGTGCCAGCGTCACATCTGACCGATGACCAGTTTGTTCTCGTATCTGATATGGCTGGAGTCCTGCGATTGCTGCCTCGGTACAATAGCCCGCTCTCAAACTGTGTCCCGCCACGTGTCTGGCAGCGTCCTCACCGCGCATCTTCTTGACATACAACTTGACCAGAAGAGCGACTGTTTGAGGAGTAAGCGCCTGTTCTCCTGCGATACGGTCATGTCGACTCAGACGTACGAAGAGAGGCCCTGAAGCGATACATGAGATGACCAGCCATTCGTCTAACGCTTTTACTGGGCAGCGTTTGCCTCGTGCGTAGGGTATAAACACAGTTCGACCTTGACCCTCCTGGTCGGTCTTGGACCGTCGTATAGTTAGCTCAATCCCGTTGTCGTACCTGGCGATGTCGTCAGTTCTTAGAGCAACCAGCTCTGACCGACGGAATGCGCCTGAGAAGCCAAGAAGCAGCAAAGCTTTATCACGTGCGGCTCTCATCGGCGGCTGGCATTCGATGTGCACAATCATTTCCAGCAGATCTTCTTTTACTAGAGCGGTCACGCGTCGCTGACTCACCCCCAGCGTGCGACGAATGCCTTGCATTGTCCGTTTAACCAGCTGGTCTTTTACTGGTGAAGGCAGGCCGGCGTCGACGTGCGCGCGGTGAATCGCGATGAGGCGATGCTGAAGAGTGGCGACTGACAGACTGCTCGCGAAGTTGGCAAGATAGTCTGCGGTCGCTGCTGGCGTGGCTGGTATCGTGCCGCCATGTTGCTTGAAGTGTCGAATGTCTGCGTCATACGAGCGCGTAGTCGCGTTTGATTGCGCGGCGGCTGAAAAGCTAGCTACAAGCCGTGACGGCGCGGCCTGCGGTACTACGCTCGCGGCCTGAGCGGAATCGGGTACTTGTCGTCGTGCAGCCATGCTCAGTACTCCGACGGTAACAACAAAGTTGTTGCAGAACGATCCGCCTCGGAAATTATCCAGAGACTCTCACTGCCTATCTCGTATGCGGAAAAGATCCTTAACCGACGACCGACTGCAAAATAGTTCTCTTGAACATCGGCTGACGAAAGGGCTCCGAAGTCTCCGCATTGGTGTCGCGTAAGGTATGTGGTGGCGTTCATCCCGACTCGATCTAGCAGGTCGAGTGCGCCCGGCGTTGCAACTACGGTGCCTAGTGGAAACAGCGGTGAGTTGCGCAGCACTATGTTCTGAACTTGAAGGGTTTTGTCCATGATTTTCCTAGAATTTTGCAAACGTACAGACGTACAGAGGCCACTGGCTGTGCCGCCAGTGGTCCTCGGTTATAAGAGAATTTCGTGCAGAATTTGCCGCGATGGACTACGGCGGGAATTGAGGAACTACATGTCCGCTAACCGCGAACTTGAGGAGGGCGCAGCAGGCGCTGCGACGGCAACACTTGCTGAGAGAAGTGTGCTGCTTTTTACATGATTGGCTCAAATGTTAGGCCGCCGATCTCCTGGGCGAGCTGCCACCCCTTCTCGGATTTAACCATCACAGCAGAACCCGCAACTTTATACTGCTTAGACAGCGACAGCCCAGGCAACCGGGGCTCAGGAATGGCAACTGCTCCCCCCTTGTTCAGGAGGACGACCCAGTAAATGTTACATGCCTGTGTCGATGCGACTGACCTCGGCTGCGTTGAGTCCTCCCAAGCTTTCTCGGGACTGTCTTTCAGTGTAAGCATCGCCGTGAAGTCAACGCGATAACTGTCATTTTCAGCTACGCCATCGGCTTTGCTCACATCAGAAATTTTCCAGAGAGCACAAGCGCCTAAATCGGCGATGACATATGGCTCAACGTCTGACGCGTCTGGCTTTGACGAGCAGCCTGTAGTAAGCGTTACTAGTGTGAGAGGAAGCAGCAAAGATGCGATAGCCCTTGTGAGGGGACTGACTGTTGATCGGGTGATTTTAATCAAGATGAACTCCGATGATGAAGTAGAACAGATGTGGTGAACTTATAAGTTCAGATTATTGCATGGCGTTTATGAAAATAGAACTTATAAGTTCTGGTCTCAGAACTTCCCAGGCACGAATCTACGCCCTGTGGAAACTCGACAACAGCCCCTTGGCCGCGCTCAGCTCATCTTCGCGGCAAACGTTAGACGAACGCGTAAGCTACGCGGCTACACCCAGCAACAGCTTGCTGATCTCGCTCAGCTAGAATCGAGCTACATTTCATCCGTTGAGCGAGGGGTGAGGAACATTACGATCTGCAATATGGAGCGGATTGCAGTAGCGCTAGGAGTAACGATCAGGGATCTGGTCAGCGGGGCGCCTCCTGGGAGCGTACCAGGCGACTAGATATGACCCATTCTCAAACGAGTGGTATGTAAACAGTTGATCGACTACATCACTTCTTCCCAGGGCTCGACGTCTTATTCATCGGATGAACCCCGATATACCAGGCCGGGGCTAGTGTGGTGATGTCCGTCCTAATGACCAGCTCTTGACGGATGGCCGTTGGGTCAATGATGTATTCGACGGTTTTTTCGTCGTGACTGCATTTTGCGCGATGGAAAACGACATAGCGTCCAACTTCCCAGTCTGCGTCGTAATCGACCAGAGCAATGCACAAGTCAGGCAACTGCGAAGGCTTCTCGCTTTCCTTCCATACGGTTGCAACCCATGAGTACTTTGCAAACAGCGCAGTAATTAGGTGTTCGTCGATAAGATGGTAGAAGGGACCAACTTTTGGAAGGCCGAGCTCTTCGGCCCTTTTCCAGACGTCCTCGATATTGGTCGAAGCGATTGTAGCGATGGCGGCAAGTGAGCAAATGTGCCGGTCTTTCGTCGTGACAGGTTTGAACGCTGGCTGAAATCCAGCTGTCGAAGACGTGACGATGGTAGGGATAACTGCGGTCATAGTGACTCCATGCGGTAGGTTGGGATATGCGCGGCTGCACCTTCCCCTTAAGGATGGCGAAAGATTCAGGAGGGGATTGCTTCGAGTGACGCTGCAAAGCGCGTATTTCTAAAGCGAATTGGCTGCCGCCGATAAGCGTTGCTGAACACGGCGAATACTACGAGCGTGGTTCGGCAACTGTATTTTCCCATAAAAACTAGACATTTTGTCAACTTATTAACTTTGTATGGGGAGTATTTTTCATGCGAGGGACCCATGACTTTTCGGCTTTCTCACCGTCTCGACGTCATCACAGTGCAACGATGATGGCAGGGAACGATTTAAACGGCCAGGGCGATGTTTTTGATCGCAAGTGCTGTGTCGGTTAGCTTTGTACGCCGAAATCGGCGCCTGGGGCGGCTCCTACAGCGGCGTGAACTGCAGTGTTAGAAAATACGCAACTGAGCATATATTCGGACTCCGCTTATTTCCGTAAGAGCGACATGCAATAGTTGCAATATCTTACGCAATCGGATTTCCCGCCATCATCGCGGCTTGCGGAACATACAGACTGCAATATGCCGCTCTGTTCAGCAGGCAGGCTGTTGCTCTGCCCACGCGCACAGGAGGTAGGGCTCTAGGAGCCTTGCAGAATCTGCGTCAACTCCTTGATACAATGTTAGACACGGCATTAGTCGAACTGCTGGCGCTAACCGACCGCGCAGTCGTTTCCACTGTACGATTTTTTGCATCCATTCTGATCGATTCGTACCGCTCGCTTGAACACCTTCGGTTCTGCAATCTGCTCAAGCCAAAGAACGTTCTCGAGGGAGAGATCGAGGGGGCAGCGGACTCAACTCAGCTTGATTTTAGGGTCTTCTATTACTCGTGAAGGTAGTGTTACCGAGCTCACCGTAAGGGTTGACCGACGCCGCTTCATCCCGGCTTAGCCGGCTACGGTATATTTGACGGTATTTCAAGAAGAGACCGTGTAGAAAGCGGCAACCATGCGGGTTGTGACACTATTGAACATAATCGCGCGCTACGTCGAGCGCATGCTGTCGGCCGCGCGCTGACGCACTAGCGGCCTGCAGTGCGCCAGGTGATGGTGAAGGCGACGGCGATCGACGCCGCCGAGATCAGCACGATCCACAACAGGCTGCCGAAGCTGGCACCGTCACGCCAGACGCACAGGCCGTAGGCCAGCAGCAGCAGGCACGGGCCGGCGCGGCGCAGCCAGCGCGGCGCCGCAGAGCCGTCGCGCCGCCATCCCATCCGTTCCCAGTGTTCCTGCATCGCCAGCGCCAGGCAGGCGAAACCGGCGTAGCTCGCCAGGCAGGCGGACAGCAGCAGCGTCGCGTTGAAGGCCATGCTCATGACCGCGCCTCCGCCCCCGGCACGCGGGCCTGGGCCGGCTTGCCGGCCAGCCGGCGCGCGCTCCATGCCGCCAGCAGTGCCAGCGCCAGCAACATCAGGTCCACGCCGGCCACTGACCATTTCCCGTCCGCGAGCGCCCTGGCGACATGGTCGCCTGTCGTCGCCGCGTTGAGCAGCACGCAGGCGACGGCGAGCAGGCAGGCAGTCCAGGCCTGTTCGCGCCACGCCGCCTTGCCGCGCCACCAGGCGTGGGCGAAGCTGGCCAGCCAGGCGAGATAAAACGTCCAGACCTCCAGCGCGGCGCGCTGCTGCCCATCCGGCAGCAGGCGATTCGCCGCCAGGAAGGCGAGCGTCGCGATGACGATCCCGGTCACGCTGCCGACCGTCAAACCTTCCACCGCGCGCACCCCGGCCAGCCCCTTCGCGGCATGGCGCGCGCGGCGCGCCTCGAGCCAGAACAAGAAGCCGGTGGCGATCAGCACGCAGCCGGCCAGCCCGGCCAGGAAGTACAGCCAGCGCAAGGTCCAGTGCTCGAACTGGATGAAGTGGATGCCCGAGATGAAGCGCTGGGCCGACATCACGGGCGCCGCCTGGAAGCGGTGCAGCACCTCGCCGCTGGCCGCGTCGAAGAACATCTGGTCCACGTTCATCGTGACCTCGCGCGCGTAGGAGCGGCGCAGCTCGACGTAGCTGTTGGCGTCGCCCGGGTGCCAGACCCGCACGAAATATGGCTGAGATTCTGGCTGCGCGCCGCCCCATTCGCGCCGCGCGACGTCGGCCATCGTATCGAGCGAGGCCAGGGGGCCGGGCGCGTTGGCCCTGGGCCGGCTGTACTTGCCGTAGGCATCGGCAAAGAACGCGGCCTTGGCCGCCTTGCCTTCGCCATAGGCGCCGGTGTACGCCTGGGGAAAATAAATCATCATGAAGATGACCATGCCGGACAGTGTGATGATGAAGTGGAAGGGCAGGCCCAGCACGCCGACCAGGTTGTGCAGATCGAGGCTGCTGCGCTGCAGGGATTTGCGCGGCCGGAAGGTGAAGAACTGGCTGAAGATCTTGCGATGGATGATCACCCCCGATACCAGCAACAGCAGCATGCCCATCGCCGCCACGCCGACGATCCACTTGCCGATCTCCAGCCACTGCAGGTGCAGGCCGTAGTGGAAGGGGAAAAAGAAGCCACTGCCGCCCAGCGTGCCTTGCTCAGGGAGGAAGGCGAGCCGCTGCGGGTCCAGCTGGCGCGGCGCCGGTTCCTCATCCGCCGCCTTGTAGGTGAAGCGCAGCACCGGGGTGCGCTGGGTCGGCAGGTCGACCCGCCACTGGCTGGCGCCGGCGGGAACCTCCGGCAGCACGGCGCGCGCGACGGCGTCGAGCGATATGGGCGCGGTTGCGGGCGCGAGCCGCGTGGCCGGCATCATCCAGCGGTCGATCTCGCGGTCGAACACGCTCAGGGTGCCCATCCAGAACACGGCGAACAGCACGCTGCCCAGAACGACGCCGGCCCAGGTATGCAGCCACGCCATCGATTTGCGGAAGGTGTCTTTCATATTGGCTTCCTAGCCCGCCAGGTGGATCACGGCGGCCATCATGACCGCACCCGCCGCCAGAACGGCCAGTTGCCGCGCGATGCTGCGCACGGTGAAGGCCCACACCAGCAGCGCGAGATAGAACACGAAACCCAGCATCGACGACAGCGCGACGGCTTCCGAGCGCGCCATCCCGAAGCGCGCCAGCACGGCGCCGGCCGCGATCACCGTCAGGGCGGTGAGCAGGTAGCCACCCGCCACCGCGCCGGCGATCCTGAGTCCGCGTTCAGAAGCCGAGCGCATAACCGACGGTCACGGTGCGTCCACGGCCGGCGAAGTAGCGCGACGGCTCGACCAGCGCGCTCTGCGAGTAATACGTGATGTAGTCCTTGTCGAGCAGGTTGGCGACGCCGAAGCGCAGGTCGCCCTTGGCGAGCTTGTAGCTCAGGGCCGCATCGACCAGCGTGTATCCCGAGAAGCGCTTCGCCGGCTCGTCGAAGTCCTGCGAGAACGCATGCTGGGCCTGCACCAGCGACGACAGGCGGTCGGTCCAGTTCGCGCTCCAGCTGGCCAGCACGCGGTCCGGCGCCACGTTCAGGCCATCGAGCTTCGCGTCCAGGCTGCCGTCGTTATCGCTGTCGTAGCGGCCCTTGGTGCGCGCATACGACAGGCTGGCGCGGTGGATGGCGTTGAAGCGGTGCGCGATCTTGGCCTCGACGCCTTCCAGCCGCGTCTTTTCGCGCGCCATCATGAACACGCCGCCGACCGAGACGACGCGGGCGCCGAAGTCGGAATCGGAACGATAATAACTGGCGTCGAATTCCCAGTCGCCCTTGCGCACGCGGGTGCCGGCTTCCACGCCGTCGGTCAGGATCGGCTCCAGGTTGCGCAGGCTGCCGATGCTCTGGCCCGGCGTGTTGATCGAGCGGAGCGTGCGACCGATGTCCGGCAGGCCGAAGCCTTCCGAGTAATTGGCATACAGGGTGACGTCCTTGAGCGGCTCCAGCACCAGGCCCGCATTGAGCAGCGTTTCGTTGAACTTGATCTTGCCGCCTTCGACGAAGGTGTTGTTGTAGGCGGCCAGCGTGCGGTAGCTGTCCACTTCGAGGTCGGCGTTCTCGCGCCGCGCGCCGGCGTGCAGCGTCAGGTTATCGAGCAGCTTGAATTCGCCCTGGGTGAACAGCGACAGGTTGCGGTACTTTGACTCAGGAACGAAGGTGCGCTTGGTGCCGTACATGTCCTGCTTGCCCTCGTCGACCAGGGTGTCGAAGCCGAAGGTGAGCTTCAGGCGTCCGTCCAGCAGTCCCTCTCTCGTCAGGCCGACCTTGCTACCGTACTTCGAGGCGACCGAACGCGACTGGTCGTACAGGGTGCCGCGCGGCGCGATCGTCACGTCCTGGAAGGTGGCCGAGTTGTCGGCGCCGAACAGGCCGACGAATTCCTGGCTGTAGGCCATCGCCGACAGTTCCATGCCGGCCAGGCTGGTGTGGGTGTAGCTGGCGCTGGTGGTCCAGACGTCGTTCCAGGCCGGCGTGCCCGGCGGCGTGCCTTCGATCGAAGTGGATGGAATGCTGCGCGCGCGGTCGCCCGGCACGCCGAGGTAGCTGGCCTTCGACTTGATCCGGTAGCGGTTGACCGAGAACTGCAGGCGCTGGTGTTCGTCCGGCCGGTAGCCGATCTTGGCCAGCACGTCGTAGCTGCGCGAATCCATCAGGTCGCCCTGGGTCACGTCGACGCCGATCGAACGGCCGGCGCCGTCCAGGTACAGCCCCTGGTCCTCGTAGCCGACCGAGAACAGGTATTCGAGCTTGTCCCCTCGGCCGTCGAGCCGGTAGGTGGTCTTGTAGCCGAGCAGGTCGCCGTTCACGTCAGACGTTGGCGTCGTCACCTGCACGTCGACGTGCTGGTTGAAGCTGCCCGGAGCAGGGCGGCGCGTGATGATGTTGATGGTGCCGCCGGTCGCGCCGAGGCCGTTGATGGCGTTCGGGCCCTGGACGATCTCGATGCGGTCGACCATCGCATAGTCGATGGTGTGGGCCTCGCGTCCGGTAGGTCGCACCGGATTCGATTGCGGCACGCCGTCGACCAGGATCAGTGGGGTGCGCCCGCGCAGCGTCTCGCCCGAGCCGTTCATCTTGCCGCGGCTGGGCGTGTACGAGGGCAGCAGGTTGCTGAGGACGTCGGACGTGTTGGTGGAGATGGTCAGCTGGCGCGCGATGTCTTCCTTGCGGATCACGACCACCGTCTGCGGCGCCTTGTCGACTTCGACGTTGGAGCGGGAGGCGGCGATGACGACCACGGCGCCGTCGCCATCGGCCGGCTGGGCCTGGGCGGCGAACGCCAGCAAGACGAGTGGAATGAACGCTGCGAGTGGATGACGCGGGAAAGGGAAGGTCTGCGAGAACTGCACGAACGGCTCCGATCTACTTGATAATGAGAATTATTATCAAGTAGATCAGAGGCCGATGTCAATCGCCACTGGCAATCGGTGGATGGGATGGCGCGTCGTCAGCTTCCCGCAGCGCGCGTTGTTCCTGCCTTGGCTACCTTGGCCGCCGCCTGCGTCTCCGGATTGAGCACCACCTGCACATAGTTCCTGGTGTCGAAATAGCGCCGCGCGGCCATCTTTATGTCGTTCGCGGTCAAGGCCTGCACCTGTTTTTCCACGGAGAGGATCGAGGCCGGATCGGTGCCCTCGGTCAACGCCGACTGCAGGTTCGCCACCCAGTAGCCGTTCTCGCGCAGCGAGCGGCGGTGATTCTGGATCCAGCCGGTCTTGACCTTGTCCAGCTCCGCCGCGTCCGGACCGTCCTGCTGCAGGCGCGCGATCTCGGCGAAGGTCGCGGCGATCACCTTGTCCACGTTTTCCGGTCCGGTCGGCAGGCTGATGCCGACCGAGTAGTTCCCGTAAGGGATCTTGCTCAAGGTGCCGCTGGCGCCGCCGCCGTAGATCATCGCCATCTTTTCGCGCAGCACCTCGATGATGCGCAGATTGGTCACTTCGATCAGCGCCGACAGGCGCAGCTGCTCGGCTTCGGAGAATTCGGCCTGGCCGGTGAAGTTGAGTGCGATGCTGCTCTTCGGCTCGGAGCCGCTGCGCACCTCGCGTTTCACGATGCCGGTGGCCGGGCGCAGGCCCACGTCGCGGTAGGCGACCGGGATGTCCGGCGTCGGCAGGGTGCCGAGATAGGTCGCCAGCAGCGGCCGGATCTGGCGCTCGTCGAAGCTGCCGACCAGGATGAAGGTCAGGTCCTTGGCGCTCGAGAAGCGCTGGCGGAAGATGTCGATGCTGCGATCCAGGTCGATCTTGGCGTATTCCTCGGCATCGAGCGTGCGCGGCGCGCGCGGGTGATTGTTGTACAGGGCCGCGACCAGCGCGTCGTTGAAGTAGCGTCCCGGCAGGCCGCTCTGGTTGCGCGCGATCTCGGCCTGCTTGTCGATATAGGCGTGGAACAGGCCTTCGTCGCGGCGCACGCCGGCGAACTTCAGCCACAAGAGCTGCAGCATGGTCTCGATGTCGGTGGCGCCCGAAGCGCCCGCGATCACGTCGGTGTAACTCCCCAGCCCCACGGTCACGCCGGCCGCCTTGCCGGCCAGGATCTTGCGCATGTCGAGCGGAGTAAAGTCCTTCACGCCCATGCTGGCCACGATCGCGTTCGAGAAGCGCGCATTGAGGATGTCGCCGTCGGGGAACAGGCTCTGGCCGCCGGGACGGGCGGCGCTCAGCATCACCTGGTCGTTGCGGAAGTCGGTCGGCTTGAGGATGACTTTCACGCCGTTGGACAGGGTCAGGCGGGTCAGGCCCAGCGCCTTGTCGTGTTCCTCGGCGGTGATCTTTCCAGGCTGCGCCGGGCGCTCCATCAGGCGCGTCGCCAGCAGTTTCTCGTCGTGCCGTTCAACCGGCGTGCGCGCGGCCTCGCTGACGGCGGCCAGCAGCTGCGCACCGGTCGGCGCGTCGGGTTGATTGTCCCCTTTGCTCACGCCCGTGTACAGCACCAGCTTGCCGGAATCCGCCGGAATGGTGCGCCGCGCGTAGTCGTTCATCTCGGCGAGCGAAATGCCGGGCACCAGCTGCTGCACGTAGCGCCACTCGGTGTCGATGCCGGGGATCGCCTCGTCCTGCAGGAAGTTGCGGATGTATTCGGCGGCGTAGGTCGCTGAGTCGCTCTTGGCGCGCTCGTTCCATGCCTGCTCGTAGGTGCGCATCAGGTTCTTCTTGGCGCGCTCCAGCTCCTGCTCGCCGAAGCCGTGCTGGCGCGCGCGCTCGTTTTCCTGGACCAGGGCGGTGATGGCCGGCAGGGCGCCGCGCGGGCCGATGGCGGCCGACGAATTATAGGAGTGATAGCGCGGCGTCAGCTTGCCGAGCGAGCTGCTCGCGCCCAGGTAGGGCGCGTCGGGCAGCTGCGCCAGTTCGGCCAGGCGCTGGTTGAGCATGGTGCCGAACAGCGATTGCACCAGTTCGTCGCGGTAGGCGCCGATGGTGCCCAGCTCGCGCACCGGCTGCACCGGGTAGCGGATCAGCACCGCGTTGCCATTGGCTTCCGGGTCGGTGACGACCAGCGCCTCGGTGTCGGCGCGCGCCGGAATCGCGGCGTAGTCGCGTGGCCGCGGATTGGCCGGGTTCTTCAGATGCGCGAAATGCTGTTTGACGAGCTTCTCGGCGCGCGCCGGGTCGACGTCGCCGACCACCACCACCGCCATCAGGTCGGGGCGGTACCAGTCGCGGTAGAAGCGGGTCAAGGCATCGGGTTTAAAATTTCTTAATACGTCTTCGCGCCCGATCGGCAGCCGTTCGGCATATTTCGAGCCGTTGAACAGGCGCGGATAGATCTGCTTGCCCATGCGGTCCGAGGCGCCTTTGCCGAGGCGCAGCTCTTCGAGCACGATGCCGCGCTCCTTTTCGATGGCGTCGGCATCGAAGCGCACGCCATGGGCCCAGTCTTCCAGCACCTGGAAAGCCTTGCTCACGTGTTCCGGCTTGTCGGTCGGGATCGGGAGGATATAGACGGTTTCGTCGAACGAGGTGTACGCGTTCAGGTCGGCGCCGAAGCCCACGCCGATCGACTGCAGATAGGACACCAGCTCGTGCTTGCGGAAATTGGTGGTGCCGTTGAAGGCCATGTGCTCGACGAAGTGGGCCAGGCCGCGCTGGTCTTCATCCTCGAGGATGGAACCGGCCTTGACCACCAGGCGCAGTTCGAGCTTGCGTTCAGGGCGCGCATTGCGCTGGATGTAGTAGGTGAGGCCATTGTCCAGCTTTCCGACCTTGACTTGCGGGCCGACCGGGATGGGCGATTCCATCTGCAGCGCAGGCGCCTGCGCTGCCTGCGGCGCCGGCGCCTGGCCTGCCTGCGGCGCGCCATGCGCCAGCGGGGACAGGCCCAGGACCGCGGCCAGCGCCATCGACGGCAGGCCGCGTACGAAGTTGTTGCTCATTCAATGGTTCCTGGGTGACTTGTTTATTGCATTCTACATGGCGCACAGGCAGGCACGGATGGGCTTAAGACTGCCCTAAACATCGTCGCCGGTTCACAGCACGACCCGTCCTTTGGCCAGCAGCTCGGCCATCTCGAAGGCCGGCACCGGCCGCCCGTACAGGTAGCCCTGCAGGACGTCACAGCCGAGGGAGCCGAGGAAATCGCGCTGGCCGACCGTTTCCACGCCTTCGGCCACCACCGCCAGCGACAGGCCCTGGGCCAGGGCGATCGTGGCCTGGGCGATGGCGGCGCTGCGCTGTTCGGTGGCGATGTTGCGCACGAACGTCTGGTCGATCTTGAGTTTGTCGAGCGGGAAGCGCGACAGGTAGCCGAGCGACGAGTAGCCGGTCCCGAAGTCGTCCAGCGACAGCGAGACCCCCAGCGCGCGCAGCTCGGCCATCTGGGCCTCGGCCGCCGCGCTGTCGCCCAGCATCACGCTTTCGGTCAGCTCGACCTCGAGCCATTGCGCTTCGAGACCGCTGTCGTGCAGGGCGGTGCGCACCACCTGGGCTACGCTGCCGGCCTTGAACTGGCTGGCCGAGACGTTGACCGCCACCCGCACCGGCGCCAGGCCGGCGTTTTGCCAGGCCTTGTTCTGGAAACAGGCCTGGCGGATCACCCATTCGCCGATCGGGTGGATCAGGCCGGTGTCTTCGGCCAGCGGAATGAAGTCGGCCGGCGACACCGGCCCGATCTCTTCGCTGCGCCAGCGCAGCAGCGCTTCCATGCCGACCACGCGGCCATCCAGACGCGAGACCTGCGGCTGATAGTGCAGCGACAATTCGTCGCGCTCGATCGCGCGCCGCAGGCGCGTCTCCAGCGCCAGCCAGCGCAGCGCCTCGGCGTTCATCTCGCCCTTGAAGAACCGGAAGCCGTTGCGGCCCGACTCCTTCACGTGGGCCAGCGCGGCGTCGGCCGCCTTGAGCAGGTCGCCGGGGACGTCGCCGTCGCGCGGATAGACGCTGATCCCGATGCTGCCGGTGACCACCACGTCGTGTTCGCCGACCAGCAGCGGCTGGGACACCGCTTCCATCAGGCGCCGGGCGCAATAAATCACGTCGTCGGTGTCGTCGAAGCCCGTCAGCAGCAGCACGAATTCGTCGCCCGACAGGCGCGCCACGGTCTCGGTCGGGCCGGCCACTTCTCCGGCGCGGCGCGCCACCTCGCGCAGCACGGCGTCGCCGGCCGCGTGGCCCAGGCTGTCGTTGATGCGCGACAGGCGGTCGACGTTGAACAGCAGCAGCGCCACTTGGCTGGCATCCTGGCGCGCGGCGGCCAGCGCCTGCTGCATGCGGTCGTTGAACAGCGAGCGGTTCGGCAGCAGGGTGAGCGCATCGTGGTTCGACAGGAAATCGAGCTGGTGATGGGCGGCCTTCAGCGCCGACAGGTCGGTCGACACCGAGACGTAGGCGGTGCGCCGGCCCTGCTCGTCATGGACCGCGCTGATGCTCATGCTGGCGGGGTAGATCTCGCCGTTCTTGCGCCGGTTCCAGATCTCGCCGCGCCATTGGCCGTCGTGCTCCAGGCAGTTCCACATGCCGGCGTAGAAGGCGTCGTCGTGGCGTCCCGATTTCATGAGCCTGGGGTTCTGGCCCATCACCTCGGCCTCGCGGTAGCCGGTGATCTCTTCGAAGGCCGGGTTGGCGGCGACGATGTTGGCGTCGGCGTCGGTCATCAGGATCGCCTCTTGCGTGCTGTCGAACACCTGGCGCGCCAGTTCCAGCCGGTGCTCGCTGTCGCGCAGCGCGGCGTCGGCGTCGGCGCGCGCCAGCGCCTCGAGTTGCAGCTGGGCGGCGTGGCGCTGCACGACCTCGTACAGGTTCAGGTTTTCGTAGGCCACCGCCAGCTGGGCCGCCAGGGCCGTGGCCCAGCGCTCCTCTTCGTCCGAGAACGGCGCCGCGCCGACCCGGCGGGTGCAATACAGCCAGCCAAGCGGATGCTGCAGGTCGTGCACTTGCAGGCCGAGCAGGTGGCCGACTTCGGGGTGGTGCTGGGGCAGGGTGGTCAGCAGGGCGTCGTCGCCGTCAAGCCGCAGCGGGGCGCGCGCGCGCAGCAGCACGCCGGGCAGGTCTTGCTCGTTCAGCGCGTAGGCCTCGAGCAGGCCGCCTTCGACGCCATGGGTGGCCATGTGGCGCACGGTGCGTTCGGTGCTGGCCAGCAGGCACAGGGCGACGCAATCGGCGTCCAGCACGCGCCGCGCGGCGTCGACGAAGGCATCGGCCAGGGCCTCGACGCGGCGCTCGCCCACCAGCATCATGCACATGCGTTCCAGCTCGGACAGGCGCGCGCACAGGTCGAACGGCAGGTCGCGATCGTGCTTTGACGGCAGCGCCGGCGCCGGCGCGCCGTGCGCCACGCCCAGCTCGGCCGCCACCGCCGCGAGGATGCGCTGCGGCTCGGAAGGCTTGCCCAACACCGTGGTCACGCCGCAGCGCGCCGCCATGGCCATCGTCTCGCGCTCCGAATAGACGGCCGAGAAGAAGATGACGCGGGTCGCGCGCAAGGCGGGATCGGCGCGCAGCTGCTGGACGAATTCGTAGCCGTCCATGGTCGGCATCAGGATGTCGGTGATGATCAGGTCGGGGCGCTCGGCGCGCGTGATGGCGAGCGCGCGGGCGCCGTCCTCGGCCTCGAGGATCCGGTGTTCGGTGTACCCGAGGAGGGCCGCGAGATAGCTGCGGTTGCTCGGCCGGTCGTCGACGATCAGGATCGTGGCCATCAGCGCCGCCCTCCGCATGGAGCGGCGCCAGGATGGCTGACGGGGAGGACTACCGGCATGGCAACTCCGAAAAATGGGACGCACCCTCTGGATGGGTACGGCAAAGATGTCTTAATAATAATCCAGTTGGGCGTGGGCACGGTACGATGTTGCACGTGAAAACATCGAGCTTAACAATTTAAATCCGCAAAATCACTAGATGTTGCTTAAAAGTAACATCGGCCGGCGAGGTCGGGGCGTCGCGCTGGCGATTTGGGAACAGGCAGGGGCCGACAATGCGGTTGAAAGCCTGTAAATCCATTAAAATAGCGGATTACGCATAACACCCCCGTTTCAAGGAATCCCGTATGTCTATTTCCAGCACCGAGGACATCGTTGCCGAACTGCGCGCCGGCCGCATGGTCATCCTGGTCGACGAGGAAGATCGCGAGAACGAAGGCGACCTCGTGCTTGCCGCCGACTTCGTCACGCCCGAGGCGATCAACTTCATGATCCGTCACGCACGCGGCCTGGTCTGCCTGACCCTGTCCGAGGAAATCTGCGACCGCCTGGCCCTGCCGATGATGACCTCGCGTAACGGCACCTCGTTCGGCACCAATTTCACCGTGTCGATCGAAGCGGCCGAAGGCGTCACCACCGGCATCTCGGCGGCCGACCGCGCGCGCACCATCCAGGTGGCGGTGAACAAGGGGACGACGCCGGACGACCTGGTGCAGCCGGGCCACATCTTCCCGCTGCGCGCCCAGAAGGGCGGCGTCCTGATGCGCGCCGGGCATACCGAAGCGGGGTGCGACCTGACGCAGATGGCGGGCCTGACCCCGGCCTCGGTGATCTGCGAGATCATCAAGGAAGACGGCACCATGGCGCGCCTGCCCGACCTGATCGAGTTCGCCAGGGAGCACAACCTCAAGATCGGCACCATCGCCGACCTGATCCACTACCGCAGCCAGAACGAATGCCTGGTCGAGCGCGTGGCCGAGCGCACGCTGTCGACCGAGGCCGGCGAGTTCCAGCTGGTCGCCTTCCGCGACGCCCCGAGCGGCTCGGCCCACCTGGCCCTGGTCCACGGCGAGCTGTCGCCCGAGAAAGAGGCGCTGGTGCGCGTGCACCAGCCGGTGTCGATCCTCGACCTGCTCGAGAACCGCGCCACCACCCACTCGTGGGACATGGCCTCGGCCATGAAGACGATCAAGGCCAGCGACGCCGGCGTGATCGTGCTGCTCAATTGCGGCGAAAGCGCAGATCAATTGTTCGCCCAGCTGGCGCCGCAGGACGGCAAGGCCAGCCGCGCCGGCGCCCGCGCCGCGTCGATGGACTTGCGCACCTACGGCATCGGCGCCCAGATCCTGCGCGCCCTAGGCGTGGGCAAGATGCAGCTGCTGGCCAATCCGCGCAAGATGCCGTCGATGACCGGTTTCGACCTGGAAGTCACCGGCTACGTGCCGCGCCTTGACGCCTGAACAATCAACCAATCAACAAGAAGAGGTCAGCCATGACGGTAGGAACTTTTGAAAGCAATCTGCAGGGCGAAGACCTGCGTATCGGTATCGTGCAGGCCCGTTTCAACGCCGACGTCGGCCACGGCCTGCTGTCGTCCTGCCTGGCCGAACTCAAGCGCCTGGGCGTGGCCGACGAAGACATCCTGCACGTGACCGTGCCGGGCGCGCTCGAAGTGCCGCTGGCGCTGCAGCGCATGGCCGTGACCGAACAGTTCGACGCGCTGATCGCCCTGGGCGCGGTGATCCGCGGCGAAACCTACCACTTCGAGCTGGTGTCGAACGAATCGGGCGCCGGCATCACCCGCATCGGCCTCGACTACGGCATCCCGATCGCCAACGCGATCCTGACCACCGAGACCGACGAGCAGGCCGAGGTCCGCATGGCCGAGAAGGGCGGCGACGCCGCACGCGTCGCGGTCGAGATGGCCAATCTCCTGATGGCGCTGGACGAGCTGGTGCCAGAGGACGAATAACAGTAAAGGCAAGAAAACAATGACTGACAAGAGTACGCACGCCAACCCGAGCAAGAACCGCACGCCGCGCCACCGCGCGCGCGAGTTCGCGCTCCAGGGTCTGTACCAATGGCTGCTGAACAATGAATCGGCGCGGGTGGTCTCGACCAATATCCGCGGCGCCCACGGCTTCGACAAGGCCGACAGCGAGTTCTTCTCGGCGCTGCTCAATGGCGCGATCAGCACCTCGGTCGAGCTGCGCGAGTCGATCGCTCCGCTGATCGACCGCGCGATCACCGAGCTGTCGCCGATCGAGCACGCGGTGCTGCTGCTGGGCGCCTACGAGCTGAAGAACCATCCCGAGATTCCCTACCGCGTCGTGATCAACGAGGCGGTCGAGCTGACCAAGTCGTTCGGCGGCATCGACGGGCACAAGTACGTCAATGGCGTGCTGGATAAATTGGCCTCGCGCATGCGGCCGGACGAAGTGGCGGCGAACGAGCGTCGTTGATCGTTTCGCTTCCAGCTTGACGAGAAAAAGCCACCGTGCGCGAGCCGGTGGCTTTTTCGTTGGTAGGTGGTCCGCCAGCGAATTGGATTCCCGCCTGCGCGGGAATGACGTGCTTGGGTACGTGTGCAAAGCCGCGTTGGTGGTGTTCGGGCGGAGAGATTACACGTCGTTCCCGCGCAGGCGGGAACCCAATTCGTCCGAGCAGCCGAAACAACATCTATATAGAACAGACGCAAAAAAGCCACCGCCGCAGCGGTGGCATCCAAGGACTTCCCTCGTGATCTTACAGGCCGGCCAGCGGCTCGACGTTCGGCACCTGCGCGCCGGTGGTGGAGGCGGTGGTGGTTTCCTGCATCGGCTTCGCTTCCGGCTTGGCCGTATCCGATTCAGGCTGCTTGGCGGCGACGATGGTCACCGGCGCCGGCGAGATGCGCGGGGTGCGCACCGGGACGTTCTGGCCTTTCGAGACCTTCTTCAGCAGCTTGTACTCGGCCAGCACCTTGTTGCCATAGCCCGAATCGGTTTCCAGGTCGGCCGCGCCGACATAGGTCTTCAGGCCGCCTTCGATCGAGCCGGTGCGCTTGACGTAATCCTTCAGGATCAGGGCGCCGACACGGATGTTGGCCACCGGGTTCAGTGCTGCCTGCGGACCGCCCACGTCCTCGAACTTGTCGTGGTGGACCTTGGCCATGACCTGCATCAGGCCCTTGGCGCCCATCGGGCTTTCGGCGAACGGGTTCAGGCCCGATTCGATCGCCATCACCGCCAGGATCAGGAGCGGATCGAGTTTCAGCTCGTGCGCCGTCAGGTAGGCGGTCGAGACCAGCATATTGGCGGCGTCGCCGGCCACGCGATAACGCTTGGACAGCCAGTTGGTGACGTATTGCTGCTGCTTGCTATTGCCCAGCATCGTGTGCGAATCGCGCAGGTGCGTCGTTTCGACGGCCACTGCCTCGACCACCGCCTTGGGCGTCGGCGCGACTGGCGCAACCGGTGCGGCCACGGCAACGACGACTGGCTGCGGATGCAGCATCTCAGAGACGCGTTTGGCGAAACTGTCATTGGTGTACAGCAGCGCCAGCATGGCGACTGCGGTCAGACCGAATACGGTCAGGGTAGTGCGTGCGGTTTTCAATAGTCCGCTTGCCGTTTTGCTCACGGAAGACCACGTGATTGGCTGGCTGGCCATGGATTGCACGAGCCTTGCGCTCGTGATAAAACGATGAAACATCGAATTTTCCCCTTGTCGCGGCAAAAGAGATCCCGTCGTGTCGCTCTAAGCGAAACGCAGAATGTGTTTTGCCGTGCATCAGAAAATCGTTTGTCGCCGCGACGCGGCCGACTAACGCCGTCATTGCTTTGCTTCAGCTGGCTGCTAACCCGTAGGGCAGGGACCAGTGGCTCAACAACTGTCTCGGGGGTTTGGGCAGACGCCCAAGAGAAAACACTCCTTAAAATGTCATATGGGGCCCCGACCCCGTGAATGCATGAGAACGGCTAAAATTGTGGCAAAAAAAGTAAGGCCGTCTCATCAAGTAGGACGGATTGTAGGGGCGGAGCTTATATCAAGTCAACCCTAGCACGTTCGGCTCTTATAACTTTTGGTTCTGATGAGGCGGCCTTCCAAATGGAAAGACTTGACGAATCAATCACTTGGCACCACCCTCTCACTTACGTTCTGCAATCGAAGAAATGCACAAAACTTGATGAAATATACAGACTTGCGAGATTTTTTGGCCCAGCTCGACCGCATGGGCGAGCTCAAACATATTGACATTCCGGTATCGCCCAACCTCGAAATGACCGAGATCTGCGACCGCACCCTGCGCGCCGAAGGTCCGGCGCTGCTGTTCCGGCAACCGACCGGGCACACGATCCCCGTCCTCGGCAACCTGTTCGGCACCCCGAAGCGGGTGGCGCTGGGCATGGGGGCGGAAGATCTGAGCGAGCTGCGCCAGATTGGCCACGTGCTGGCGCGCCTGAAAGAGCCCGAGCCGCCCAAGGGTTTCAAGGACATCATGGGCATGGGTTCGCTCGTCAAGGCCGTATGGGACATGGCGCCGAAAGAAGTAAAAGGCGCTCCCTGCCAGGAAATCGTGTGGGAGGGCAAGGACGTCGACCTCGGCCGCCTGCCGATCCAGCACTGCTGGCCGGGCGACGTCGCGCCCCTGATCACCTGGGGTCTGGTGATCACCAAGGGCCCGAACAAGAAACGCCAGAACCTGGGCATCTATCGCCAGCAGGTGCTGGGGCCCAACAAGGTGATCATGCGCTGGCTGGCGCACCGCGGCGGCGCGCTCGATTTCCGCGAGCACGCGCTGGCCAATCCGGGCAAGCCGTATCCGATCGCGGTAGCGCTGGGCGCCGACCCGGCCACCATCCTGGGCGCCGTGACGCCGGTGCCGGACACGCTGTCCGAATACCAGTTCGCCGGCCTGCTGCGCGGCAGCCGCACCTCGCTGACCAAGGCGATCGGCAGCGAATTGATGGTGCCTGCCTCCGCCGAGATCGTGCTCGAAGGGCATATCTACCCGGATGAGAACCACCCGTCCGGCTTCGAGCACGCGCTCGAGGGGCCGTATGGCGACCACACCGGCTACTATAATGAACAGGACAGTTTCCCGGTGTTTACCATCGACCGCATCACGATGCGGCGCGATCCGATCTATCACTCGACCTATACCGGCAAGCCGCCGGATGAGCCGGCCGTGCTGGGCGTGGCGCTGAACGAAGTCTTCATCCCGCTGCTGCAGAAGCAGTTCACCGAGATCACCGACTTCTACCTGCCGCCGGAAGGCTGCAGCTACCGCATGGCGGTGGTGCAGATGAAGAAGCAGTATGCGGGCCACGCCAAGCGGGTGATGTTCGGCGTCTGGAGTTTCCTGCGCCAGTTCATGTATACCAAGTTCATCGTCGTGGTCGACGAGGACGTCAATGTGCGCGACTGGAAAGAGGTGATCTGGGCCATCACGACCCGCGTCGATCCGACCCGCGACACGGTCATGGTCGATAACACGCCGATCGATTACCTCGACTTCGCTTCGCCGATCAGCGGCCTGGGCAGCAAGATGGGTATCGATGCCACTAATAAATGGCCGGGTGAAACCAATCGCGAGTGGGGCACGCCGATCGTGATGGCGCCTGCGGTCAAGCAGAAGGTGGATGAAATCTGGGGGCAGTTGGGGCTCTGACACGAGAAGGCCGGCGCCGCGGCGCCGGCCATATTTCCCCAATCGTTCGCGGTCAGGTATAATGGGTGCTGGCGGGCCCCTGCGCATTGTGGCATGGTTTACCTGGTCAGGTCGGGAACGAAGCAGCCAAAGCCGTTCACCGCAAGTGCCGCAGATCAGGCTCGCCTCTTATCTTCTCTCTTCCGCAGCAATTCCCTTTCTGCTATTCCCTTTCTGTTGTCGCATCGCATTGGCGTTCGCACGCCCATTGCCGCCGTTTTTCATTCCGGTTACACAAGAGCCTGCCCGCGGATTGTTCGCGACGACCGCCATCTGCGGTAAAATCGTGGCATGTCCTATCAAGTCCTCGCCCGCAAATACCGTCCCAAGAACTTCGAAACGCTGGTTGGCCAGGAGCACGTCGTCCGTGCGCTGACCCATGCCTTGCGCACGGAGCGGCTGCACCACGCCTATCTGTTCACGGGCACGCGCGGGGTCGGCAAGACCACCCTGTCGCGCATCCTGGCCAAGTCGCTCAATTGCACCGGGCCGGACGGGCAGGGCGGCATCACCGCCGAGCCGTGCGGGCAATGCGAGGCTTGCCGCGCGATCGACGCCGGCCGCTTCGTCGACTATATCGAGATGGACGCGGCGTCCAACCGCGGCGTGGACGAGATGGCCCAGCTGCTGGAACAAGCGGTCTACGCGCCGAGCAATGCGCGCTTCAAGGTCTATATGATCGACGAGGTGCACATGCTCACCAACCACGCGTTCAACGCGATGCTCAAGACGCTCGAGGAACCGCCGCCGCACGTCAAGTTCATCCTGGCGACCACCGATCCGCAAAAGATTCCCGTGACGGTGCTGTCGCGCTGCCTCCAGTTCAATCTCAAGCAAATGCCGCCGGGTCATATCGTCGGCCACCTCGAGAACATCCTGGGCCAGGAGGGCGTGAGCTTCGAGCAGCCCGCGCTGCGCCTGCTGGCGCAAGGCGCGCACGGCTCGATGCGCGACGCGCTGTCGCTCACCGACCAGGCGATCGCCTATGCGGCCGGCCAGGTCACGCTCGATGCGGTGCAGGGCATGCTCGGCGCGCTCGACCAATCCTATCTGGTGCGCCTGCTCGACGCCCTGGCGGGGCAAGATGGCGCCGACCTGATGGCGGTGGCCGACGAGATGGCCAGCCGCAGCCTGTCGTACAACGGCGCGCTGCAAGACCTGGGCACCTTGCTGCACCGGATCGCGCTGGCGCAGTCGGTGCCCGGCGCCGTGCCGCAAGACTTGCCCGAGCTGGCCGACATCATGCGCCTGGCCGGCGTCTTCGAGCCGCAGGAAGTGCAGCTGTATTACCAGATCGCCGTGCATGGCCGCAACGAGATCGGCCTGGCGCCGGACGAATATGCGGGCTTCACCATGACCCTGCTGCGCATGCTGGCCTTTCGCCCCGGACAGGGCGGAGCCGAAGCATCGGCCGCGCCGCCCGCCGCCGCTCCGTTAGGCGCGTCGCCAGCGCGCGCCGCCGCGGCGGCCGCGGCCAGCCATGCGGCGGTGACGCCGCGTTCGGCCGCACCGCCTTCCGCACCCGCGGCGCCTGCGCCTGCGCAGCCCAATGCCCCGACGGCCGCCCCCGGCGCGCCGGCGATGACGTCGGCGCGCGCCGCGATCAATGCGGCGCTGGAGGCGGCGCGCGCCGCGTCGGGCATCCGTACCCCACCCAAGCGTCCGACGGCCGAACCGGTGACGCCGGCGCCGGCGGCGTCGCCATCGGCGCCCGGACCGTCGGCCGCGTTGCCGCCCCATGGCGCCGGCATGCAGGCACGGGCCGCTTCCGCACCGCCGCCATGGGATGGCGCTCAGCCGCAAGCCATGGCCCAGCAGCAGCCGGCCATGCAGGCGCGCCAGCCAGCAGCGCAACTGGACGACGACGTGCCGTCCTGGGTCACCGATTTTTCCGATGACACCGCCGTCGCCGCCGAGGCGCCGACCGTGGTCGCGCCCGCGCCCCAGGTGCGGGCCCCGGCCGCGCCGCCGCACGCCTATGTCGTCACGCCCGTGCCAGAGATCGCCTGGGACGGCAACTGGCCGGCGCTGGCCGGCAGCCTGCCGCTGCGCGGCGTGGCCCAGCAGCTGGCGCTGCAGACCGAACTGGTCGCCTGCGTCGTGCACGACCGCTCGGTCACCTTCAAGCTGCGCGTGCCGGTCGATACGCTGCGCGCCAGCGGCAACAGCGAGAAGATGGCGGCTGCGCTGCAAGAACATTTCCCCGACTTCCGCGTGAACGTGGAGTCCGAGATCGGCCCGGTATGGTATACAGCCGGGGCCGAACAGAAAGCGGCGCGCGAAGAGCGCCAGCGCCTGGCCGAATCCATCGTCGCCGCCGATCCTTTCGTGCAGGAGCTCGAGCGACGCTTCGACGCGTTCGTCGTGCCCGGCTCGGTCAAGGTCGCCTGAGCGTTTCGCTGCCGATCAATCACCCATCCGACTTTTGGAGAAACCCACCATGATGAAAAACCAGCTCGCAGGCTTGATGAAACAGGCGCAAGCCATGCAGGACAATATGAAGAAGGCGCAGGAGCAGCTGGCTCAGATCGAAGTCGAAGGCCAGTCGGGCGCCGGCCTGGTGAAGGTCGTCATGACCTGCAAGAACGACGTCAAGCGCGTCACCATCGACCCGTCGCTGCTGGGCGACGACCGCGACATGCTGGAAGACCTGGTCGCGGCCGCGTTCAACGACGCCGTGCGCAAGGCCGAGGCGACCGCCGCCGAGAAGATGAGCGGCCTGACCGCCGGCATGCCGGGCCTGCCGCCTGGCTTCAAGATGCCTTTCTGATCCACGCAATCACTCACTGATGCCAGTCCCGGCCGGCGCCTGCCGGCGGGACGCCCCACATGTCGACCTCGCTCGAATTTCTCATCGAATCGCTGCGCCGCCTGCCGGGCGTGGGCCCCAAGTCGGCCCAGCGCATGGCATTCCACCTGCTGCAGCACGACCGCGAGGGCGCCGCGCAACTGTCGCGCGCGCTCTACCAGGCGGTCGACACGGTGCACCACTGCGCCAGGTGCAATACCTTCTCCGACATCGACATTTGCGAGCTGTGCGCCGACCCGGAGCGCGACCACACGCTGCTGTGCGTGGTCGAGACCCCGGCCGACCAGATCATGATCGAGCAGACGCTCACCTGGCGCGGCCTGTACTTCGTGCTGATGGGCCGGTTGTCGCCGCTGGACGGCATCGGCCCGCGCGACCTCGCCCTGGACAAGCTCGTCAACCGCGCCACCGATGGCGTCGTCGGCGAAGTGGTGCTCGCGACTAATTTCACGAATGAGGGCGAAGCCACCGCCCACTACATCAGCGAAATGCTCAAGGCGCGCGGCCTGAAGGTCAGCCGCCTGGCGCGCGGCGTGCCGGTGGGCGGGGAGCTCGAGTACGTCGACGCCGGCACGATCGCGCGCGCCATGCTCGACCGCCGCAGCGCATAATGTTCGCAATCCCGATCCGGTAGCGCGGTCCCTGGGCGCGCGTGCTGCGTGCGCGCAAGCTTGGTTGGTCGGCCGCTGCTATCGTGGATTTTTCTGCGAGCCCGCCATGCATATCGTCGACCTCACGATGTTCTATGCCGCGGAAGGCGGCGGCGTCAGCACCTACCTGAACGCCAAGTCGCGCTGGCTGCGGCGCCGGGCGCGGGCGCGGCATACCATCCTCAGTCCCAACATCGAGGCCGAGGCCTCGCCCACGCGCCTGCGCGTGCCCGGCCTGGCCTTGCCCGGCTTCCACGGCTACCGCATGCCGGTGTCGGTGGCCGCGATCGAACGCCGCCTGTGCAGGCTGCGGCCCGACCTGGTCGAAGTCGGCGATGCCGGGCACTGCGCCTGGGCCGCGCTGCGCGCGCGCGACCGGCTGGGCATCCCGGCCGTGGCCTTCTATCACTCCGACCTGCCGCGCCTGGTCGAGAACCGCTTCGGCCCGCAGGCGGCCCAGCTGGTCCGGCGCTATCTTGCACGCCTCTACAGCCAGTTCGACCTGGTGCTGGCGCCGAGCCGGCTGATGGTCGGGCAACTGCGGGCGATGGGGGTGGAGGGCGCGCTGCACCAGCCGCTCGGCATCGATTGCGGCGTCTTCCATCCGGATCTGCGCGATGGCGCCTTGCGCAGGCAGCTGGGGCTGGCGCCCGGGGTGCGCCTGCTGGTCTATGCCGGGCGCTTCACGGCGGACAAGAAACTGGATGTGCTGATCGCGGCGATGCGCCGGCTCGGCCCCGGTTTCCACCTGCTGATGGTGGGGGCCGGCGAGACCGCGCTCGACGCCGCGCCGGGCGAGCGCATCAGCCGCCTGCCGTTCCAGCGCGACCAGCGCGCGCTGGCCCGCATCCTGGCCAGCTGCGACCTGCTGGTGCATCCGGGCGATTGCGAAACCTTTGGATTGATCGTGCTCGAGGCCATGGGGTGCGGACTGCCGGTGGTGGCGGCGGGCGCCGGCGGCCTGGCCGAACTGGTCGACGACGACACGGGCGTGCTGGCGCGGCCCAACTGCCCCGACAGCCTGGCAGAGGCCATCAGGCAGCTGGCGAGCCGCGACCTGGCGGCGCTCGGCGCCAATGCGCGGCGCAAGGTCGAGTCGTCATTCGACTGGGAAGCGGTGTTCGCCCAACTGCAGATGCACTACTGCAATTTACTGCCGCAAGCCGCAGCGGACTGCGCGCCCTGGAGCCAGGGGCAGGGTGCGCGGTCCTATGCCCGGGCCGGGTATTACCAGTAGGGCCCCCAGTAGCCGCCGCGATAGCGCGGACCCCAGGCGCCATACGCGCCGGCGCCCGTGCCCACGCGCTGCAGTTCCTCGCGCGTGCCCAGGTGCAGCACGCATTCGCGCCAGGGATCGGTGTTCGCGCTATAGCCGAGCTGGCTGCACGCCGGGCCATAGATATTCATGAGTTGCGCCATGTCGGCCTGTGCGCGCGCCGCTTTTTCTTGCGGCGTCGAACAGGCCGCGGCCAGCAGGGCCAGGCCGATGGCTGCGGACGTGCGCACGATGGCAGGCATCCTTGCGCCTTTGATGACGTTTTGCATGACAGTTCCTCCCGCCGCATCGCGCGGCATGATTCCAGAATAGCATCGCCGGCACGTACCGCGTGTGATGGCAAACGCATTTGTGAGATTTCTTCACGCGCTTCAGGTTCGGATATTGGGGCGGATGTGGCCGCCTTCAACGACAGCAGCAGGTACGGCGCCGCCGACGTCCTGGATGCGCCCGTTCAGCGACCTGCGCCCGGGTATTTTTATCTCGCCAATCCGCATCGGCCGTGATTTTTCTGGCAAGATACGCCCCCAAAACAAGGAGGAGACGTATGAGCGGTTCCCTGGGCAAGTCCCGATGGAAGACCTGGACCCTGCGCACAGTCGGGGCGCTGCTGGCGCTCGTGCTGCTGGCCTTGCTGGCGGCCTGGCTGTTCCTGCGCGCCAGCCTGGCCCAGCTCGACGGCGAGCGCAGGGTGGCCGGCCTGGCGGGCCAGGTCAAGGTCGAGCGCGACGCCGCCGGGGTGCCCCTGATCAGCGGCGCCAGCCGGCTCGACGTCGCCTATGCGACCGGCTTCGTGCATGGCCAGGAGCGCTTCTTCCAGATGGACTTGCTGCGCCGCACGGCGGCCGGCGAGCTGGCCGAGCTGTTCGGCGCGGCGGCGCTGGCCACCGACCGCACGCACCGCCTGCACCGCTTCCGTGCCCGCGCGCTGGACACGCTGGCGCGCCTGCCGGCGCCGGAACGTGCGCTGCTGGAACGCTATGCGCAAGGCGTCAACGAGGGCCTCGGCGCGCTCGGCGCGCGGCCCTTCGAATACGCGCTGACCGGCGCGGCGCCGCGGCTGTGGACGGCGCCCGATTCGCTGCTGGTGGTGTGGGCCATGTACATCGACCTGCAAGGCGCCCAGCAGGCGCGCGAACTGGCGCGCGGCTGGCTGCGCGCGCACAGCGACGCGGCGCAGCTGGCCTTCCTGTTGCCCGAAGAGACGCGTTACGACGCGACCCTCGACGCCACGGACCAGGGCGCGGCAAAGGCGGCCGGCCCCTTGCCGCCGCGGGCGCCGGCCTGGTGGGGCGCGGCGCCAAAGGAACCGGGCGCGCCGGTCAGGCTGGCCGGCCTGGAGGTCACCGATTCGGTCGGCAGCAACAACTATGCGCTGGCCGGCAGCCGCAGCAGCACCGGCGCGGCGATCGTGGCCGACGACATGCACCTGGGCCTGCGGCTGCCGAACATCTGGTATCGCCTCGCGCTGCGCTTTCCCGATCCGGGCGCGCCCGGCGGCCAGCGCCGCCTGGCCGGCGTCAGCCTGCCCGGCGCGCCGCCGTCCGTCATCGTCGGCAGCAACGGCCAGGTGGCCTGGGCCTTCACCAACAGCTATGCCGATTCGCTCGACCTGGTCGAACTGCGGATCGACCCGGCGCGTCCGAACCAGGTCGGCCTGCCGGGCGGCTGGGAGACGCCGCGTGAGCACGTCGAGGCGATCGCCGTGAAAGGCGCCGCGGCCGAGCGCATGGTCGTGCGCGAGACGTCGCTCGGCCCGATCCGCGAGGTGGCGGGGCGCAGCTATGCGCTGCACTGGATCGCCCACGATCCGGCCGCGCTGAACATGAATCACCTGAAGCTCGAGACGGTGGCCAACGTCGGGGAAGCGCTGGCCGCCGCCGCCAGCAACGGCATCCCGGCCCAGAACTTCGTCGCCGGCGACGTGCACGGAAACATCGGCTGGACGGTCGCCGGCATGCTGCCGCGGCGCGCCGCCGAAGGCCAGGCGGCCGGCCTCGCGGCCGGCTTTCCGCTCGCCGCCGGCAGCGCGGCGCAGACCTGGAGCGAGGCGCTGCCGTACGCGGACTACCCGCGCATCGTGAACCCCGCCGATGGCCAGATCACGACCGCCAACAGCCGCCAGCTATCCGGCGCCGGCTACGCGCTGCTGGGCGACGGCGGCTACGACCTGGGCCAGCGCAACCGCCAGCTGCACGAGGGCTTGCAAGCCATGGGCGACCAGGTCGACGTGCGCCGCGCCTTCGACGGCGCCCTGGACGACCGCGCGATCCTGGTCGGCCAGTGGCGCCAGCGCGCGCTGGCCGCGCTTGACGCGCAGGCGCTCGCGGGTCACCCGCAGCGCGCCGAGTTCCGGCGCCTGCTCGAGACCAGCTGGAGCGGGCGCGCCAGCGTGGAGTCGATCGGTTATCGCCTGGCGCGCGACTTCATGTGGTCCGTGCACGACCTGCTGTACGGCGGCGTCAACGCGGCGCTGAAGGAGATCGATCCGAAGGCCAGCGCGGCCGCGGCCAGCGCGCGCTGGCCGGCGGTGGCGGCGCGCCTGCTGGACGAACGGCCGCAGGGCTGGTTGCCGGCCGGCCATGCTTCGTGGCGCGACCTGCAACTGGCGGCGGTGGACCGCGCCATCGCGGCCCTGGTCGATGCCGGCACGCCGCTGGCCGAGGCCACCTGGGGCCGGCGCAACACCGCCGACATCGCCCATCCGATCAGCATGGCCGTGCCCGCGCTGCGCCCCTGGCTCGCCGCGCCGGGCCAGCCGCTGGCGGGCGACGCCCACATGCCGCGCGTGGCCGGCCCCAAGTTCGGCCAGTCGGAGCGGCTGACCGTGTCGCCGGGGCGCGAAGAGGAGGGCCTGTACAATATGCCGGGCGGGCAGAGCGGCCATCCGCTGTCGCCGTTCTTCCTGCTGGACCACGCGGCCTGGATCGAGGGCAAGCCGGCGCCGTTGCTGCCGGGGGCGGTGAAGCACACCCTGCGCTTCGTGCCCTGAGGCCGCGCCCTACTTGGCCGGCAAGGCCTGCTGCGCATGCTGCAGCATCTCGGTGATCTTCTCGGCGCTGGAAGGGTGGCCGAGGTAGTAGCCCTGCACCATGTCGCAGCCCAGCTCCTCGAGCAGCAGCAGCTGCTCGCCGGTCTCGACGCCCTCGGCCACCACCACCATCTTGAGGCCGTGGGCCATGGCGATGATGGCGCGCGTGATGGCCGCGTTTTCCGAATCCTGGGGCAGGCCGGCGATGAAGCTGCGGTCGATCTTGAGGGCCCGCACGTCGAAGCGCTTCAGGTAGTTCATCGATGAATAGCCGGTGCCGAAGTCGTCGATCGACAGGTGCACGCCGATGCCGCGCAGCTGCTCGAGCGTGACCAGCGTGGCGCGGGCATCGTCCATCAGGGTGCCTTCGGTCAGCTCCAGTTCCAGCAGGCGCGGCTCTAACCCGGTCTCGTTCAGGGCCGACAGCACGATCTGCGACAGGTTCTCGTCCTTGAACTGCTTGGCCGACAGGTTGACCGCGATGCGCAGCAGGCGCCGCGTCAGGCGCTGCCAGGCGCGCGCCTGGCGGCAGGCGGTGCGCAGCACCCATTCGCCGATCGGGACGATCAGGCCGGTCTCTTCGGCCAGCGGGATGAATTCGGTCGGCGGCACCAGTCCGCGTTCGGGATGGCGCCAGCGCACCAGGGCCTCGACCCCGACGATCTCGGACGTGCGCACGTCGCGCTGCGGCTGGTAGACCAGGTACAGCTCGTCGTTCTGCAGCGCGCGCCGCAGGCCCACCTCGAGCTTCACGTGGCTCATGATCTGCATCGTCAGCGAAGAGCTGTACAGCTTGGCGTTGTTCTTGCCGCAGTTCTTGGCATGATACATCGCGGTGTCGGCGAACTTGAGCAGTGATCCACAATCATCGCCGTCCTCGGGGAACAGCGAGATGCCGATGCTGGCGGTGACGAAGATCTCGTTGCCCTCGATGAGGAAAGGGCGCCGCATCGCTTCCTTGACGCGGGTGGCGACGTTCAGCGCATGCTCGACCCGCTCCAGGTCGGGCAACAGGATGGTGAATTCGTCGCCGCCCAGGCGCGCCAGGCTGGCGGCATCGCGCTCGACGCCTTCCCCGCGCGACACCAGGTCGCTCGGCCGGGTGGTCTCGCGCAGCCGTTCCGAGACCATCTTGAGCAGCTGGTCGCCGGCGTTGTGGCCCAGCGTGTCGTTGATGCGTTTGAAGGCGTCGAGGTCCATGAACAGCACCGCGAACTTCTTGTTGCCGATCTTGGCGCGCTGCAGCTCGCGCTCCAGCGTCTCGAGGAAGGCTTGCCGGTTGGGGATGCCGGTCAGGCCGTCGCAATAGGCCAGGCGCCGGATCTGTTCCTCGGCGCGCTTGCGTTCGCTGATGTCGCGCACCAGGCCCAGCACCTCGGACGGGCTGGTCGCCACCAGGCGCGCCTCGAAGTGCAGCACCTCGCCGCATTCGATCAGTTCGTATTCGACCGAGCGCACCTGCTGGGTGGCGAGCACGGTCCTCATCTGCTCCAGCATGCGCGCCGCGATCTCGGGCGGCAGCGTGTCGGACAGGTGCTTGCCGATGAAGCGCGCGCTGGTCGGGGGCGCGCCGGTCGGCCGTCCCGGACACGCCTGGCCTGGCCGCTCCTGGCCGGGCTCGTAGTCGAGATAGAAGCCGTCCGCGTTCAGGCGAAAGAAGGTGTCGGGAATGGCTTCGAGCACGGCGCGGTTCTGGGCGTCGGCGATGCGCAGGCGGGCGATGGCGTCACTGGCGCGCAGCACGTACAGCACGCGGTGGCCGAGGATCGGCCAGTTGATCGGCTTGGACACGAAGTCGGTGGCGCCGACCTCGTAGGCCTGGGTCACGGCCTCGACGTCGTCGCTGCCGGTGACCATGACGATCGGGACGCAGGCGCCGTCCTTCTCGGCGGCGCGGATCGCGCGGCAGGCCGTGAAGCCGTCCATGCGCGGCATGTCGACGTCCATCAGGATCAGGTCGGGCAGGCGTTCGCGCGCCAGCTCGACCGCTTCCTGGCCGTCGCCGGCCTCGATGCCTTCCATTCCGACCTGGGCCAGCATCTCGAGCATCAGGAGGCGCATGACGGGATCGTCGTCGGCGACGAGCACCGTTCCGCGCTGGGTGGAGGCAAAGGCTGGCATGTCAGGATTCCTTTTCAAGCATGGCGTGGAGCGACTGGCGCACCGAGTGGAATTCGCGCTCCATCTCGGCCAGCAGGGGCGCGGCGCCGTCGACGCTGCCGCCGCGGCCGAGCTGTTCGAGGTCGCGGCAGGCCGCGGCCAGGCGCGCCGCCCCGATGTTGGCGCTGGCCGACTTGAGGCCGTGGGCGATGCGGCGCAGGCTTTCGGCGTCGCTCGTGGTCAATGCCTGGCGCAGCGCCTGCAGGTGGCGCGGGGTGTCGCCCACGTAGGCGTTGATCACCTTCTGCACCAGGACGTCGCCGGCGTCGCGGCTCAGCGCGCGGATGTTCTCGAGGGCGGCGCGGTCGACCGGGTCATTCTGCGGCGGCGGAAGGGGTGAAAGCGAAGGTGGAGGTGGCGGGGGCGCGAAGTCCAGCGCCAGCTCGGCTTCGTCGTCGTGGTGGCGCTCGGCCAGCACCGGCAGCGCCACCCAGCGCCCGATCACGGCCGCCAGCTGCTGCTGGGTGAAGGGCTTGGACAGGTAGTCGTCCATGCCGGCCGCGAGGCAGGCTTCGCGGTCGCCCTGCAGCGCGTTGGCGGTGATCGCGATCACGGGCAAGGCGCGCGCGCGGCCCATCTCGCGCTCGTGGCGCCGGATTTCGCCGGTCGCCGCGAAGCCGTCCATCACCGGCATCTGGCAATCCATCAGCACCGCGTCCCAGCCGCCTTCGTGCACCGCATGCAGCGCTTCCTGGCCATTGGTGGCGCAGTGGGTTTCCAGGCCCAGGCTTTCCAGCATGGCCCTGGCCACTTCGACGTTGACCGGATTGTCCTCGGCCAGCAGCACGCGCCGCGCGCGCCGCGCCGGCTGCGCGCGCGCCATCGGCGCCGGCCGGGGAGCGTCGAACGGCGCCGCTGCCGCGGCTGCAGCGGCAGTGGCGGCCGGATGATGCAGCCGCGCCGCGCGCGCCGTCAGGCAGGCATACAGGTCGGCCGCGCGCGCCGGCTTGACCAGCTGGTAGGCCACGCCGGCCTCGCGCCGCTGGACCGGATCGGCGGCCAGCTTTTCGGGGCTGAGCAGAACGATGTGGGTCGAACGGGCCACCGGCTCGGCGCGCACCGAGGCCGCCAGCGCCAGGCCGCTGGTCTGGGTCAGCTCCATGTCGAGCACCGCCGCGTCATAGGGCCGGCCGGCGCGCGCCGCGCTCAACAGGTGCTCGAAGGCGGCTGCGGCGCTGCCCACGCCCTCGCAGGTCGCGCGCCAGGCTTCCAGCTGCTGCACCAGTTCATTGCGGCTGGCCTCCTGTTCGTCCACCACCAGCACCCGCAGGCTGTCCAGCGTGTGCTGGCGGTGGCCGGGCGCGTCGGGATCGACGCGGCGCTTGTCGAAGCCGAGCGTGAACCAGAAGATCGAGCCCTGCCGCGGCGCGTTCTCGACGCCGATCGTGCCCTTCATGAGTTCGACCAGCTGCTTCGAGATGGCCAGCCCCAGGCCGGTGCCGCCGTACTTGCGGGTGGTGGAATCGTCGGCCTGCGAGAAGGCGTTGAAGATGCGTGCGCGCGCCTCGCGCGAGATGCCGATGCCGGTGTCGTGCACCTCGAAGCGCAGCGCCACCCGCTGCGCGTCCTCGCCGGCCACCCGCACCCGCGCCATGATGCGGCCCTCGGTGGTGAACTTGATCGCATTGCCGATCAGGTTGGCCATGATCTGGCGCAGCCGGTTCGGGTCGCCGCAGATCGCCACCGGGATGTCGTTGGCGATGTCGAAGTCGCAGCCCAGGCCCTTGGCCGCCGCCTGCGGGGTGTAGACGTTGTGGATGTCGTCCAGCAGATCCCACAGGTTGAAGTTGATGTATTCGATGGTCAGCTTGCCGGCCTCGATCTTCGAGAAATCGAGGATGTCGTTGATGATCACCAGGAGGTGCTCGCCCGAGCGCTTGACCAGCTGCGTGTAGCTGCGCTGCGCCTCGGTCAGCTCGGTGGCCAGCAGCATCTCGGTCATGCCCAGCACCCCGTTCATCGGGGTGCGGATCTCGTGGCTCATGGTGGCCAGGAAACCGCTCTTGGCGCGGCTGGCCGCTTCGGCCGCGTTCTTGGCCTTTTCCAGCTGCTCGGTGCGCACGCCGACCTGGCGTTCCAGTTCGTCGCGGTGGTGCAGCAGGGCGGCGCCGCGGTCCTCGATCTGGGCCAGCATGGTGTTGAAGCTGTCGATCAGCACGCCCAGTTCGTCGTTGCGCTTGTGCTGCACGCGCAGTCCGTAGTTCTGGCTGGCCGAGACCTTTTGCGCGGCCTGGATCAGCTTGGCGATCGGCTCGGCGATGCTGCGCTTGAGCGGTCGCGCCAGTCCCAGCGAGACCAGCAGCGCGGCGCCCATCGCCAGCCCGATCACGACCAGGCTGGCCAGGATGTCGAGCCACATCGGCAGCAGGTCGGCCTCGATCATGATCGCGCCGACCGCCAGCTCGCCATGGCGCACCTCCTGCACCACGCGCATGTGGCGCGACAGCAGGAAGCGGCCGGCGCGGTTGGCGTCGTTCAGCGTGTCGAGCTCGAGGTCGTCGAGCGAGGGCAGTTCGGCGCCCAGGCGCGACGGCGCGCGGTACTCGGCCAGCGGGCGGCCGACACGGTCGTACAGCACCGCCGCCGAGATGTCCTGCTGCGCTTCCAGCGCCGCCAGGGTGGCGCCGGCCTGGCGCCGGTCGACCAGCATCAGGTCGCCGGAGGTGGCGGCGCCGATCACGCGCGCGAAGGCGGCCAGTTGCAGGCTCTCGGCCTGGCGGTGATTGATGATGGAAGTGACGGCGAAGGCGCAGAACACGAACAGCAGCGCGGTCGCCGTCGAGAGCAGCGAGAGGATGTTCAACTTCCGGTTCAGGCTCGAGCGCTCGAAATTCTGCATCGTGGTTCCCGCAAACGGCACAGCGCAGCGGATCCGGCAACGGTGCAGATCCTCCTAGCGAGCAAGAGCCCGCAGGAAAAAAATATACGGGTTAGGTGAGGGGGTAGTTTTGCGAATCCGCAAATGTGGCAAACGGAACAATTCCGTGTCGCAATTCAAATGCGCAAAATCGTCGGCGACAAAAAAAAAGGGACGCCGCGGCGTCCCTTCGTTCAAGCGCACGCGCCGCCCGTCAGCAGCACGACGCCCGGCTTCCCCCATACCGCGCATCCTGGCGCTCGCGGAAGAATTCCTCGTACGTCATCGGCGGCTGGTCCGGATGGGTACGCTCCATATGCGCCAGGTAGGTGTCGTATTCGGGCAGGCCGACCATCAACCGCAGGCTCTGCCCGAGGTAGTTGCCGGCCTGTTTCAGGGCGCCGAACATCACTGCACCTGCGCGGCCGGCATGGCGACGTACGCGGACTCCTTCGCGGTCGGCGCGTTCGATGCGCGCGCCGCCATCACGGTGCGCACGCCGTAGAACAGCACCGCCAGCACCACGAAGATGAAGAAGCCGGCCAGGCTGGCGTTGACGTAGTCGTTGAAGATGATGCGCTCCATGTCGAGGATCGACTTGGCCGGCGCCAGGATCTCGCCCGCGTCGTGCGCCGCCTGGTACTTGTTGGCGTGCGCGACGAAGCCGATGCGCGGATCGTCGTGGAAGATCTTCTGCCAGCCGGCGGTGAGGGTGCAGGCCAGCAGCCACAAGGTGGGCAGCGCGGTGACCCAGGCGTATTTGGCGCGCTTCATCTTGAACAGCACGCAGGTGCCCAGCATCAGCGCGATACCGGCCAGCATCTGGTTGGCGATGCCGAACAGCGGCCACAGGGTGTTGATCCCGCCCAGCGGATCGACCACGCCCTGGTACAGGAAGTAGCCCCAGGCGGCGACGCACAGGCCGGTGGCCAGCAGGTTGGCCGGGAGGGAATCGGTGCGCTTGAGCGACGGGGCGAAGGCGCCCAGCAGGTCTTGCAGCATGAAGCGGCCGGCGCGGGTGCCCGCGTCCACCGCGGTCAGGATGAACAGCGCCTCGAACAGGATCGCGAAGTGGTACCAGAAGGCCATCATGGCCGGGCCGCCCACGACGTTGGACAGGATGTGCGCCATGCCGACCGCCAGGGTCGGGGCGCCGCCGGCGCGCGAGATGATGGTGTGCTCGCCGACGTCTCGGGCCATCTGTTCGAGTTCGGCCGGCGTGATCACGAAGCCCATCTGCGACACGGCGTGCGCCGCCGATTGCGCGGTGGTGCCGAGCAGCGCGGCCGGGCTGTTCATGGCGAAGTAGATGCCCGGGTCGATGGTCGACGCGGCGATCAGCGCCATGATGGCGACGAAGGACTCCATCAGCATGCCGCCGTAACCGATGAAGCGGGCCTGGGTTTCGTTCTCGAGCATCTTGGGCGTGGTGCCCGACGAGATCAGCGCGTGGAAGCCCGAGACGGCGCCGCAGGCGATGGTGATGAACAGGAAGGGGAACACATTGCCCGACCACACCGGGCCGGTGCCGTCGATGAACTTGGTCACGGCCGGCATCTGCAGGTCGGGAGCGACCACGATGATGCCGATGGCCAGCGCCAGGATGGTGCCGATCTTGAGGAAGGTGGACAGGTAGTCGCGCGGCGCCAGCAGCAGCCACACGGGGATCACTGCCGCTACAAAGCCATACCCGATCAGCATCCAGGTCAGTTCGGTGCCGGTGAAGGTGAACATCGGGCCCCAGGTCGGCGAATCGTGCACCCACTGGCCGCCGATGATGGCCAGCATCAGCAGCACGAAGCCGATGGCCGAGATCTCGCCGATGCGGCCCACGCGCACGTAGCGCGAGTAGATCCCCATGAACAGCGCGATCGGGATCGTCGCCATCACGGTGAAGGTGCCCCACGGCGAACCGGTGAGGGCCTTCACGACGATCAGCGCCAGCACCGCCAGGATGATCACCATGATCATGAAGGTGCCCAGCAGCGCGATCATGCCGGGGATCTCGCCCATCTCGGACTTGATCAGGTCGCCGAGCGAGCGGCCGTCGCGGCGGGTGGACATGAACAGCACCATGAAATCCTGCACCGCGCCGGCGAACACGACGCCGGCCAGGATCCACATCATGCCGGGCAGGTAGCCCATCTGCGCCGCCAGCACGGGGCCGACCAGCGGGCCGGCGCCGGCGATCGCGGCGAAGTGGTGGCCGAACAGGACGTTCTTGTTGGTGGGGACGTAGTCGAGGCCGTCGTTGTATTTCCAGGCCGGGGTCTGGCGCGTGGGGTCGAGGCCCATCACCTTGGTGGCGATGTACAGCGAATAGAAGCGGTAGGCGATCAGGTAGACGCAGCCGGCGGCCGCGACGATCCAGATGGCGTTGATGGTTTCACCGCGCTTGAGCGCGATGTAGCCGAGCGCAAACGCGCCCACGATGGACAGGACGATCCATCCGAGCATGCTCGTGATACGTTTCATTGGGTGACTCCTCCGATGTGGATTGATGCTTGTGCGTCAGTACGTGCCGACGCCAATTATTTGCAGCATGCTAATGAGTATCTTGCACTATTGTCAGTACCGCAAGCGCAAGATTACGCAGTATCTACGTAATGCTACGTAGATCGACCCCAGCCGGCGGACGTAGAATGCAGGCCTTCGAATGAAACCATGCGGAACAAGCCTATGCGGCTAAGGCAAAAAGTGATCGTGCTGGCCGTCGTGCCACTGGTGGTGGCGCTGTGCGCGATCGCGCTCTACGTGCGCCAGCAGGGCGTGACCCTGGCGGCCGAGCAGCGCGCCACCATCCAGCACGCCTACCTGGCGAGCAAGGAGGCCGAGCTGCGCCACTACGTCGAGCTGGCGACGCGCTCGATCGCCCACCTCACACGCACCGGGGACAGCGGCCCGGCCACCCAGCGCGAAGCGATCCGCATCCTGTCGAGCCTGAGCTACGGCGAGGACGGCTACTTCTTCGTCTACGACACCCGGGGCAACAACCTGATGCACCCGCGCCAGCCGGAGCTGGTCGGCACCGATATGTGGGACTGGCGCGACTCGACCGGCGCGCCGACCATCCAGCGCCTGATCGCGCTGGCCGGCGAGGGCGGCGGCTTCCTGCGCTATACCTGGGCCAAGCCCTCGAGCAACCGGCCGGCGCCCAAGCTGGGCTACGTGGTGCCGGTCGCGCACTGGAACTGGGTGATGGGCACCGGGATCTATCTCGACGACGTCGAATCGGCGCTGGCGCTGGTCGACGCCCAGCAGTCGCGCAATATCGAAGAGACGCTGTTGTGGATGGCGGTGCTGGCCACGGTGGCGGCGGTGGGCGTGGCCGGCGGCGGTCTGGCCCTGAACATCAGCGAGGGGCGCGTGGCCGACGCCAAACTGAAGGCGCTGGCCCAGCGCGTGGTGGAATCGCAGGAAGAAGAACGGGCGCGCCTGTCGCGCGACCTGCACGACGGGATCAGCCAGGCCCTGGTCTCGGTCAAGCTGCAGCTGGAAGCCGGCATCATCCGCATCGACGGCGACGAGGCGCGCCGCGAGCAGGGGCGCGCGGGTCTCGAGCGCACCGTCGAGCAGGTAAAAACGCTGCTGGGCGAGGTGCGCCGCATCTCGCACGACCTGCGGCCGACCCTGCTGGACGATATGGGCCTGGCGCCGGCGCTGGACCACCTGGCGAGCGAATTCGGCGAGCACGCGGGCGCGCCGGTGCGCTTTCGCGCGGCCGGCGCGGTGGACGCGCTCCCCGAGATCGTGGGCACGGTGTTGTTCAGGATCGCCCAGGAAGCGCTGACCAACGTCGAGCGCCACGCCCAGGCGCGGCATATCGACATGGTGCTCGAACGCGTGGGCGACCTGGTGAGCCTGAGCATCGCCGACGATGGCGTGGGCTTCGATACCGACGGCGTGGCCGTGCATCCCAAGCGCGGCATCGGGCTAAGGAATATGATGGAGCGCATGGAGGCGATCGGCGGCCGGTTCGAGATCGTGTCGTCCTCCACCGGCACCCGGGTGGTGGCCAGCATCGATTTGAAGGAGCAAGGCAGTGACTGGTGAAGTAAACGATGAAGTAAATGAGGTGAAAATCCTGTTGGTCGACGATCACCCGCTGGTGCGCGACGGCCTGCGCGCGCGGCTCGAGTCGGCGCCGCGTCTGGCGGTGGTGGCCGAAGCCGGCTCGGGCGAGGAAGCCCTGGCGCGCGCCGGCGAATTCCACCCCGACCTGGTGCTGATGGACGTGAACATGCGCGGCGGGAGCGGCATCGAGGCGACCTACCAGCTCACCGCGCGCTATCCCGGCATCGCGGTGCTCATGTTGTCGATGCACGACAAACCCGAATACGTGAGCCAGGCCATGGCGGCGGGCGCGCGCGGCTACGTGCTGAAGGACGCGCCGGGCAAGGACATCGTGCTGGCCATCGAAACCGTGATGGGCGGCGGCATCTACTACAGCGCCGCGCTGGCGCGCCAGCTGGCCAATCCGGCCACGCCGGGCGACCAGCTGACGGCGCGCGAACAGGAAGTGCTCAAGCATATCGCGGCCGGCCAGTCGAACAAGCAGATCGCGCGCGACCTCGATCTGTCCGTGCGCACGGTGGAGACCCACCGCCTGAACATCAAGCGCAAACTCGGCATCGAAGGGCAGGCGGAACTGATCCGTTTTGCGGTCCAGCGCGCCGGCAGCAACTGATCGGGTAACCGAGAGTATTTTCTCGATATCCACCGGGAAACATTACGGTTGCTTTATAGTATTCGGTGCAATAAGATTGCCTGAATAATATTGAGAAATATCATATGGCCGAGCAGGGACATTTTCCGCTGGTAGCAATCGATCCGGTCGCCAATGCCCAGAACGAATGGGTGGCGCTGAGCTTGCGGCTGGCGCCTGGGGCCGACCTGCCGCAACGGCTGCAAGCGGTATTCGCCGGCGCCGACCTGCTCACGGCGATCGCGCCGCTCGACTGCCTGCTGCACCTGGATGGCCCGGAGGCCCTGACGGTGCCGGTGCTGACGCTGCTGCCGCCCAATCGCATCGGCCTGGTGATCAAGTCCGAAGCGCTGGCGTCCGGCGGCGCCGCGCGCCAGCTGGCCGAGCTGCACGCCGGTGGCTACCGCATCTGGCTCGACGGCGATGTCCCGGAAGGCGCCAAGGCGCCGGCGGCGCTGCGCTCCGCGGCGCGCGACTGCCGCGCGCATCACGATGCCGCGCTGGCGCCGGGCCGCCTGGTCTCGTTGTTCGGACCGCACCTGGCGCACGGCGTCGATGACGCGCGCCGCTTTTCCGACTGCGAGAACGCGGGCTTCGACTGGTTCAGCGGCGATTATTCCCTGGACCCGGATGCCGCGCCGGCGCCGGACGACGACGGCAGCTCGCGCCGCCGCATATTGACCTTGCTGGGCCTGTTGGCGCGGGACGCCGACTCGCGCGAGCTCGAAGACCAGATCCGGCAAGACCCGGCGCTCGCCTACCACTTGCTCAAGCTGGTGAACTCGGCCGCCTTCGCGGTGAGCACCCAGGTCACGAGCTTCGCCCAGGCGATCACGGTGCTCGGCCGGCGCCAGCTGCAGCGCTGGCTGCAACTGCTGCTGTACGCGCGCCAGCAGCCGGACGGCTTGCCGAACCTGCTGCTGCCGCTGGCGGCGCGCCGCGGCGCGCAACTGGAATCCTTGAGCCGCCAGGCGGGGGGCGAGCGCGACGCGCAAGACCTGGCCTTCATGACCGGCGTGTTCTCGCTGCTCGACCGCCTGCTGCACATGCCGATGGCGGCGATCGCGGACGAGCTGTACCTGCCGGAGCACGTCGCCGCCGCCCTGGTCGAACGGCGTGGCCGGCTGGGCGCGTGGCTGCGGCTGACCGAGGCGCATCCGACTGAAAGCGCGCTGGAGGCGGCGGGCGTGAGCCCCGCGGCCTGGTGGAACAGCCAGCTGCACGCCTATCACTGGGCGATCCAGGTGGGCCGGAATGTCTGACCTGCGCGAACTGGACTTCGACTTCGTCGGCGGCACGACCGCCGTCTGCGACGCCATCCTCCGCCTGCGCGGGGAGGCTCTGCACCTGGAGCTGGGACGCCTGGCGGCGCTGCTGACGGGCAGTCCGGAGGGGCGTTTCGTGCCGGGCGCCGGCCTGATCGACCCGAACGACGCGGGCGCGCGCATCCTGCGCCACGCGGTGGCGGCCGGCATCGAGCAGTTCGGCTGGTACGAAGTGAGCGGCGGCGAAGGTTATTGTCCCGAGACCGAGCGCAAGCTGGTGGCGCTGTCGCACCTGACGGCGAGCCTGATGCAGATGCACGCGCTGGCGCAGCGCTCCACCCACGCCTATGCGCAGATGGAAGCGCAGCTGGCGCACCAGTCGCAGATCCTCGACCAGATCCACGAATCGGTGCTGACGATGGACCAGATGGGCTACATCACCAGCTGGAACCGCGGCGCCGAGCAGCTGTTCGGCTACACCGCGCTGGAAGCGATCGGGCGCAACATCCTGTTCTTGTATGCCGACGAGGACGACGGCGGCGACGGCAACGACATGCAACCCGACCTGTTCGCGGAGCAGGGCGGACGCATGATGGAAGTGCGGCGCCGGAAAAAATCGGGCGAGGTGTTCTGGGCCAGCCTGTCGCTGTCGCCGCTGCGCGACCTGGCCGACCGGCCGACGGGCCTGATCGCCTATCTCACCGACATCACCGAGCGCAAGCAGGCCGAGGAACAGCTGCACCACCTGGCCTATTACGACGAGCTGACCGGCCTGCCCAACCGCACGCTGTTCGCGCGCCTGGTCGACCAGGCGCTGGCGGTGTCGCAGCGCAACGAGACGGCGGGCAGCGTGCTGTTCGTGGACCTGAACCGCTTCAAGCGCATCAACGACACGCTCGGGCGCCGCATCGGCGACGAGCTGCTGCGCCAGGTGGCGCAGCGCTTCAAGGACGCCCTGCGCGACGAAGACGTGGTGGCGCGCCTCTCGGGCGATGAATTCGCCGTGGGACTGTCGGACATCCGCCAGCACTTCGAGGCGACCACGGTAGCGCAAAAGCTGCAGGCTTCGCTCGATGCGCCTTTCTTCATCGCCGGGCACGACCTGCGCGTGGGCGCCAGCATCGGCATCAGCGTGTACCCGCAGGACGGCAACGATGCCGAGACCCTGCTCGGACTGGCCGATATCGCGATGGAGCGCGCGAAGAGGGCGGAAGCGAATCCGGACCGCAGCGTGGCGTTCTACAGCCAGGACATGAACAAGGGCATGCAGGAGCGCATGCGCATCGAATCGGGCCTGCGCCATGCGCTGGGCAACGGTGAATTGATCCTGTATTACCAGCCCAAGTTCGAAATCGCCAGCGGGCGCATCGTCGGCGCCGAGGCCCTGGTGCGCTGGGTGCATCCGCAGCGCGGCATCGTGCCGCCGTCGGAATTCATCCCGCTGGCCGAGACCACGGGCCTGATCGTGCAGGTGGGCGAGTGGGTGCTGGAGCAGGCCTGCGCGCAGGCGGCGATCTGGCAGCGCTCGGGGATCGCGCCGTTCAGGCTGGCGGTGAACGTGTCGGCGCGGGAGTTCACGCCGTCGCTGCCATCGCGGGTGGCCGATACCTTGCGGCGCTACCAGCTCGATGCGTCGTGGCTGGAGCTGGAGATCACCGAGAGCACGCTGATGCACGACTTCGAGCGCGTGACGGCCATCATGGACCGGATCACGGCGCTGGGGGTGTCGTTGTCGCTGGATGATTTCGGGACCGGGTATTCGAGCTTGTCGTATCTGAAGCGCTTCCCGATCCAGACCCTCAAGATCGACCGCTCGTTCACGACCGGGATTCCGCGGGATGCGAGCGATTGCGCGATCGCGGGGACGATTGTCAGCATGGCGCGGCAGCTCTGCCTGCGCGTGATCGCGGAAGGGGTGGAGACGCTGGATCAGCTGGAATTCCTGCGCGAGGCGGGGTGCGATGAGGTGCAGGGGTATCTGTATGCGGCGCCGTTGCCGGCTTACGACTTTGAGAGGTGTTTGCGGGATAACTGGTTGTTGATCGCGTGAACCTTGGTGAACAGCCTCACCGCCTCTGATGATTTATGTATAATGCCGGTTCCCTAGGGAAGCGTGGCCGAGTGGTTGAAGGCAGCAGTCTTGAAAACTGCCGACGGGTGAAACCGTTCGTGAGTTCGAATCTCACCGCTTCCGCCAATTTTCATGATCAAGCCGTTGATTTTCGACGGCTTTTTTGTTTTCAGACTAATCATTTCCTCGCTGTGGATTTAATGATCTGGAGCCATCATTTTACAAGTTGCGGAGACGATCTCCGCAACTCCCGCCTTACCTCGTCGGCCTGACGACCTCGCCGACCCGCCTGTAGACCTTCTGTATGGTCTGTTTGTCCGTGCGGCCGAGCAGCTTGCTAGCATCGTCCAGGCTTGCAATTTCGCTGGTGGCTTTCGGCCGGATATCGCGGAACTGGGAGGCTTTGGTCCGGCGCGCCAAGTCTTTGTTGCGCTCTTTCTCCGGCAGGGCTGCAGTCGCAGCACGCGCGGCGTCGCGCCCCCGGCTGGGTGGGCGCGCGGTCGACGTGCAGCCAAATCCGCAACGCATGGCGCGTCTTGTTCTGGAGCACGTGGAGCTCGTCGTTCTTGATGTCGACCTGGCGCATCTTCAGGACGTCCGCCGGTGGCTGGCCGGAACGGTAGGCCAGGTCCATCGTGTCGCGCAGCGGCTGGCTGCCGGCGCCTGCACGGCATCCCAGACGTCGGCCTCGGCGTCGCGCGGCGCCTTGTTGTTCTTCCGCACGCCGCGGCACGGATTGTCTTTTTGGGTAAAGCCCTACTCGCGCGCCATGTTAAAGACGTGGGAGAGACGGGCGATCTCGCGGTTCGCGCGCACCGGCGCCGACCGCGCGTCGCGGTAGCGCGCGATGTGCTGCGGCAGGATTGCATCGATCGGCGCGGTGTCGAACACCGGCCGCAGCTTCGACAGGCAGAGCATGTTCTCGCGCGGCGTCGACGGCTTCTTTTTCGGCAGGATATCCCGCACGTATTAGTCGAACACGTACTTCATCAGCGACGCATCGGACGGCGTCTCTACGCACTCGAGCTCAGCCCATTTGCGTTTTGCGGCCACCGGGTCGGTGCCCAGCGGGATCTCGATCTGCTTTCCATCCGGCCCCGGCCGTATAGGTAATAGCCCGTCCAGATCTTGCCGGACTTAAGCGTCTTCTTGCGCGCGAGCATGCGCAGCTGCAACTTATTGCCGCTCGTTTTCGGTCTCATCGCCTAACCATAAACAAGACCGAGGCGGGCTATGCTGCCACGCTCGACGCCCGGCGTCACGCCGGCGTGGCTGACCGCAGTCAGACTAGAACGGTGGGGGCTTGCCCGTCACCCCCGAGCTTCGCGCCACCGCAAACCTGTTAGAGTCGCAGACCTAGCGCGTCCGGCACTTGCGCGAAGTGTCGGAATAAGCAGAGCCTTGGGCAGCGTCATAGAGACATGATCAGGTGCGACAGTCGAACAGACATCCAGTCAAAGCATGCGGGCATTTCAATAACCTTTGCTTTCCAATAAATAGAATTTATTTTGGTTTGTTATGCTGACAATTCTCTTTTTGGTTGCCTTATGGCAAAATTCAGGGAATTGCGAGAATTCGAGCAGGGCTTATCTGGCTCGTAGGGCAGCCAACGGATTATCCACTGCAGCGGCTGTGACCCGCATCGTTGACATCAAGGACTGATTTCTAATGCTGAGCATTAATCTATATGCTAAATTTGCGAGATGCAGCCTCATTACCTTATGGGCTGCCTTCATAATGGCATTGATTATCTCCATAATCTGCCACTATATGGGCATTGCGGGCACGTTGAAATCCTCTGCAAATGTAGTGTGTTTTGTGCTTGGTCTGCCTTTGCTAGTCACCATTCAGTATGTTCATGATGCTGTCGATAAGGTTGCCGGGCAACTCCAAGTCACGCTCGACGATGGGGTCAGACGGCGAATCGCCCCGATTGCGTCACAACTGGGCAGTGAAACACAGATCGGGTACTACCCCAGCGCAGAAATAAACGCATTCGCCATCTCGTCCGTGTTTGGCAAGAAAGCGCTGATCGCGTTTTCTACCGGACTGTTACAAGTCGCGAATGATCGCCAGCTGGTAGCCATTGCCGCTCACGAGATTGCGCATATCAATAACGGGGATTCGAGGAATAAGGCGTTCATCCTGGCTTTCAGCCATGCTGTTCGTATGTATCCTTGTATGTTATCGGAGCTATCCAAGGGAGTGCTGAGGAAATTTGCTTACGTGTTCAGCATTATGGGAGCTATTGTTGCGGCGTTAGCGTTTATTTTTCCGGAAGCAAGAGATAACTTCGCGGGGTTGCTTCCAGTGTTGTGGACCTTTGTTCGTATTCTGGCCTGGCCGGCTGGGATGATTGCCGTATACTTTGTCTTGAACCGCCTGTTAGAGCAGGCGTATTCCGCTTATAGCCGGGAGCGCGAGTTCGCTGCTGACGAGGGTGGCGCGGCGATGACTTCAACGCAGGAGCTGATTTCGGCCCTTTCCCTGCTGAGCGATGGCGAAAGCCAAATCGTCAGCGTTTTTGACACCCATCCACCGCTCGCGGCGCGTAAAAAGCGGCTCGGCGACCGAATACGCGAAAATTCACTCGAAATCCAGTAAGAAGCCGGTGGATGTAAGATCGAACGCGCTTGTTGAGAATGCGAATGTGTAATCCGTGGCGCTGCAGTTGCCGGGCCTGCGCATGTGGCTTTCGTCGGTCGGCTCGAAGTCCGTATGGTTGGCGCCGTAGCTCACCGGGGCCGAACCGCCCGCGCGCGCCTTCTTGAGCACGATGTTGATGACGCCGGCCACCGCATCGCTGCCGTACTGGGCGCCGGCGCCGTCGCGCAGGATCTCGATGTGGTCGATGGCGCCCGGCGGGATGGTGTTGACGTCGACCGGGACGATGCCGGCGAAGCTACTCTCGGTGTCGAGCACCGCAATCGCGTGGCAGCGCTTGCCGTTGACCAGCACCAGCACGTGGTCGGGCGCCAGGCCGCGCACCGAGTCGGCGGCGCCGCTTGACTCGATGCGCGGGAAGTTGATCGACGGCGCCAGTTGCTGCAGGGCCGCGCCCAGGTCGCCGCGGGTCAGCGCGTTCTCCACCTCGCGGGCGCCGAAGCGGTCGATCGGCACGGCGCTGTCGAACACGGTGCGGTTGCGCGCGCGCGAGCCGACGACGGTCACCTGGTCGATGGCCGCGAGGTTCACGGTGGGCGCATCGGCAGCGGCGGTAAGGTGGCGTCTGGATTCCTTGCGTGGTCTTGGCTGAACCACGATCTTACTAAAAAGGAATTTCTGTACCAGCAATCAATTGTCTATTTGCTTATGAGCGTAGTCGCACATGCAGTTGCGCGTTCACCGCGCGGACCCTCTGGCGGCCTCTGCCTTCGCTATCGCCTGGAAGTGTCCGGAGAGTCCTTCGGCCACCTTGTTCCAGGTATGCTCCAGCGCATACTTCCGTAACCGTGCAGGGCTCCAGGTTCGCGTCAAGGCCAGGTCAATCGCGTCGGCAAACGCCGCAGGTTCCCTGGTCTCGACCAGGACGCCCAGGTCGACCCCCGTGATAATTTCTGGTACGCCCCAGGTCCGGTGAGCAACCACCGGCGTCGAGCACGCCATGGCCTCGAGAATGACATTCGGCCAGCCTTCCTTCTCGCTGGCGAGGCAGAATACATCGGCGGCCGAGTACCAGGCATGCAACTCTGTGTTCGCCACCGGACCGGCCCAGATGACCCGGTCGGCGATCCCGAGGTCACTGGCCAGGGCGCGAAGCCCGGCTTCGCAGTCGCCTTCTTCGCCCCCTTTGCCGACGACGATCAAACTCAGGTCGCTGCGGCCCGCCGCCACCAGCATGGCATGGGCGCGCAGCAGGACGTCGACGCCCTTGCGCGGCACCAGGTGGGAAACCGACAGCAGATAGCGTTTGGCGCAGTCCAATCCGAGCATCCTGCGGGCGTCGTCCTTCGCGGTGGGATGAAAGCGCTCCGTGTCCACGCCGTTCGCCGAGGCGTATCCCTTGTCCGCGGGCGCGCCCAGGCGCACGGCGCCGTCCACCAGGGCCTTGGCGACGCCGACATAGCGCGCGCAGTGGCGCAGGGCAAACAGCACCTGGCGACGGCGTACCGGGAAGCGGTGCAGTTCATTGATATCGTGGCCGCGCAAGGTAACGACATAGGGCTTGCCAAGGACGCGGGACAACAGGGCGCCCGCAAACCCTTCCGGAAACGCCAGATGGCAATCGAGCACATCGAATTTCCCTTTCAGCCCATGCGATGCGATGAAGCGCCAGACCGCGAAGGCGAGAAACACGCCATCGAGCGGCTTGAGCATTGCCGGGATGGAGAAAAACTTCGGAAAATACGTGGGATACGCGTTCTCGTCAAATTGTGATGGAACCCGGCTCCGGTTGGCATAACGCGCGACATATGCTTCGCCAGGAAACCAGGGTATCGGCGACACCACGATCAGGTCGACGTGCCTGGACAGTGCGTCCAGCCGCTGCTTGACGAACTGCGCATGCACCGGCATGCGCGGATTCGGGAACATGGTGGAAATACAGAGGATGCGCACGCGGTCGGTCACAGGCCCTCCATGATGTCGGACAGGAAGCGATTGGCCTTTGCTTCCCAGCTCTCGCGTTGCAGGAAGGTCCTGAGGCCGGTGCATGGATGAATGGGTTTCGACGCGCTCGATGCGATCGCGGCCAGGGCCGATGCCACTGCTTGCGGAAATTCTTCCGGCCCTGCCAGCGTAAGATACTCGGCGAGTCGGATTGCTTCGGGCAGGGGGGATACGATGACCGGCTTGCCAGTGGCCAGGTATTCCTTGAGCTTGAGAGGATTGATGCTGTGCGTCGATTCACCGATCACATAGGGCAGGATGCACAGGTCGAAGTGGCCGACATGTCCGGGCAAGTCCGAATAAGGCACGGCGCCCATGAAGCGGATATTGGGCACATCGCGGAATTCGGCCGGATCCCGGTCCACGACCGGGCCGAGGATAACGAAGGTCGCGCGCGGTGACAAGCGTGCGGCGTTCTTCAGGGCCTGGCCATCGACACGGCGGTCGAAGACCCCGAACATTCCCACGAGCGGATGGGGCAAGGCCGCCAAAGGGCTGGATGGGTCGCATGTGACGTGGGAGAAGTGCGCCAGATCCACACCATGAGTCAGCAGGGTGGCGGTGTTCACGAACGATGAACGAGACGCGAGAATCGCGGCGGAGGACGCGATCATCAGGTCGCATGCATCCAGCGTTTCCTGCTCCAGGCGATGCACGGCGCGGCCATCGATGCCGTGCCAATGCGTGAAGTCGTCCACGCAATAATAGACTTTCCGCCTGAAGGCATGATCGCGGAAAAGACCAGGTACCGTGGGCGACGTACTCACCAGGATTGGTTGCTTGCCGGGGGCCACATGCCGCAGCGCCTTGTGCACTGCACGCGAGAGCAGGCGATGATTGAGCGCGGAAGATCTGGGGCCCCGAAAAGAAGGCCACATGACCGGGCTGAGGATATGGGGGGCGACGGCATCTTTGCCGGGGGGGACGCAAGCGCCATCTGCGGTGCGGTCGACTGCGCCCTTACGGGATACTCCTCCGATCCTCGCACCGGGGCAAACCCAGGTGCGCATGACCTGCATGGCCCTCTTGAAATCGTGCAGGTTGACGCGAGGCGTGCGCAATCCAATCGTGTTGACCCAAATGACTTGGGCTTGCGGAATAATCCTTCGGAATAAATGCTGGCAACTTGACGGGTGGCGGCCCCAGTCATCCGCGAACACGACAAATACGTACCTGGAAAGCTGATTGTTGGAAGCTGACATCCCGAAAGTTTTCTTGTTAATAATACAATCGGTATTGAACCTAGTTTTTTTCTTTTATACAAGAAAAATCTTTGTTTCTCGTTCGATGCGCTGTTGCGGCAAGGTTCATGGCGCGAGTCGGATGCCGGGCGCGGGTTTCCAGACATGCCGCCGTCGGCCATCATGCTCATGAAGAGTGAATCGCCGCGCATGATGTTCGAGCGGATATAGCCCATGTCCCTCGCGATTCGGCTGTCCAGCGAGCCAGGTGAGCACATGGCGCGCGTCAGCGCCACATTGCAGAGCGAGATCCTCACAAGTCGGGGCTTTTTTTCGTCATTCACGGCGAATAGCCGGCACGCTGCGCCATCCGCGCAAATGGAAGATTTCAAACGACAAAAAACACAAGGACCGATCCCGTCACGGGCGCAATAATCGTGTCGGACCATCCATCATTTTTCCACATGACCGACATGAACGTTACCCAGCCAAGCCCACCGCTTAGCGCCGAACACCGCAGCGAACTGGAGTCGCTCCTCCACCCGATCAGGGAGGACCTGCCCACCGGACCGCCAATCCGCTTCGATCCTATCTTTGACAGATTACGCGAGGCGCGCCGGGAAGACGATCCGAGTCTGCCGATGGGCGTGTGGGAGCAGCCTCTGAAGCGTGCCGATTGGGCCCAAACCGAGGCGCTCTGCAAGATGACGTTGAGCGGGTACGCCAAGGATCTGCAGATCGCCGCCTGGCTCACCGAAGCCTGGACGCGCCAGCATGGGTTCGAAGGGCTCTTGCGCGGGCTGCTGCTGGTAGAGGGGCTGCTCGTGCGCTTCTGGGAGACCGTGCATCCGCAGGTGGACGAGGATGGCGATCCCAGATTGCGCGTGGCGCCGCTGGAGTGGATGAACAGCTCGTTGGCGACGACGATCAGGATTCACGTTCCGGTGCTGGGCCAATCCGGCGAGCAGCTCGGGCGATTCAGCCTGGCGGACTGGGAACGTATGTCGAGCGACGCTTCGTCGCCGGCCGCGCAACAGCGGGCGCGAAGGGCGGCGGACGAAAGCGGCCAGCCGCTGCAGACGCGTGCCGACGTCATCGACCATGTCAAATCCCATCGGGGCGCGGACGCGGAGCGCAGCCTTCAGCAGGTCCGCCATTGCATGGTGGCCGTGCTGTCGATCGCCAGCGTGACCCAAGCGCGCCTGGGTGAGGATGCGCCGGACATGTCGAGGCTGAGCGATACGCTGCGTGCGGTCGAGCGGGTATTGCTGCAACTTGGTGCCACCGGCGAACCCGGCATCGTCGCTCAGGATGCGACGCAGGCGCAGCTCGGCGCGGTCGCAGGCAAGACCCTGCATGAGGAAGCGATGCCCGGCGATGCTGCCCAGACGAGCGACACGTCGACAGGCGAGGCTTCGCCGCCGGATGCGGCAGAACTGCTCGGCCGGCGTATCGACGCCATCTGCAAGGCGGCGGGAATCCATGCTCCAGGCAACGCCGAGCGCCTGATGGCGATGCAGATCGGACTGCTGCACGATCAAAATACGATCCTGCAAGGCGCCACGAAGAGCGCGGCGGGACAGGGGCGCAGCCAGGCCGGCGCGGATGCCGTTTGCGATGACTTTACCGCGCTCGTAGGCGCCGTGCTGTCCGGTGCTGTGCCGACGAGGTAGACCGGCGCCGTTCGATTCGATGCGAGCAATCTGAAACGTTCACTGCGTGGGCTGTATGGCGGTCTCCGGTTTCCAGACATAGATGCCGCCATCGGCCATCAAGCTCAAGGACAGCGTGTCTCCCTGCATCATGTATGAGCGAACATAGCCCATATCCCGGGCGATGCGGCTGTCGAGCGACCCCGGTGGACACATCGCCCGCGTCATCGCCACGTTGCCAAAAGTGATTGCGCCCCGGCCCGGTTCACTGGGCCCAACGGTGTATGACGTCGAGCCCCGGTTGCAATCCAGCTGGAACGCGGCGCGGCCGTCCGGCGTCAGCCGCATGGTATAGACCCGGTCGGGATGCGGGCGGGTCGTGCCCTGGGCGTCGTCCATCGACTGGATGTCGTGCAGGCGCCAGGTCGTGCCGGTCAAGCCGATGGCCTGGGTGTCCCGCGCGACGGGATCGGTCGACGGCGCCGTGCCGGTGCTGCAGGCGGCGCACAAGATGGTCGCGAGCGCGACCGTGATGCTCGATGGTTTCAACATGGTTGGATCCTTACGCATGTCCGGAAGTGTTCCGGTTTATTTTTCGGGTGGTTTTTGTCATCATCCCATCCTGTCGTCGAGAGCAGGTGCACTGTTGGCTCCAACCGATGAGCGAGGGCGCTACGCTTGCAGCGCATTACTCGGCGCCGCCGAGCACGGTCAACGGCGTGCCGGTCGCGCCCTCGCTCAGCGGCGACTGCGTCAAGGTATATCAGATGCGTAATGCCGCCCGCAAGGGAGCGGAGGCGCGCTACGAGCTCAGGGTCCGGTGACGCGCGGCCGGGGCCGTCGGCATGGCCGCTATCCTATTGCCCGACATAGGGACGGGCATCGATCGGCAGACTCACGGTGAACGCCGTCCCGCGTCGCTCGGCGCTGTCGACGATGACCGAGCCGCCATGGCTTTCGGCGACGTGCCGGACATAGGGCAAGCCCAGGCCCCATCCCGTGACGTTCACGTCTTCGATACGGTGGAACGCCTGGAACAGCCGTTCCAGCTCTGGTTCGGGAATGGGCTTGCCCTCGTTATGCACCGCCAGCAATACCTGGGACTCGTTGCGGGCGACACGCACCGTGATCGGGCGCGACGCGTCGCCGTATTTCCTTGCGTTCGACACCAGGTTCTCGAGGACGCGCCTGAGCGACACGCGGCACCAGTAGCCCTCGATCCGTTCGCCGTCGACCTTCACCTGCTGGCCGGACAGGGGAAGATCTGCGCAGACCTCTTCGACCATGCTCATGATGTCGAAGCGCGCGATGTCGAGCTTCAGTTTCGCCTTGCCCTTCAACACGGCCGCGTCGAGCAGCGTCTGGATCATGGCGTCGGTCTCCGCGATCTTGGCGCAGATGCGTTGCGCCAGGCCCGTGATGCCGGGGTCGCTGGTCTTGAGCTGGATCAGCTGGGCGGAAGCGTTCGCGACGTGCAGCGGATTGCGCAGGTCGTGGGACAGCGTCGCGATGAACGTTTCACTGACCTCGCGGTTGAATGCGTTGTACCCGCTGATCGACTCGCGTGCCGCTTCCTCGATCGAGTGTCCGATCACCTCCGCATCGTGTTTGCTCAGCGGCAGCCGCCGTGCCGCCGCGACGCCGAACAACACCTCGCGAAAGATCTGCAGTTCGTGGATGAGCTCGTGCGGGCCGTAATCGGTCATGTTGGCCCGTTCCCGTCCATGGGCGATGGCGAGATTCGTGCCTGCCGTGGCGAACGGGCGCGGCGCGCCCGCCACCAGGGATTGTGCGATGTTGTCGTAGAGCGAGGGCAGGGTGTTGACCAGGATCGGTTCGCCCAGACGGGTCGCCGAGGGGATTTCCGCCGTGACCCGCGCGCTCCATTGTTCCAGGACGACGTCGCGCAGTTCGAGGAAAGTGGATGCCAGTTCGGACATCGGGATATCCGCGTTGCCTGGGTCGCTAGTCGTCATATCCGCTGTATCGTGTGGTCTGCTGCTGGAAGGCGCCGCCGAACTGCAGGGCGATGCAATGGAGTTTCACCGTATTTCCGAGGACACGACAACGGGCCGGTCCAGTGCGCCGCGACTGGCCCAGGCTGTCGGATTTCCTTGAACGTATTGTTACATGGGCATCCATACGGGGTCGCACGCGAACCCGCCTTCCCGCCTGGACGGCAAGACATGGGCGTGTGCTCCTACATCAACCGGTTCAGCGCCTATGCAGTGAACCGCTGATTTCGGAACTTCAACGGAATTGATGTGCGGATAAGGCCGATGCCGCCTAGAATGCGCCGTCGCTTTTGCGTTGCCGGGCCGCGGCAACCGGGCTTTTCAAGGGAGGCAGATGTCGGTCGTTCTGGTCGTCGAGCCACAGCTGTTCAGTACTCAAGCGCTGTCGAAGCAATTCGGTCACGCCCGCATCGTTCTTCATAGCGCCACGCCGGCGCGCGCGGTCGCCATCCTGCAGGCGGTGATGGTCGACACGGTCGTCATTCCCGACTGCAAGATAGAGGAAGCCGACTATGCGATGCTGCTGTCGGTCATGCGGCTGATCGCACCCGCATCGACCTTGATCTGCCTGCCTTGCGGCTAGACCGTTCTCCGGCGATCGCGGTCGGGCCCTAGGCCGACTTGCGCTTCTTGCCTCCCGCCGCGAACATCTCGATCTTCTTGGTCGGCCCCGACACGATCAACAGGTCGGCCGAGCGGATCGTCGTATCCGCCAGCGCATGCTGGAAATCCTCGTTGGCGCGCTTGACGCCCACCACGGTCACGCCGAAGCGGCTGCGCACATGGGCTTCGGCCAGCGTCCGGTTATGCGTCTCCGCTGGCGCATGGATCTTCGCGATCGCAAAGCCGTCCTCGAACTCGATGAAGTCCATCATGCGCCCCGTGATCAGGTGCGCCACGCGCGCGCCCATGTCGGCCTCGGGGTAGATCACGTGGTGGGCGCCGATGCGCTGGGCGATCTGGCCGTGCTCCGGCGTCATCGCCTTGACCCAGATGTCCTTGATCCCCAGTTCGGTCAACACCATCAGGGTCATCAGGCTGGCCGCCAGGTCCGAGCCGATGCCGACGATCGCGTGCGAAAAATCGGCCACGCCCAGCTGCAGCATCACGTTCTCGTTGGTCGAGTCGGCCTGCACGGCGTGGGTCAGGCGGTCGCCCCAGATCTGCACCAGGTCTTCGCGCGTGTCGATGCCCATCACGTCGTGGCCCAGGCGCATCAGCGACTGCGCCACCGCGCCCCCGAAGCGCCCCAAGCCGATGACGACTACGCTGTCGCCGGCGGAAAACGCGAACTGCTCTGTGAAAATTCTACCCAACAATTGGATGCTCCTCAGGATAACGGTAAGGCATGCGCCGCTCGCCCAGCACCAGCGAGGTCGCGAAGGTGATCGTGCCCACCCGGCCCACGAACATCAGCAGGGCCAGCACCAGCTGGCCGGTGACGGGCAGGTCGGCGGTGATGCCGGTCGACAGGCCGGCGCTGCCGAAGGCCGCGATGACCTCGAAAATGACCTGGTCGGTCGGGAAGTGCGAGATGCGCAGCAGGGCCACCGTGCCGAAGGCAACGATGACGCTGCCCAGCACCAGCACCGTGATCGCCTGGCGCTGGGCGGACGTGCCGACGCGGCGCCCGAACGCCTCGGTGTCGGTGTGGCCCTTCGCCTCGGCGATCACCAGCAGCACCAGCACCGCCACGGTGCCCACCTTGACCCCGCCCGCGGTGCCCGCGCTGCCGCCGCCGATGAACATCAAAAAATAATGCAGGGCCCAGGTTTCGCGGGTCAGCGCCGCCACGTCGACGGTGTTGAAGCCCGAGGTGCGCGCCGCCGCCGACATGAACATGCCGTTCATGAGCTTGTCGAACAGGCCGAAGGCGCCCAGCGTCTGCGGATTCTTCCATTCGAACAGCAGGATGGCGACGTAGCCCAGCAACAGCAGGATCAGGGTGCCGGACAGGGTCAGCTTGGTGTGCAGCGACCAGTGGCGCGGATCGCGGAAGCGGTGGCGCAGGTCGTGCAGCACCGGAAAGCCCACGCCGCCGATGATGGCGGCGAGCATCACCGGCAGCAGGATGCCGGCGTCGCCCGCGTAGCGCACCATGCTGTCGGGGTGGATCGAGAAGCCGGCGTTGTTGAAGGCCGACACCGCGTGGAACAGGCCTACCCAGCCGGCGTCGTTCCAGGCCAGGCCGTAGTCGGCGCGCAGCCTGAGCGTCAGGATCGCCGCGATCGCCAGCTGGAACAGCACCGACACCACCAGCACCACCCGCGCAACGCTCGAGATGTCGCCCATGCCGATCGAGCGCGTTTCGGTCTGGGTCATCAGGCGCGTGCGCAGCTTGGGCGAGCGGTTCACCATCAGGCCGAGCAGCGTGGCGGCGGTCATCATGCCCAGGCCGCCCAGCAGGAACAGCACCATGATGGTCGCCTGGCCGAAGCCGGACCAGTAGGTGCCGGTGTCGACCAGCACCAGCCCGGTCACGCACACCGCCGACACCGCCGTGAAGAAGGCGACCATCAGCGGCGCGGCGCTGCCGTCGGGGCGCGCCAGCGGCAGCATCAGCATGGCGGTGCCCGCGAGGATCGCCAGCAGGAAGCCCAGCGCGACGGCGCGCGCGGGATGGATGACCTTGTTCATCGGCAGTGTCGTTTATTGCGTTTGCGCGGGCGGATCCTGGTCGAAGTCCATGGTGTCGAGGTCGGGGTCGGACGCCAGCGGCGCGCCCATGAACTTGAGCCAGATGAAGCCGATCGTGCCGGCGATCACCGACGCGGCCAGGATCGACATCTTCGAGGCGTTGATGATATCCGCATGTCCCACGAAGGCGAGGTTCGTGATGAAGATCGACATCGTGAAGCCGATGCCGCCCAGCATGCCGGCGCCCAGCACGTGGCGCCAGGCCAGGTCGAGCGGCAGGCGGCACACGCCGATCGCGACCGCCGCGAAGCTGAACAGCAGGATGCCGACCGGCTTGCCCAGCACCAGGCCGACCAGGATGCCGAGGCTGTTGAGGGAGCTCAGTTCGCCGGCCCAGTCGGCGCCGATGACGATGCCGGTATTGGCCAGCGCAAAGATCGGCAGGATCAGGAAGGCCACCGGTTTGTGCAGCACGTGTTCCAGTTGGTGCGACGGCGAAGCGGCGTCGTCCTCCTGCGCGGAATAGGGGATGGTGAAGGCCAGCAGCACTCCGGCGATGGTGGCGTGCACGCCCGACTTGAGCATCAGGAACCACATCAGCGCGCCGCCCAGCAGATAGGGCCACAGCGCCAGGACGCGCAGGCGCTTGTTCATCAGGCGCAGCGCCACGAACACCGCGAGCGCGCCCACCAGGTAGGCGACCGACAGCTGGGCGGTGTAGAACACGGCGATGACGATAATCGCGCCCAGGTCGTCCATCACGGCCAGCGCGGTCAGGAACACCTTGAGCGAGGCCGGCACCCGCTTGCCCAGCAGGGCCAGCACGCCGAGCGCGAAGGCGATGTCGGTGGCCATCGGGATGCCGACGCCGGCTTGCGTCGGCGTGCCGCCGTTGAGGGCGAAGTGGATTCCGGCCGGCACCGCGATGCCGCCGGCCGCCGCCAGGATCGGCAGCATGGCGTTGCGCAGGTCGGACAGTTCGCCGTTATACAGCTCGCGCTTGAGTTCCAGGCCGACCAGCAGGAAGAAGATCGCCATCAGGGCGTCGTTGATCCACAGTTCGACCGTCAGGCCGCCGAGCGGAATGTGCCAGAAGCCCAGGTAGGAAGCGCCCCAGGTTGAATTGGCGATGGCCAGGGACACGAGGGTGCACAGGATCAGGATGGCGCCGCCGGCCTTGCCCGATGCAATGAATTCTTGGAATGTATTGGAGAGTCGTCGTTCGATGCGCATAAATGTTTTCCAGCCGCGACGGCGTGCATGCCGTCCGGTATGTCTCATGAATTGGCGGCCCACGGGCCGGCATGGCCTGCGGTCAGTGAAGGTGGAAAGCGATGCGGCCACGATATGGCCGAAATGGTGAGAGGATGCGTGAGAGGTGACATGATGACGTGCGTAACCGAGCCGCGTGGCGGCCCGACCAGCGCAAATCCTGTCATACCTGAGCGGTATGATCACCCAGGCAATATTATAGACGATGGCGCCGCCGGTGCGGCGCCCTGGAGACTCCTGTATCCGCCCGGCGCAGGTTCAACGACGGGTCGCGGCCGCCGCGTCGATCTCGGCGCCCCATGGATCCTCGAGCGCCACCGGCTTGCCTTGGGCCGAGAAGTCCATGATTCGATCGCTCGAACGCGCGTAGCGCGGCCATGCCGGCAAGCCCGCGCCATTCGGATCGCCGCGCCTGGCGAAGTTCACCATATACGTGCTCATCGCCTTGCCGACGGCGATGTCCTTGCCGGTCGCCTGCGCGCCGTACTTGACCGCCACCGTATCGAAGAAGAAGGGGATGTCGGTCGCATGGCCGGCGCCGGCGCCGGGCTTGGCGATCGAGTCGGCCACGTAGGAGAAGCGGTAGGCGTACACCGGCACGCCGTGGTCGGCCAGGGTCGCCGCCAGGCTGCGCGCGCCGGCGACCATATAGCCGGTCTTGCCGCCGATGTCGGCGCTGGTGGCGCCGATCATCACCGGCACCTGGTGCATGCGGCCGGCGCGGAAGGCGGCGCCGGAGTCGATCGCCAGCCTGCCGTCGGCAAACGGGCCATGATAGGTCGGCATGCCCTGCATCCTGAAGTTGGCCAGGTTCATCCCGTCGACGACGCTGTCGGCCGGCAGCGCGCGCAGTTTCTCGAGCGCCTTCGGATCGTCGGCGGCGATGCCCTTACCGGCGGCGAAATTCACGCCCGTCTTTTCGGCGCCCGCCAGCGGCGTCCGCGCGGTGCCGCCGTCGCCGCCCGACATCACCACCGCCTTGGCGAACAGCCCCCGGCTCTGTGGCGACGTGAGCAGGAAATTGACCGACATGCCGCCGGCCGATTCGCCGCTGATGGTGACGTTGTCGGGATCGCCGCCAAAGGCCGCCACGTTGCGCTTGACCCACTGCAGCGCCGCGATCTGGTCCATGAAGCCGTAGTTGCCGAGTGCGGCCGTCTGACCGGCTTCCTGCGTCAGTTGCGGATGGGCGAAGAAGCCGAAGCGGCCGATGCGGTAATTGAAGCTGACCACCACCACGCCCTGTTTCGCCAGCTCCGCGCCGGAATAGGTCGGCGGCGACGAGCCGCCGTTGACGAAGCCGCCGCCATAGATCCAGACCAGCACCGGCAATTTTCTCTCGCTGTTACCCTTGTCCTCGGCCGGTTTCCAGACGTTCAGGTACAGGCAGTCTTCATCGGGCTTGGTGCCGAGCGGCGCGGCGTCGCTGGGGAAGGGCAGTTGCATGCAGTCAGCCGCGTAGCTGCTTGCCTGGCGCACTCCGGTCCAGGGCTGCACCGGCTGCGGCGCGCGCCAGCGCAGCTTGCCCACCGGCGGGGCGGCGAAGGGGATGCCTTTCCAGCTGGCGATGCCGGCGTCGACCTTGCCTTCCACCTTGCCGCTGTCGATCGTCGCCACTGGACCCGCGAGCGATAGTGGCGCAATCACGGCCAGTGCGGCGGCAAGCAAGGGGTAGAAGGCGGAACGCGGCATCGGGGTCTCCTGTGAAATAGTGTAATCGTGTTTCATGGTAACCGATCAGTCAGCCGGATCAATCAGCCGAAGCCGGCGAACGCTTCCTTGAGGAAGTCGACGAATACCCGCACCCGTGGCGACAGCTGGCGGCTCTGCGGATACAGCACATACACGGGCAGGGCCGGCGGCGCGAGCGCGGGCAGCAGCACTTCCAGTTCGCCCCTGGTCAGTTCGTGCTCGACGCGGTAGCGCGGCACCTGCACGATGCCGAGGCCGGCGAGTGCGCCGGCCGTGTACATATCGGCGCCGGTGACCGACACCGGGGCGGGCAGGGTCAGTTGCCGCAGCGCGCCGTCAACCAGGAATTCGAGCGGATAGGGCCGGCCGGTGGCGGACGAGATGAAGTTGACGGCCTGGTGCCGGTCCAGCTCATCGAGCGTGGCGGGCCGGCCATGGCGCGCCAGGTAGGACGGGCTGGCGCAGGTCACCTGCGCGATCTGCGTGATTTGCCGGGCGACCATCGATGAATCCTGCAGATTGCCGACGCGCAGCACGCAATCGATGCCTTCGCGCACCAGGTCGACCAGCCGGTCGCCTTCGCCGATCTGCAGCTCGATGCCCGGATAGCGCGCCAGGAAGGCCGGCAGGCGCGGCGCCACGACCCGGCGCGCCAGCGTGGCTTGCAGGTTTACACGCAGCAAGCCAGTCGGGGTGGCGCGGGTGAAAACGCTTTCCATTTCGCCGAGGTCGGCCAGCAGGCGCACGCAGCGCTCGTAATACGCCGCGCCGTCGAGCGTCGGCGCGACCACGCGCGTGGTGCGTTCGAGCAGGCGGGTGGCGAGCCGCGCTTCCAGGCGCTTGATCGCATTCGTCACGGTGGCGCGCGGCAGCGACAGTTCCTCGGCCGCCAGCGTAAAGCTGCGCCGCTCCACGATGCGCGTGAAGATCTGCATCTCCTGGAAGCGGTCCATATGCGTGGTCATTGCTATCGTCCTTGTGCCAGTCGGTAAAACCGGATAGTGACATGGGAGAATGTCTTATTCCCATATTCGATTTTTCCGAAAATGCTTGTACTAAAATGGCGAAAAATGAATACAATTTTTTGCTAAAAGAAACGCTACAGCGATGCCAGCTTGCGTTAAAGTGTTGCGTTCTGTCCAAAATCTCCGGCGACCAATAAATTTCCCTTCTGCATTGTTTCCAGTGATGAACTCACTGGTAGTTTCAGCGCTATCATGACGGGTTATTACGTTTCCGCAAATCTCTTATGCAAGGCCTGCTCTGCAAATTCCGCCTGTCCACCCTGATGACCTTGGCGGTGTGCGTCACCGTGGCGCTGACCGTGGCGTTGCAACTGACGGTGGTGAACCATTTTGCCGTACGCCAGGCGAATGCCGATGCCGAGCTGCGCCTGCAACAACTGTCGTGGCAGATGCGCGATGCGCTCAATCGTGTCGTGGAGCAGGCCGCCGGCGATGCGCGCCTGCTGGCCGCCTTGCCGTCGGTGCGCCAGGCGCGCAATCCCGCGGCGGCGCGCATCGCCCTCGAGAGCCTGCAGCAGACCTTTCCCGACTACGCCTGGATCGGCATGGCCGATACCGAGGGCAGGGTGGTCGCCTCGACCATGGGGCTGCTGGAGGGGAACGACGTCAGCATGCGTCCCTGGTTCCAGGTCGGTCGCGACGGCGTGCGCGTCACCGACTACCATCCGGCGCTGCTGCTGGAAAAACTGATGCCGCAACGCCCCGACCCCTGGCGTTTCGTCGACGTGTCGACGCCCGTGTTCAGCCAGGACGGCGAGCTGTTCGCCGTGCTGGGCCTGCACCTGAGCTGGGAATGGGCGCGCAGCCAGGCGCGCATGCTGCTGACGCCAGCGCTGCGCGAGTATGGCGCCGAGATCCTGGTCGTGCGCGCCGACGGCGCCGTCATGCTCGGGCCACAGGAGTTGCTCGAGCAAAAGATCGACACCGCCAGCCTGCGTCGCGCCAGGCTGGGCGACACCGGCGCGCTGCGCGAAGCGTGGCCGGACGGGCGCACCTATCTCACCGGTTTCAGCCAGACCGGCCACGCCGCCAACCCGGCGACGCTGCAATGGTCGGTGCTGGTGCGGCAGGATGAAGAAAAAGCCCTCCAGGGCGCCAGCGAGCTGAAGCGCCGCATGCTGGCCTGGAGCACCTTGCTGGGCCTGTTGCTGGCGCTCGCGGCCGCGTTGCTGGCGCGCCGCCTGGCGCAGCCGATGGCCCAGCTGGGCCAGGCGATCGAACGGGTGACCGAGGCCACTGCCAGCGGAAAAGACTTGCCGGCGATTCCACAGATCAGCGGCTTTCATGAAGCAAATATGTTGTCGGGTACGATGCGCGACCTGGTCAGCAGCGAAGCGCAGGTTCGGCGCGCGCTGCAGCAGATGAACGAGCATCTCGAATCGAAGGTGGCCGAGCGCACCGCCGAACTCAATGCGTTGCTGCTGCGCGACGTGCTGACCGGCTTGCCGAACCGGCGCGCGCTGATGGAGAGCCTGCCCGAGGCCATGGCGCGGGCCTCGCGCAGCGCGATGCCGGCGGCGCTGCTGTTCATCGACATGGATGGATTCAAGGCGGTCAACGACACCCACGGCCACGAGGAGGGCGACGAGCTGCTGCGCCAGTTCGGCGCGCGCCTGGCCGCCGGCGCGCGCCTGGCCGCCGGCGCGCGCCTGGCCGCCGGCGCGCGCCTGGCCGCCGGCGTGCGCATGACCGACCTCGTGGCGCGTCTGGCCGGCGACGAGTTCGTGGTGGTGCTCGAGATGCTGGCCAGCCCTGGCGACGCCGAGGATACCGCGCACAAGTTGCTTGCCTGCATTCGCGCGCCCTACACCTTGCGCACCACGGTCGTCACGGTGGGCGCCAGCATCGGCGTGGCGCTGTTCGCGCCCGACGACAAGCCCGACCTGGACGCCTGGCTGGCGCGCGCCGACCATGCCATGTACGCCGCCAAGCGTGGCGGCAAGAACGCCGTCAGGCTGGCCGCGGCGCCGGTCTGGCATGCCGCGGTGAGCGGCGCCGTTTCCTGATCGTTCCCCGAGTTCCCATCATGACCCAAATCAGCCAGATCATCGCCACCATCAAGCGCCAGCTGAAGCTGCAAGGCTTGACCTACCGCGACGTCGCCGTCGCGCTCGACCTGTCCGAGCCGAGCATCAAGCGCCTGTTCGCCAGCGAGCAGTTTACGCTCGAGCGCATCGTGGAAATCTGCAGCCTGCTCGGCTTCACCCTGGCCGAGATCGCGCAGGAAGCCCAGAACGGCCAGCGCCGCCTGCGCACACTGAGCGCCGAGCAGGAAAGCGAGCTGGTGCAGGACGACAAGCTGTTGCTGGTGGCGGTGTGCGCGCTGAACCACTGGCGCATGCTCGACATGCTCAATGTCTACCGGCTGAGCGAGGCCGAATGCCTGCAATACCTGCTGCGCCTGGACCGCCTGCAACTGATCACGCTGCTGCCCGGCAACCGCATCCGGGTCAACGTGGCGCGCGACTTCGACTGGCTGGCCGACGGCCCGATCCGGCGCTATTTCAATGGCCAGGGCATGCCCGAGTTCGTGGCGGGCGGTTTCGACGGCAGCGGCGAGACGCTCGACTTCGCGCACGGCATGCTCACCGACAGCGCGCGCGCCAAGCTGCAGCACGAGCTGCGCCTGATGCGCGCCCGCTTCGCCCAGCTGCACGAGGAAAGCCTGGCCGCGCCGTTGGCGCAGCGGCGCGGCAGCGGCCTGCTGCTGGCGCTGCGCGAATGGGAACCGGCGGCCTTCGCCGCCCTGCGCCGTTGACGGCGATACTTCCGGAATCGTCGTAAAGGTTGCTCCGGTTCACGGTTCGGTGTACGGTAGACAGCAATGCATGACCGTGCGCCGGATCAACAACGGCCATCGGGCCACGCGCTGGGTTATAAGCGAATCAAACGCGAACCGAAACGCGCTCCGAAACTCTCGGTTATGTGAGGTATTAGACAGATCAGGTTGCCATAACAGGCGGATAGTAGGTGTCAGGGAGAGATTGACGCCATGAGAATGTCCATCGTCGCATTGGCCGTGCTCGGAGGGAGCGCGGCGTGTGCTTCGGCGCAGAACGAACCGGTCCGTCCGTACGCGGAGGGCGCCGGCGCCGGGGCGATCCAGGAAGCCGTCTGCGGGCCAGACTGCCTGGGTGAGCTGCAACTGGCCGCGCGCGCCGAGACGGTGCCGGCCGAGTCATCCATCTTCATGCTGGAGACCGAATCCGCCATTGCGCGTTCGTCCGAGCGCGAGTGGCGCAGCAATGTGACCGCCGGGCGCCAGTACAACGTCGACTACACCGCCCTGAACGAAGTCGGCGATCCCTTCCAGGGCGGCCTGGCCGCGCAGTCGGCCCCGCGCGGAATGCGCGCCGACGACAGCGAGGGCTTCGAGGGCCGCTTCGCCGGCGTCAGCGCCGGCGCCAAGTGGCGCAAGGGCGACGTCGACGGCTCGCCGTCGGGACGCGCCTGGGGCATGACGGTCGGCGTCAACCTGGGGCCGCTGAACATCCGCGCCGCCCACCAGAACCGCAACGTGGCCAAGGTCACCCGCTACAACGAGGTCGACATCACGATGGCGGCCCGCAATTCCATCGTCGCCGCCAATATGCGCTTCGACTGGGGCACGGCCTATACCGCCTACAGCGCCAACCGCGGCTGGGGCAATTCGCCGCTGTTCAACCCCGACAATCCCTATGGGGCCAGCGTCGCCGCCACGCGCTCGACCGACAGCCGCGACGTGCTGATGGGCGTGGCGGTGCCGGTATCGCGCCAGACCACGCTGCTGGCGTCCTTCGTGCGCCGCAACGACCGCGATCCGGCCAACAACGATGCGCGCCAGCTCGCCGTCGGCGCCACCTATGCGATGTCGCGCCGCATGGATTTCTATGCCGCCTACTCGCACATCCAGCACCTCGCTGGCGTGCACCTGGGCGTCAAGCCCGGCAACGGGTCCTCGCTCAACGTGGGCATGCGGCGCGCGTTCTGAGCGCGGGCGTGCGGCCCTGCGCTGCGACACCGTACGGCGAAATTCAGTACGCTGTCTCCATGGTTCATCAACACATATGGAGGCAATATGACTGGCACCAGCACACTCGACCCGGACAACTTCCCGGAACGCCCTGACCGCAACCTGGGCAAGGGCCATGGCATCGACGCGCTCGGCCCGAGCGACATCTCGGACACCGGCAGCGACGTCGTCGGCGGCCCCGGTTTCGCCGGCAATCTCGATCCCGACCAGGTGCTCGATTTCGACGAAGGCACGACTTCCGACCTCGAAGCCAGCCACGCCGGCGACACCGCCGGACCCGACGTCGGCGACGCCGATTTCTCGGGCGACAGCGACATGGGCGGCACCGGCGAACGCGCCGCGGCCGGCCGCGATGCGGTGGCCAAGGACGGCGCCGACATCGATACCGACCGCATCGAGTCCATCCCCGACCTGCCGCTGACCGAGGAAGACACCGAGTTCTTAACGAGCCGTCCGCCGACTCAGGGCGAAGGCCGCTAACAGGGCGCCGCCGCCCAGCAGGGCGGTGGTGATCTGCTTCGAGCGCAGCTGGGCCGCGGTGTACGGGCTGCGCTCATGGGTTTGATAGATGCCCTGGCGTTCGCGCAGCTCGCGCGTGTGATCGGGCTTGTGCAGGGCGTCGCGGCGGCCCGGATCGGTCGGCGCCTCCGATTTCTGGTTCCGGAACATGGTCGCCGTCACGTACTTGTCGAAGGCGCGCGGCAGGAAGCGGGCGCCCGACGAATTCATCTTGGCCGCGCCGCCGACGAACACGTCGCGCTTCGGATGCTGGGCCGCATACAGGATGGCGTCGGCCACCAGTTCCGGCGCGTACACCGGCGACGGCAGCTTCGGTTCCTTTTCCATATAGTTCTTGGCATGCACCGCGAACATGGTGTCGATGCCCGATGGCTTGACCAGGGTGATCGACATCGGCGCGCCTTCCTTTTCGAGTTCCATGCGCAGCGAGTCGGTGAAGCCTTTCACCGCATGCTTGGACGCCGCGTACATGCCCTGCAGCGGAATGCCGTGGTCGGACAGTTCGCTGCCCAGGTTGATCAGGGCGCCGCCGCCGCGCTGCTTCATGCGCTTGACCGCTTCCAGCGAGCCGTTCACGACGCCCCAGAAATTGGTCTGGAACAGGCGGTGATGGTCTTCGGGCGAGATGTCCTCGATGCGGCCGAAGATCGAAATGCCGGCATTGTTGACCCAGGTGTCGATGCGGCCGAATTCGCGGATGGCGGCCTCGCCGATGCGCTCGACGTCCTCGATCTTGCCGACGTCGGCGGTGACCGCGATGACGTCGGTGCCGCGCGCGCGCAGTTCGTGGACGAGTTCGTCCAGCGCGTCGTCGGCGCGCGCCGCCAGTACCAGGCGGGCGCCGCGCTCGGCGGCCATGCGCGCGGTCGACAGGCCGATGCCGCTGGTGGCGCCGGTGATGACCATGACTTGCTCGTTGATCTTGCGGAGTTTGAATGACATTGCGTGATCCTTTCCGTGTTCGTGGTGTGCGGGGAAGGACCGCCGCGTTCGCGATCGCGATGCGCGGCAGCCACGAGTTAGTGAATTGTTCACTTCGTGACCGAGTTTGCTATTTCAAGGGATTTTTTGGCGCGCGGGTGAGATCCGCGCACGCCGGCGAGGCGCCGGACAAAAAAACGCCGCCCCACCAGCGGCGGGAACGGCGCAGGGGATGGTGCGCGGTAAGGCTTACTTCTTGGTGTAGATCTGGTCGAAGATGCCGCCGTCGGCGAAGTGGGTTTTCTGGGCCACGGTCCAGCCGCCCAGCTCGCTGATCTGGAACAGCTTGATCTGCGGGAACTGCGAGGCGTACTTCCTGGCGAACTTGTCGACTGCCGGGCGATAGTAGTTCTTGGCGATGATGTCCTGGCCTTCGTCGCTGTACAGGTATTCCAGGTAGGCCTGGGCCACCTTGCGGGTGCCTTTCTTGTCGACGTTCTTGTCGACCACGGCGACCGGCGGCTCGGCCAGGATGCTCAGCGACGGCGCGACGATCTCGAATTTATCGGGACCGAGTTCGCGCAGCGCGAGCAGCGCCTCGTTTTCCCAGGCCAGCAGCACGTCGCCGATGCCGCGCTCGACGAAGGTGGTGGTCGAACCGCGCGCGCCCGAATCGAGCACCGGCACGTTCTTGTACAGGGCGCCCAGGAACTCGGCCGCCTTTTGCGGATTGCCGCCCGGCTGGCGCAGCGCGTAGCCATAGGCCGCGAGGTGGTTCCAGCGCGCGCCGCCCGACGTCTTCGGATTCGGCGTGATCACCGAGACGCCCGGCTTGACCAGGTCGTTCCAGTCCTTGATCTTCTTCGGATTGCCCTTGCGCACCAGGAACACGATGGTCGAAGTGTAGGGTGAGCTGCGGTATTGCAGCTTCTGTTCCCAGCCCGGATTGATCAGGCCCCTGTCGCGGATGGCGTCGATGTCGTAGGCCAGGGCCAGGGTGACGACGTCGGCCTGCAGGCCGTCGATCACCGAACGCGCCTGCTTGCCCGAACCGCCGTGCGATTGCTTCACGTTGACGTTGTCGCCCGTCCTGGTCTTCCAGTGCTTGGCGAAGGCCGCGTCGAACTCATGGTACAGCTCGCGGGTTGGGTCGTACGACACGTTGAGCAGGTTGACGTCGGCGGCAAAGGCCGAGGTCTGCACCAGCAGGGTCAGTGCTGCCAGCGAACGGATGAAGGTTTTGCGAAGCATTTATTATCTTTCTGGAGGGTGGGAAACCGTAGCGTACGGTCTCGACCCACAGAAAGAAAACGAATAAATTCACGCAACCATATGCATTTTTCGGACGTAGATCCAGAGTGGATCAGTGTGCCTTGGAAAGAATGAGCAGCCAGCGGCGGAACAACAGGATCTCGACGTGGCCGGCCTCGACGCCGGTATCGCACTCGATGACCGGATTGACCGCATAGAAGCGCTTGCGGAAATCGCGGGTGACGAGGATTTCGCGGCGGCCGATGCGCGCCAGGAAAGGGACGGGTGCGTGTTCCAGGCCGAAGGAGCTGTTCAGAGTGGTCATGTTCGTTTCCTTTAATCGAAGTGGTTGTGCAGTAAGGAAAGAATAACACAACTACTGTACAAATCCACAGCTACTGTTCAGATATACAGTAATTTTTCGCGTGTGTGGTTTTTTCGCCAAGTCGGTCATAATCAATGTCATGAGCAATGTCCTGCCCCGTCTTCACCGTTTCGCCGCCGCCCGCTTCTCGCCGGAAGGTGAATATGGCCTCCATCTCACCGTCGGCATCGTGTTCCTGCTGCTGGCGATGGCGGGCTTCGCCCACCTCGCGGGCGCCGTGGTCGCCGGCGCCCCGATCACCCGACTCGACCTGGTGGTGGCCGACTGGCTGCACGCCCATGCGAGCCAGGGCGGCCTGCTGCGCGATGCACTGCTGGTGCTGACCCACCTCCACAGCACGCCCGGCGTGCTCGCGATCGCCTTCGGCGTCGGCGTCTGGTTCTACCGGCGCGGGCATCGCTACTGGATCGTGGCGCTGGTCTCGAGCGTGCCGGGCGGGATGCTGCTCAATGTGGCGCTCAAGCATACCTTCGAGCGCGCGCGTCCCCATTTCGCGGAACCCATCCTCACCCTCACCACCTATAGTTTCCCGAGCGGGCACACGATGGCCGCCACCGTGCTGTACGGCCTGCTGGCCTGCTACTTCGCGCGCCATGCACGGTCATGGATCGGGCGGGTGCTGCCCTTCGTGCTGGCAGGGCTGATGATCGGCCTGGTCGCGTTCTCGCGCATGTACCTCGGCGCGCACTACCTGACCGACATCCTGGCCGCGCTGGCCGAGGGCTGCGGCTGGCTGGCGATCTGCATCGGCGGCGCCGCCACCCTCAACCGGCGCCGGGCCGCGCGCGAGCGGCGCGCGTCCGGTGGGGCGCCGCGCCAAGAGATATAAGCGTCGTAAAAAAGGAGATTCCCGCATGCGCACCCTCGTTCACCTGTCCGACCTGCATTTCGGCCGCGTCGACCAGGCGCTGCTCGGCCCCTTGCGCGAACTGGTCGAGCGCATCGCGGCCGACGTGGTCGTGATCTCGGGCGACCTGACCCAGCGCGCCAAGGTCGAGGAATTCGAAGAGGCGCGCGCCTTCCTCGATTCGCTGCCCGGCCCGCAGATCATCGTGCCCGGCAACCACGACATCTCGCTGTACAACGTGCTGCGCCGCTTCATGCGGCCGCTGGCGCGCTACAAGCGCTACATCACCGACGAGCTCGAGCCCGTGTTCATCGACGACGAGATCGCCGTGGTGGGCGTCAACACCGCGCGCTCGCTGACCATCAAGGATGGCCGCATCAGCCACGAGCAGGTGGCGGGGCTGCGCGCGCGCCTGGCGGGCCTGCCGCCGCAGGTCACGCGCATCGTCGTTACCCATCACCCCTTCGATCTGCCGGAACACTTCGAGAAGCGCGACCTCGTGGTGCGCGCGCCGATGGCGATGGAGGTGTTCGCCGAGACCAACGTCGACATCCTGATGGCCGGCCACATGCATGCCAGCCACGCCGGCAGCACGGCGGCGCGCTACCAGATCGCGGAGTACGCGGCGCTCGTGGTCCAGGCCGGCACCGCCACCTCCACCCGCGGGCGCGGCGAGGTCAATTCGTTCAACGTGGTGCGGGTCGAGCCGCAGCGGGTCGAGATCGACCGCTATGGCTGGGACTTGGTGGGGGGACGGTTCGCGCTGGTCACGACCGAGAAGTTCGTGCGCGCCGGGAGCATCTGGTCGCCGCATAGTGACGGGATGCTGGCGGCCGGTCTGTGAACCGGCCGCTGTAGTGCGTATCCCGTGTTTCAGATCCAGTATTCGGTCAGGCGCGACATCATCTCGCGCAGCCGATCACCCCAGGGCCGCCGCTTCCAGTCTTCGAGCTTGATCTCCTTCGAGTGGCGCAGGTCTTCCCTGAACGCCGCTTCCATGTCGCGTCCGAAGTGCGGATCGAGCACCACCACATTGACCTCGTAGTTGTGGATGAAGCTGCGGCGGTCGATATTGGCCGAGCCGATCGACGACCACATGCCGTCGATGACCGTGGTCTTGGCGTGCAATACCGCCACCTGCAGCTGGAAGATGCGCACGCCGCCCTCCAGCAGCTCGTGGTAGAACGACTCGCCCGCATACTTGATGAAGTCATGGTCCGACACGCCCGGCAGCACCAGCTGCACGTCGACCCCGCGCTTGGCCGCCGCGATCAGGCCGTCGACGATCTGCCGGTCCGGCACGAAATAGGCGGCCGTCAGGTGGATCGATTTCTTCGCTTCGCCGATCGCCAGCACCAGCGACTTGTAGATTTCCGAATCGCGGTCGGGCGAGGTCGCCAGCACCCGCACCACTTTCTCGCCCACCGGGGCGAGCTTGGGGAAGTACTCGACCTGCGGCAGCTCGCCCGCGTCCTGGTGCACCCAGTTGTCGATGAAGGCCCACTGCAGGGCGCCGACCGCCGGTCCCTCGATCTTGATGTGGGTGTCGCGCCAGCCGACGTCTTCCTCGTTGACCTTGCTGGCGCGCTTGTTCGAGCGGAACAGCGAGCTGTTGGCATAGGTGCTGCTGATGTTGATGCCGCCGGTGAAGGCGACCTTGCCGTCGACGATCATGATCTTGCGGTGGTCGCGGTTGTTCAGCGCCCATTTGCCGGGCCGCTTGGTAGGATTCACCGGATTGAACACCAGCACATTGATGCCGGCCTGTTGCAGGCGCTCGAAGAATTCCTTCGGCGTGGCCAGCGTGCCGACGCCGTCGACGATGATGTTGACGGTCACGCCCTCGGCGCGCTTCTGCATCAGGATTTCGGCGAACTGGGCGCCGATCTCGTCATGGTCGAAGATATAGGTCTCGAGGTTGATCGAACTCTTCGCGTTCCTGGCCGCCTCCATCATGGCGCGCATGGTGGCCGGGCCGTCGAACAGCAGCGAGACCTGGTTGCCGGCGATGAGCGGCACCCCGGTGGCCTGCTCTTCGAGCACCGCCAGCTGCTTGAGGTCGGGCGAGGCGCGCGCCCAGCGCCGCTTGAGCAGCGCCGCTGCCTGCCCGTCCTTCAGTTCGCCGCGTTGCGTGGCGACGGTGGGCACGGCCTTGTCGGGCGCTCCGGCGATGGTGCTGCGGTCGGGCAGGGCCTTGCATGAGGCGACCACGCAGACGAAAGCAATGAAGCCGAACCAGGCGGCGAAGCGCTTCTTGTTCATTTTGTTCCCCTCGAGGACTCGGTATCGGGCGGCGGCAACTGGCGATGCCGCGGGCCCAGGAAGAATTCGACCGGCGAATAGGCGAAGCGCCGGCCCAGCGCCTGTACCAGCAGGATCCAGCGCTTGAAGACGATCTTGCGTGCGCGCAGCGCCACCCACAGCGCCAGCCCGAAGCTCACCAGCAGGTTGACGGTGCCGATCAGCAGCACGCCGGCGGTGGCGTTGGCGATCTGGGCCCAGCTCATGCCGTAGTCCAGGGCCACCAGGGCGGTCGCGAAATTGGCGGCCGAGAAGGTGATGTGGCGGATGTCGATCGGCAGGCCGAGCAGGAAGCCGATGGTGCCGGTGGTGCCGAGCAGGATGCCGAAGAAGAAGTTACCCATCAGGCCGCCGAGATTGTCCTCGACATAGCGGCCCAGGCGCGCCACGCGCTCGGCGCCCAGCAGGCGGCGCAGGCCGCGGATCTGCTGCACGCGCTGGCCCATGCGCGTGTACAGCGCCTTGTTGTCGTAGTAGCCCGAGATCAGGCCGGCCACGAACAGCCAGACGCCGGCGACGGCGGCGTAGAACAGGGCCGGGCTGTGCAGCGGGTCGATGTCGTTCAGCAGGTGCAGCGCCTTGATCGGGTCGACCAAGTGGTGGCCGGTGTGCCAGCGCACGAACTCGGCGATGCCCAGGGCCACCGGAAAGGCCACCAGCACGTTGCCGAGCACCGCCACCATCTGGGTGCGGAACACTTTGTTGACCAGTTCGGCCAGCTTGTCGACGTCGATGCCGCGCCCGCTGGCGGAGCGGTGCAGCGAGGCCGCGATGCGCTGCGCCGTCATGGCCGGCTGCTTGGTGGCCACCGTGAAGTGCAGCATGTGGATCAGCACGAAGCCGAGCGAGTAGTTCATGCTGAACAGGAAAGCCTCGACCAGCGGCGGCGTCCTCAGGTACCCCAGCAGGATCTTGAACAGCGCCATGAAGCCGACGATGAAGCCGGCGCCGGACGAGGACCACAGCATCTTGCGCAAGTCCTTGCGGTCTTCGGCGATGTAGTGCTCGCCGGTGCGGCTGGCGTTCTCGGTGACATTGCGCGCCAACAGGTGCACGTTGTCGCGCACCAGGCCGCTGACCTGGTACTTGGTGTTGTGGGCCTCGATCAACTCCTCGGCCAGCGAGATCGCGGCGCGCTGGCGCGGGCTGAGCAGCGCCGCGTCGGGGACCGCCAGCTGGCCCGGCTTGTCAGGTTGCGGCGCCACCGGCAGCAGCACCTCGCCGTCGACCACCAGTTCGTCCATCACTTCCAGCACCGGCGCCGGTGTCGAACCCTTCTCGTCGACGTCGACCAGGAACAGCAGCTTTTGCAGGCGGTCGATGCTCTGCTGCACCGCCACCAGCAGGTAGGTGAGGGCGATGCTGGTGCCGTTCGACAGCGCCAGGCGCCGGATCTTGAGCACCACGTCCTCGCACTGGTCGAGCATCACCAGCAGGTGGCGCGCGTCGTCTGGATGCTCGCGCTCGCCGGCCAGATAGCGCGCGTATTCGTCGAGGTAGCGGTTGGCCTCGATGTTCTGCATCAGGAAGGGCGAATCGAAATTCTCGATCTGGCTGTAGCTGTGCACCAGGCGCGGCTCGAGGCCGAGCGCGCAGATGCGGCAGGACAGGGTGCGGATCGCGTCCAGCAGGCCCTTGAGCGTGACCAGGCGCGCGCGGCCGGGCGCGCTGTCGTCCGGCGGCGGGGCATTGGCGATCACGTCGAACAGCTGCATCCAGTCGCTGTCGGGCACCGCACGGATCCATTCGAAGTCGTCCTCGCGGTACAGCACCTGGTCGAGCGCGTCCGATAAATACAGGTTGTCGAGCGCGGGCGGCAGGAAGCGGTAGGTGATGCGGCTCTTGAGTTCGGTGACGAAGCCGTCGTTCGACAGGATCCCGATATCGCTGTAAAGACTGGTGTGCCGCCGCTTCTCGAGCAGGGTCGTGAGGTAGCGGCGCAGCGCCCAGGCCTGGGCCGGATTGCCCTTCAGGAGTTGGGTCAGCGTGCGCACCGCCTGGGCCGGATCGTCGCCGTCCTGCCACACCCAGCGCTGGCGCGGGCGCAGGTGGCAGACCAACTCGACCAGCAGGTCGATGTCGTCGCTGTAAGGATCGATCCGTTCGAGAGTAGCAAGCATGAAAACAATTTTTACCGGAAAGCCATAGTGTACGCGACGAGGCCGGTAAATATGGTGTGGCAGCGAACAGTAGGTCGGTGGGTGAGCCATCCTCGAGGCGGTCCTGCAATAAAAGTCTTGCTCTTTCAGGAAGTTCCCTGGAGTATCTATCGTCACGCCACGCGTACTCCGGCGCCTGGCGGGGTATTGACGGGGCGGTAACGTCAATATGGAGATAGGACGGTATGACTGGACAGTTTGAGATGGCAGATGTCAGCTTCGTTGCCCGTATCGTGGTGGGCAACGATGACCCGCGGAATATGCGTACCGAAGAAGAAATTCGGCAGCAGATGGAACAGGTCAATCGATGCCTGACCGGAACACCACGCGGCCATATTATTGGCATGGAAAGGGGCGGCGTCTCACATATGCTCGGTGAGCAGCAGGTGGTGTTGCAGTATTCGGTGTATCACATAGGTTTTGCGCGCAAACCGTTGTTCATGGACGAGCAGGCGCACTCGGCGCATGCCGAAACGGCATCGACGGCGCATGTCCCCGTTGCTCAGCCTGCGGGTGTGTCTGCACCTACCGTCGAGCCGACCAGACCACCTGAGCCAGTCAGGCAGCCCCCGACGGCGAACGAAGCAGCCGTGCAGCAACCACATGACACGAGCGCAGAGGTATCGGGCAATGGCATTACGCTTGACCAGTTGAAGGCAATCCTGACTGGCAGCGACGGCGATGCACTTGCAAAAATATGGCTGGAACCGTTGAATGCGGCGATGCAGGCCTGCGACATCAACACCCCTGTGCGCCGGTCGGCCTTTCTTGCCCAGGTGCTGGCCGAGTCGGATGAGTTGCAACACGTCGAAGAGCCGTTGAACTATCGCCCCGAGCGCCTGCTTCAAGTCTGGCCACAACGTTTTCCCGACGTACAGACAGCCGCCGCATATGGTCACAACCCCCAGGCGATCGCGAATAGACTTTACGCCGATCGCATGGGTAACGGCGACGAAGCCAGTGGAGACGGCTGGCGCTACAGGGGCCGTGGCCTGATCGCGATAACCGGACGCCAGAATTATGCCGCGTTCGCTCAGAGGGCAGGTCTGGACGCTCTGGCGCAGCCGGACCTGTTGTTGGCGCCCGAAGGCGCCGCCCTGTCGGCGGCATGGTTCTGGCGTGATTGCAGGCTCAACGAGCTTGCCGATCACACTGCCAGGCCCGACGGGAGCGCGCGGTTCGATGAGATATCCCGGCGTATTAGTGGGGGAGCCAGTGGATTGGATCGACGCAGGAGCTACTGGCAGCGTACACGTGGCGCGCTCGGCGTGGGGTGAATCATCGAGATCCTTTCGGTTTGCCGGTCCATACAGCCTACTGGACGCAGGCACACCAGTGCCGATACACTGGAGTGCTCTGCACTGGAAGGAAGCCATGTACCTCACTTATTACAACGGCCAATGGGCTGAAGGTAACACCCCCCTGTATGGCGCGATGGACCACAGCCTGTGGCTCGGTTCGTCCGTGTTCGACGGCGCGCGCGCGATCCGCGGCAAGCTGCCCGACCTGCGTCCGCACCTGGAGCGCGTCATCGCGTCCGCCGAAAAACTGGGCCTGCGCTGCCCGCTGACGGTCGAAGAAATGGAAGCCCTGGTGCGCGAAGGCGTGGCCAAATTCCCGCATGATGCCGAACTCTATATTCGTCCGCTGGTGTTCGGCTCCGAGGGCTTCCTGATCCCGGTCGCCGAAAAAAGCCAGTTCGCGCTGACCCTGTTCGATGCGCCGCTGCCGCCGTTCACCGGTTTCTCGGCCTGCCTGTCGACCCTGCGCCGTCCGCAGCCGAACATGGCGCCGACCGACGCCAAGGCCTCGGCCCTGTACGCCAATTCGACCCGCGCCATGCGCGAAGCGAAAGAGCGCGGCTTCGACCAGGCCATCATGCTCGACGCCGAAGGCCACGTGGCCGAATTCGCGGCGTCGAACCTGTTCCTGGTGACGGAGGATGGCAAGGTGGTGACGCCGGCGTTGAACGGCACCTTCCTGGCGGGGATCACCCGTGCGCGCGTGATGGCGCTGCTGGCCGAGGCCGGCGTGCAGGTCGAAGAGCGCAGCGTCAAGGCCACCGAACTGAATACCGCGCGCGAGATCTTCAGCACCGGTAACTACGGCAAGGTCACGCCGTGCACCCGTTATGAGGAGCGCACGCTCGAAGCCGGCCCGGTCGCGCGCCAGGCGCGCGAGCTGTACCTGGCGTTCACCGAAGCGGCGTGATATCGCCGCGTCGGGAATGAAAAAGGCCGGCATCGCCGGCCTTTGTCGTTGATGGGGGGGGCGATCAGCCGCGCGCCGGTTCGGCGACGTAGATCTCGACGCGGCGGTTGCGCGCCTTGCCCGCGTTGTCGTTGTTCGAGGCGATCGGTTCGCGCGAGCCGCGGCCTTCGATGGTGATGCGGTTCGGGTTCACGCCGCGGCCGGCCAGGTAGTCGCGGGTGCGCGAGGCGCGGTCGACCGACAGCGGCTGGTTGATCGAATCGCTGCCGGTGCTGTCGGTGTGGCCGATGATGACGACGTTGGTGTTCGGGTTCTCCTGCAGGGTCTGCGCGAAGCGCTGCAGGATCGGCTGGAAGTTGCCCTTGATGTCGGAGCGGCCCGTGTCGAACGAGATGTCGCTCGGGATTTCCAGTTTCAGGCGGTTGTCCTGGGTCTGGGTCACTTGCACGCCGGTGCCTTGCGTGGCTTGTTCCATCTGCTGCTTCTGCGCTTCCATGCGCTTGGACCAGATGTTGCCGATCACGGCGCCCGCGGCCGCGCCGATGGCGGCGCCGCCGGCAACGCGGCCGCCGCCGCCGCCGCTGGTGGTGCCGCCGATCAGGCCGCCCAGGCCGGCGCCGATGCCGGCGCCGGTCGCGGTGCCGCGCTGGGTGGCGCTCATGTCGGCGCAACCGGTGGCGGTCAGGGCCACCATGGCGATGGCGGCGGTGGTTTTGATGAAGTTTTTCTGCATCGTGGAACTCCTTAAGTAAAAAATCCGTTTCGTCGTCACGCCCGAATCAGGCGCGACCGCGAAACGGATTGGGTCTTGCGACAAGCGTCACTTGTCATTTTACTGCTATATGCCGCGTCCGCTGATCAGGCGAACCAGGATCATGATGACGGCGACGACGAGCAGGATGTGGATGAAGCCGCCGATGGTGTACGAGGTCACCAGGCCGAGCAGCCACAGGATAACGAGAACGACAGCGATGGTATATAACATGGTGGATTCTCCTCTACTGTTTGCGCTGGTTGCGCTGTGATTCCAGTATGTACTTGCCCACCGTTGCGTACCGTTCGATGGCGTACATTATGCGCAACTTTTTCGCTTTCGCAAGCCGGGAATCCAGCCCATCATGCCCACCAGGCCGGTGCAGCCGATCAGGCAGGTGAGCAGGCCGCCCGCGATCAGGAACACGATGTCCTGCGGCTGCAGGTGCCCGTTGCCATCGGGCGCTGGTCCGGCCGACAACAGGCCGAACAGAGTGAGTACGATTCCCCAGACGATGATGCCGATCCATGCCATGCTGTTCATGCGCTTCTCCCACGATTGATGGTGTCCCGCTTTTCATTGCAGCGTGATTCGATTGTCGGGTCAGCTCATCCATAATTCCGTGCGTTGGCGCACATTGCATTCAGGAAAAAGTTTGGCCGGGACGCTTGCGCAATCCCGGCCATGTGCTAGCCATGCAGCCTGCCTGAGATCAGGCCATCCCGCTTATGCCACCGAGCGCAGCCGTCCTTTGACGATGCGCACGCGGTCGCCGCTGCGCCATTGCGGCTGGCTGTTCTGGCGGAAGGTGCGCAGGGTGCCGTCGTCCAGGCGCACCCGGATCTCGTAGCTGGTGGTGGCCTTCATATTGCCTTCGACCTGGTTGCCGACCACGGCGCCGCCGATCGCGCCGGCCGCGGTGGCCAGGGTGCGGCCAGTGCCGCCGCCGACCTGGTTGCCCAGCAGGCCGCCGATGACGGCGCCGCCGGCCGCGCCCAGGCCGCTGCCTTCGGCGCGCTGGGTGATGGTGCGGACCGATTCCACGTTGCCGCAGTTCGAGCACCAGTCGCGCTCATTGGCGGCGACCTGGGTCGGCTTGCTTTCCTTGACCGGCGTTGCCGCGACCGGGGCGGCGGCCGGCGCAAGCTGCTGCACCGGGGCCGCGGGGACGGCCTGGGCCGGCGCCGGCGCATAGGCCTGCTGCTGCGCCTGCTGTGCCGGCGCGAGCGGCGCGCCCGGATAGGCGGCATAGCCCGGCTGCTCGGGGACATCCTGCGGCAGGGTGGACGCCAGGGCCTGGCGGTCGGCTTCGGTCAGCTGGCGGTTGGCGGTGCCGCCAACCGACGAGGGCAGCCAGCCCATGATGGCGGCGGTGCCGACCAGGCAGAACAGCACGACCGCAGCCGCCGCCAGCAGCAGCAAGGGATGGGTACGGTTCTTGACGGGATTGTGTGGGGGCGTATTCATCTTTATTCCTTTCGTATGGCGTTGACGCCTCGGTACGATGATTGTCTTCAGGAACAACCCAAGGTTCCGTGCGTCACCGTACATACTCGCTCATGGGGCGGCGGTTACGCTGACTGAAATTGTTTGCAAATGTATCTGGAACGGGGCGTATCCGGCTTGCGCTGCGTACTGATCCTTACAATTTTTTCCTGAGGAAAGAATGAACTCTGCCGTCCACCCGCCCGTCGCGGAGTGCCACAGCAATCTGCTGCTGGCGGCTTTGCCGTCGCAAGAAATCGCGCGCATGTTGCCGATGCTGGACCAGGTCAGGGTGGAGGCGGGGCAGGTGCTGTGCGAAGCCGGCGATCCGATCGAGCACATTTATTTTCCGCACGATTGCCTGGTGTCCCTGCTGGGCGTGGCCGAAGGACGCATGACGCTCGAGGTCGGCCAGGTGGGGCGCGAAGGCATGCTGGGCGTGACCAGCGCGCTGGGCCACGACACGACCCAGGTGCGCGCCGTGGTCCAGCGCGCCGGCAACGCCAGCCGCATGGAGGGCGCGCGTTTTCGCAGCGAGGTTGAGCGCAATCCGGCGCTGCAGAAGGTGCTGTACCGGTATACCGACGCGCTGCTGGCGCAGGCGATCCAGATCGCCGTCTGCAGCCGCTTCCACGTGCTCGAGGCGCGCCTGGCGCGCTCGCTGCTGGTCACGCGTGACCGCCTGCAATCCAACAAATTCCACCTGACCCATGAATTCCTTGCGCATTCGCTCGGCGTGCGCCGCGTCGGCGTCACCAAGGCCGCCAGCGCGCTGCAGCAGCAAGGCCTGATCGACTACAGCCGCGGCAATATCGAGATCCTCGATCCCGAAGGCCTAGCGGCGGCGGCCTGCAGCTGCTATGCGATCGTCAGGGAAGCCGGCGCCATGCCGGTGGCGGACGTGCCGGTCCCGGACGTGCCGGTACCGGACGGTCATGCCGGTTGAGCCGGCGGGGATGCTGCGTTCCTGTAATCAACCCTGCCCGGTTCTCCCTCGAGGACACGTTAAAACACAAACGCCCGGCAAGCCGGGCGTTTGGTGTCGGACGAGGACGTCGATCAGTTGGTGGTCTTGACCTGGTTGCCGATCACGCCGCCGACGGCCGCGCCGCCCACGGTGCCGAGCGCGCTACCGCCAGTCACGGCGCCACCCAGCACGGCGCCGGCGCCGGCGCCGATGGCGGTGTTACGGTCTTGCTTCGACATGTTCGAGCAGCCGACCATGCCGAAGGCGGCGGTTGCCAGGGTTGCGGTCACTACCAGCGATTTGATGTTTTTCATGATGATCTCCTTTGATGGGGTTACTTCAGGCGCAAGTCATTTCTGACCGATTTGACGCCCTTGACGGTTCGCGCGACCGAGGCCGCCGCTGCTACGCTGTCGGCCGAGCTCACGAAGCCGCTAAGCCGGACAATGCCTTGATACGTGTCGACATCGAGATCGGAAACCGTCAGTTCAGGATCGAGCTTGATGGCGCTGCGCACGCCGGCACTGATGGCATCGTCATCGACGGTCTCGACGCTGCCGAAACCGGGAATGCCTGAGGCACAACCTGCCAGCGGTCCGCAAGCCAGGAAGGCCAGCAGGACTGGAATGCTTGCATAACGCTTGATGCTCGATTCGTTCATTCGGGTATATCGTTTCTCGGTGACTTGGTCCAAGACTAGAGTCCGTTGCCAATTTGATCTGTTCGGCAACACACAATCGGCATGCCGTGTTGTTACAGGGTGTTTCAGCGGCGCGTGTCGCCGCCTTCATGGATGCGCTGTTCGGCCGCCGTGACATGTGGGCGCTGTCGAAGATGCCGGGCGCCGCGCTCGGTTGAACCTCCCCAGTTATTGCGGAAGGCGTCGGTGGTATCCATCGATGTTTCATACGTGTTCGCCGCCGCTTTCAGCGCCCGCGCCGTGCCAGTCACGATACTGCTCAGACCATCGGCACACTCGGCAGTTCGGGCAACTCCACGCGAAACGATGACAGCGCCGGCATCAATGTGCGTCAACGAACTGAGTGCCGGGCATAACAGGTTTATAACGTTCTCTACAACACTTCCCCAGGAGAATATGCGATGAATAAACATCAAACGATGACCGGGCTTCGCCTCAGCTGCGCCGCTGTTGTGCTGACACTGACCGCGTGCGCGAGCCCCGACCAGGCCCCGGCGACGGCCGACGTGGCGGTCTCGCGCCACGCGGTCGAGAACGCCGTGTCGGCGGGCGCCGCCGAACTGGCGCCGGCCGAGATCAGCGCCGCGCGCGACAAGATGGGCCGCGCCAACCAGGCCCTGGCCGCGCGCGACTACAAGCTGGCGCGCGAGCTGGCGATCCAGGCCCAGGCCGACGCCAAGCTGGCCCAGAGCAAGGCCGTGTCGGCCAAGGCGACCGCCGCCTCGACCCAGCTGAACGAAGACCTGCGCGTGCTGCGCGAGGAAGTCGATCGCGCCAACAGCCAGTGAGATGAACCCTTGAGGTCCGCATTGAACGCATGAGTCCGCGCCGTCGAACGGCGCTTCAACAAGAAGAGGAACAAGAACATGAAAAACCGTAAATCCGCCGTTTCGATCCTGGCCGCCGCCGTGCTGGCCGCCGCCTGCGCCAGCGCCCCGATGACCACCGCGACCCTGGACCAGGCACGCGCCGACTTCGTCAGCGCCAACAACAATCCGCAAGTGTCGACCTATGCGCCGATGGAGTTCAAGCAGGCCAGCGAAGCGCTCGACCAGGCCAACCAGGCCGCGCATCGCCGCGAAAGCCTGGAAGACATCGACCGCCTGGCCTACGTCGCCAAGCAGCGCATCGCCACCGCGCAGGAAGTCGCCAAGGCCAAGGCCGCCGAAGCCGACATCGCCGACGCCGCGCGCCAGCGCGACCAGGTGCGCCTCGAAGCGCGCACCGCCGAAGCCGAACGCGCCAAGCGCGAGGCCGAAGCCGCCACCGCCGCGGCCCAGCAGGCGCAGGCCCAGGCCCAGGCCGCCCAGCAGCAGAACGCCGCCCTGTCCGAGCGCGCCGCCCACCTGGAAGCCTTGCTGAACGACATCCAGGCCGTCAAGACCGAGCGCGGCTATGTGGTGACGATCGGCGACGTGCTGTTCGCCACCAACCAGGCGACCCTGAATCCGAACGGAATGTCGACCCTGCGCAAGCTGGCCGACGTGATGCGCGAGAACCCGGACCGTACGGTGCTGGTCGAAGGGTTTACGGATAGTACCGGCAGCGCGAGCTACAACCAGGACCTGTCGCAGCGCCGCGCCAACGCGGTCGCCAGCGCCCTGGGCGAGATGGGCGTGCCGCGCGACCGCATTTCGATGAAGGCTTACGGCCAGGCATTCCCGGTGGCGTCGAACGACAACGCATCCGGCCGCCAGCAGAACCGCCGCGTCGAGATCGTGCTGTCCAACGATGGCGCGCAGATTCCGCCACGCGCCGCAATGCGTTGAACCACGCCGAACACTGATTGAGGGAACACCATGGAACAGACGAACAACCTGGCACACGGCTTCGACATCGCGGCGATCCGCCGCGCGGCGGCCAACCTCGATGACGGCGCCGTCACCGAGGGTTACCAGGCCGACCGCGAAGCGGTCATCGCGATGCTCAACGACGCCCTGGCCACCGAACTGCTGTGCGTGATGCGCTACAAGCGCCATTACTACACGGTGGCCGGCCCCAACACGGGTCATATCAAGGCCGAGTTCCTCGAGCACGCCCAGCAAGAGCAGGACCACGCCGACCGTATCGCCGAACGCATCGTGCAGCTCAACGGCTCGCCGAACTTCAACCCGGCCACGTTCACCGCGCGCAGCCACGCCGAGTACGACGAGTCCGACGACGTGCAGGCGATGGTGCGGGCCGACCTGATCGCCGAGCGGGTGGCGATCGAGTCCTACCGCCAGATGATCGCGGCGATCGGCGACAAGGATCCGACCACGCGCAATATGCTCATCGACATCATGGCGGTCGAAGAAGAGCATGCCGACGATCTGCGCGACTTGCTGGCCTGAGGCGTCAGGCTGGTGCGGACCCCGGCCAGGCCCGGGCCATGGCCCGGGCCCGTGCCGGGTTGTTCGCATCCGGTTTTTTCAATGATTTTCAGTGACAGGAGTAGAACATGCTAGAAACTTCCCGCAATACCAACGGCAGCATGCACCCGATCAGCGGCAGCACCTACGCCACCCAGTCCGACATGAAGGCGCTGGTGCGCGATGCCCAGTCGATGCTGACCGCGGCCGCTTCGCTGACCGGCGAAAAGGCCGAGGAGCTGCGCGCACGCGGCATGGAGCTGCTCGACCGCGCCCTGGGTGGCGCCAGCCTGCTGCCGACCCAGGCCGTGGAGAAGGGCAAGGAACTGGCCCACACGGCCGATGTCTACGTTAAGGACAATCCATGGCGCACGATGGCGATCGCGGCCGGCGTCGGTGTGCTGCTCGGCGTCCTGCTGAGCCGCAAGCAATAAGGCCGGGGGACTGACGTGGATAAACAAGACGCGATCGTACATAACCCTGGTGTCATCAGCGGTATCTCCAGCCTGTTCAAGAGCCTGTTCGGGCTGGCGGTCTCGCGCGTCGAACTGGCGGCGCTCGAGCTGTCCGAGATCCGCAACCACGTGATCGAGCTGCTGGCCATCTTCGCGGCGGCGGTGCTGGCGGTCTGGTTCGCCATCGCCTTCGGCGCCATGACGGTGGTGGCGCTGGCGTGGGACTCGATGGGCTGGACCATCCTGCTGATCATGTTCGCGGTCTTCGCCCTGATCACGGCGGTGCTGGTGGCGAAGGGACTGGCGCTGCTCAAGCAGAACAAGCTGGCCTTCCCGGCGACGATGAAAGAACTCAAGAACGACCGCGAAATGCTGTTGTAAACGGCTTTGACGGGCGCCTGCCTCGACGGGCGATCGCAAGCGGCGAATACAAGCGGTGTCACCAAGGGAGAAAGTATGCAGAATCAAAACGGAACGACAGGATTGGCCGGTCACCAGCACAGCCTCGATCCGGCGGTGCGCAAGGCGGAGCTATTGCGTGAAGGCGAGTTCTTCCGTGCAGGCGTGGCGCATGCCAAGGCCAGCATCCAGTACGGCATCAAGCCCGAAGTCATGCTGCACTCGGCGATGGATCATGCGACCTGGGCCTTGCGTGCCCGGGCCGACGCCATGCTGAAGCCAACCGGAACCAATGTGTCGGTGCTGTTGCCCTATGCGCTGGGCGTGGTCAATTTCGTGCGTCAGCGCCGGCTGGGCAAGCAAGCGGCGGGCGCCGCCCTGGTGCTGGGCGCACTGGGCTGGTACGTCAATCGCAAACGGGCGCAGCAAATACCAGAATAAGGGTAAGCTGTCTTCGAAGCGTTGCCGCGAGGAGTTTTGCGGCAACCACCAGCCGGAACGCCGGTTGAAACGAGCAGTTGAGGCATGAGCGATCGCGCCGCCATCAAGAACGACAGGGCGGATCGTGTTGTACAGAATATGGTGGGGCTTGAGCGGCGTCGCAATCGGGGATTGGACGCCGTCTTTTTTGTCCTTTGCAGATCATTTCCCGCTTGTCGCACTGGGCATCGCACTGGGCATATAACGCACGCCACGGCCGGCGGTTGACGTATGGCGTGCCTCTTCTTCGACATCTTTCCCTGCGCAGGGACCTGTTCGAGGGCTGCACGACTTGCGCTCGGCGGACGCTCAGAAGCAGGCTCATACGGTATGCTGGGGTCAACACCGATCCCCGAGGCGCAGCATGCATCCGTCCAATATCGTCCTGCTCGAATTCCATCCTGAACGCGATGACCTCAGCCCCGGCAAGGAGCTGCGCAACGGCCTGTCGGTGGCCCTGCGCATGGGCGACACCTTATGGGTGGCCAACGACGAGTCGCTCACCATCGAGCGCCTGACCCTGGCGGCCGAGGACAGCCGCGGCAAGACCAGTTTTGCGCGCGCGCACCACCAGTTCGCGCTGCACGACTTCCTGCAGCTGCCCTTGCCACCGCATGACGAGGAAGGCAAGCGCATCAACGAAGCCGATATCGAGGGCCTGGCCAGCGACGGTGACTATCTGTGGCTGACCGGCTCGCACAGCCTGCGTCGCAAGCAGCCGGACGCGGGCGATGGCGTGCGGCGCACGCACAAGCGCCTGGCCAGCGTCAGCGCCGACGGCAACCGCTACCTGCTGGCGCGCATTCCCCTCGTCAGGCAGGACGGCGGCTTCACGCTGCAGAAGGAAGCCGCGCACAAGGGCAGGCGGCGCACCGCGGCGCTGCTGCGCGGCGACGAGCACGGCAACGAATTGACGGGGCTGCTGCGCCAGGACGAGCACTTCGGTCCCTTCCTGGCCATTCCCGGCAAGGACAACGGTTTCGATATCGAGGGCATCGCCCTGGCCGGCAGGAACGTGCTGCTGGGCTTGCGTGGCCCGGTGCTGCGCGGCTGGGCCGCGATCGTCGAGGTGGCGCCGGTCGACGATGGTGAAGAAGGCTGGCTGCGGCTGGCGCCGCTCGACGACGAGGGCGCCCTGTACCGCAAGCATTTCCTCGACCTGAACGGCCTGGGCATCCGCGACCTGTGTGTGCAAGGCAAGGATCTCCTGATCCTGGCCGGACCGACGATGGACCTCGACGGGCCCGTGGCGCTGCTGCGCTGGCCGGGCGGGGCGCGGCCGGACAAGGCCTCGGTGGTGGGGCGGGACATGCTGGAACACGTGCTGGCGCTGCCGTTCGGGCAGGGTGCCGACCACCCCGAAGGCATCTCGCTGTTTTCGAGCCAGGACGGGCGCGAACAGGGACTGCTGGTGGTGCACGACTCGGCGTCGCCCAGCCGCCAGATCGGCGACAGCACCCTGGTGGCGGACGTATATCCGCTGCCGCCGCGGCGCAAGAAGAAGTAGGCGAAAAAAAACGGCCACCGGGATGGCCGCTTCGTCGATGCGTTGATTGCCCCTATTGCCGTGGCATCGGCTTGCCGAGCTGGGCGGTTTCGCGCTGCCAGGTGGCGCGCGCCTCGTCCATGCACGACTTGCGTTCGGCCGCCGGCGCCTTGCGGCAGGCGTTCTGCGCCTCCTGCAGCGCCGCGCCGAGTTCCTTGCGCAGCGTCTGCTGCTGGGGATCGTTGCGATACCAGCGCGGCGGGTCGCCTTGCGCGATCTCCCGCGCCTGCTGGCGGGCGACGGTCGGGTTGACGGTCGCGTCGGTGCCGGCCTGCAAGGTATCCTGGGCCGACGCCGCGAAGGCGACGCCGGCCAGGGCGCAGGCGCAGGCGCCACGCGCGATGCGGGTGAGAATGGTCATGGTTGCCTCCAGCTGTTCGATGGCCGGTGCGCCGGCCGGATGTGCGCGAGGAGGGCGGTAGGCATGCTCCCGTCCGCCTCGCGCCGGTGGATCAGTAGCGGTAGACGCGGCCGTCGACGATGCGCACGCGGTTGCCCACGCGCAGATCGTAGGCGCTGTCCTGGGTCACGGCGCGGTATTCGCCGTTATCCATGCGCATATTGATCTGGTACATCTCCGGACCCGCGGCATTGCGGTTCTTCTCGACGTTGTTGCCGACGACGGCGCCAGCCAGGCCGCCGGCCACCGTCGCTGCGGTACGGCCGCTGCCGCTGCCGATCTGGCTGCCGGCCAGTGCGCCGACCACGCCGCCCAGCACGCCACCGGCGCCGCTGGTGCGGTTCTCGCCCTGGACCACCTGGATCGATTCGATCACGCCGTAGCCGGCGGAGGCGGTGCTGCTGCCCGAGCCGTATCCATTGTTGTAGCCATAAGGCTGGGAGCTGTTGCTGGCGCAGCCAGTGAGAAGCGCGCCGGTCGCGAGCAGGGCGACGATAAATTTGCGGTTAGCATTCATGTTGTTCTCCTGACAAAAGTGTGAATCCAGAATAGTCAGGTGACCAGGGAGGGTCTGTGCGTTGCCGCACCCACCTTGTTCCGAGGGTAGAGCCTGCCGCTATCACTATGCTGGAGGTGGCCGAGTCGGCTGGCGCAATCCCGCTTCCAGCGTTTGGCTTGTTCTATGTCTACCCATCTATAGGCGTGCGCCAAGAGTCTGTTAGTTGTGTTCGGCATCGAACAGAAACCCGCTGCACGGCATGTAAAGATGTCTCCAATGTTGACAAGTGGAGAACAAAAACAATGAAGACGTCGCATGCGCTCCTTCTGATCGGTGCAGCTCTCGGCTGGGCTGGCCAGGCTGCCGCCCAGCAGCCGGAAGCGAAGATCGTCTACCAACAGGCGATGGACGCCGCCGAAGCCGCTTACGACGCTGCCAAGGCGCGCTGCGACGTGATGGCCGGCGTCCCGCACGAGATCTGCGTCGCCGACGCCCGCGCCGCCCGCGTGCGCGTCGAGGAAGAAGCGGGCGCCGCCTACAAGAACACGCTGGCGGCCTATACCCAGGCGCGCATGCGCATCGCCTCGGCCTATTACGAGCGCGACAAGACGCGCTGCGGCGCCGCGGTCGGCAACGACCGCGACGTGTGCCAGCGCCAGGCCAAGGCGACCCTGGTGGCCAGCCAGGCCGACGCCCGGGCCGACCGCAAGGCGATCGAGGCGCGCCTCGAAGCGCAGGGCGCCAAGATCGACGCCGAATACCGCGTCGCACTGCAGAAGTGCGACGCCTTCGCCGGTGACGTCAAGGAAGGGTGCATCAGCACCACCCGGACGGCCTACGGCAAATGAAAGAACCTGCGGGCCGGATTGCCGGCGCCGCCCAACCCGCCCGCAAGGGTATTGCACCACCATGACTATCAATAAGGAGCCATCATGAAAATCGCCAAGAACCTCATCTCCGCCGCATTCGTCGCCACCGTCGCCATCACCGCCGTCGGCTGCTCGTCGACCAACCAGCAAGCCAGCACCGGCGAGTACATCGACGACGCCGTGATCACCACCAAGGTCAAGGCCGCCCTGGTCAATGACCCGAACGTGAAGGCACGCGAAGTCAACGTCGAAACCTTCAAGGGCGACGTCCAGCTGTCGGGCTTCGTGGCCGATCCACGCGACGCGCAGCGCGCGGTCGAGATCGCCCGTGGCGTCAAAGGCGTGACTTCGGTCAAGAACGACATCCGTGTGAAATAATATGCGGATAACCGGGGCGGCCCGGCATCTCGTTCAGGCATACCATGCAGCTAGCACCAACCGATCCGGCCACGCCGGCAGCATCCAACCCTTCGCCTGAACCAGCCGCCCCCGACGCCGCGCGCGCGGACACGCGCGCGGCCGGCGACGACATCGCCTTGCACATCGGCGGCATGCGCGTGCCGCTGCACGTCAATGCGCGCGGATTGTCGCTCGGCATCCTCGCCACCATCGCCTTCGTGTTCGCGCTCCAGTGGGCGCAGAAATTCTTCGTGCCGCTGCTGCTCGGCATCCTGATCGCCTATACCCTGAATCCCGTCGTGCGCTGGCTCGAGCGCTGGCACGTCAAGCGCATCATCGGCGCCACCCTGGTCACGGCCGTGATCGTGGGCGCGATGGCGGGCACCCTGTACCGGCTGCAGGGCGAATTCTTCAACATCCTCGATGAATTGCCGACGCTGACCCACAAGGTCACGCGCATCCTCACCAATACCAGCGGCCAGCGCTCGACCCTGCAGCAGATGCAGGCGGCGGCGGCCGAGATCGAGCGCGCCGCGAGCAACGTCGGCGCCGACGCCAAGCGCCTGGCGCAGCAGCGGCGCCAGTATCCGCCGCCGGCCGCCGCGGCCAGTTCGCCGATCCGCGTGATGGACTGGGTGCTGGCCGGCTCGATGAGCCTGGCCGCCTTCATGTCGCAGGCGACCATGGTGGTGTTCCTGGTGTTCTTCCTGCTGCTGGCGGGCGACACCTTCAAGCGCAAGCTGGTCAAGCTCACCGGCCCCTCGCTCACACGCAAGAAAGTCACGGTCCATATCCTGGACGACATCAATACCTCGATCCAGAGCTATATGTTCATGCTCCTGGTGACCAATATCCTGCTCGCCCTCTTGATGTGGGGCGCGCTGCGCCTGATCGGCCTCGAGAACGCCGGCGCCTGGGCCGCCTTCGCCGGCGTGGCCCACCTGATGCCGTATTTCGGCCCGCTCGTCATCACGGTCGCGACCGGGCTGGCGGCTTTCCTGCAGTTCGAGACCCTGAGCATGGTGATGCTGGTGGGCGGCGCCTCGATGGCGATCGCGACCCTGGTCGGCATGGTCGTCGCCACCTGGATGACCGGCAAGATCGCGCGCATGAACCCGGCGGCGGTCTTCGTCAGCCTGCTGTTCTGGGGCTGGTTGTGGGGCGTCTGGGGTTTGCTGCTCGGTGTGCCGGTGGTGATGGTGCTGAAGGTGGTGGCCGAGCGGGTCGAGGGGATGGAAGTGGTGTCGGAGCTGCTGGGCGAATAAGCGCCGCAGCCGCCGCGCGGGCATGCCGGGCCGGCCGGCCCGGCATGGTTTTTTACGCGGTATTGGCTTTCGGTTCCACGCCCGTCACTTCCTTCGGCTTGTTGTGCAAGCTGCCCATCTGCAGGGCGTACTGGCGCGCGAACTCGGCGCCCAGGAAGAAGATCTGCGCCGAGTAATACACCCACAGCAGCAGCGCGATCAGCGAACCGGCGGCGCCGAAGCTGTCGGTGGTGCCGCTGTTGCCGATGTACAGCCCGATCCCGAACTTACCCAGCGTGAACATCGCCGCCGTGCCGAGCGCGCCGATGGTGACGTCCTTCCACGACAGCCGCACGCGCGGCAGCAGCTTGTAGATCACGCCGAACAGGGTGGCGATGACCAGGAAGCCGATGCCCGAGGCGATCCAGCCCATGATGATGGCGGCTTCCTGCCACACACCGGTGATGAACTTCTCTGCCACCGTGGTGGCGGCGCTGACGACCAGGGACACCATCAGCAGGAAACCCAGCACCAGGACCATGCCGAACGACAGCAGGCGGGTGCGGATCGTGTTCCAGATGCCGGCGTCGGCCGGCGCCGGGAGGCCCCAGATCTCGTCCAGGCTGTCCTTCAGCTCGGAAAACACGGTGGTGGCGCCGACGATCAGCAGCACGGTGGCGACGATCGTGGCGAAGCGGCCCGTCTCCTTGTTCTGGGCGCCGGCCAGGATGGCCTGGATCGTGTCCGCCCCCTGCGCCCCCAGCAGCCCGCGCAGCTCGGCCAGCAACTGGCCTTGCGCGGCTTCCTCGCCATAGAAGAAGCCGGCGACGGCGATCACCAGCACCAGGATCGGCGCCAGCGAAAACAGGGTGTAGAAGGCCAAGGCTGCGCCCTTGCTGGAGGCACGGTGGTCCAGCCATTCCGTTACCGCGCAACGCAGGACTTTCAGAATCTGGTGCGTGTAAGGGAACCATTTCTTAACTGCCATATCCCATCCTCCAAATGAAAAGGGGGCCGAAGCCCCCTGATTCAGCGTCGCCGCGACCACCCGCTTTCCCGGCCGCCGTACGGGACGGCGGGCGGGAAGGCGAGTGCGTCGGGGCGGTGTCGCCTACGGTATTACTGCTGCACTGGCACTTCGACCGTGATCTGGTCGACTTCAACGCGGCGGTTTGGCTCCAGGCAAGCGATCAGCTGAGCGCGGTTCTTCTGGTTGCACTCGACCAGCGGGTTGGCTTCGCCCTTGCCGATGGCGCGCAGGCGGTTGCCGTCGATGCCCTTGCCGACCAGGTATTCACGCACGGCGTTGGCGCGGCGCTCCGACAGCTTCTGGTTGTACGATTCCGAACCCAGGCGGTCGGTGTAGCCGGTGATTTCGACGTTGGTGACCGAGGTGTCGGCTTGCAGGGCAGCGGCGATCTCGTCCAGCTTCGGCGCCGGGGTGATCACTTCAGCCTTGTCGAAGGCGAACAGCTTGGTGGCTTCCAGGGTCACTTTCTGGAAGCGCGGTGCTGGTGGTGGTGGCGGTTCGACTGGCGCCGGTGCTGGAGGCGGAGCCTCGACCACTGGGGCTGGAGCCGGTGCCGGTGGCGCTGGCGGCGGGTTGAACGCGTAGTTCAGGCCGACGGTCAGCATCTTGTTGTTGCTGCGCTTGAAGCCGAATTCTTCGTCATCACGCAGGAAGCCGCGCACGGTGCGCAGGTCGGCTTGCAGCGACCATTGCGGGGTCAGGCTGGCCTGGAAACCGATACCGACGGTAGCGTACGGCGAGTTTTTCTCGACGTTGCGCAGTGGGTTGTTCACCTTGTCACGCTCGGCGCCCAGGCCGAACAGGACGAACGGACGGAAGCGATCGCGGCTCAGCATCAGCAGGGCGTCGACGCCCAGCAGGGTCTGACGATACTCGCTTTGGCCTTGCTCGAAGCGGGTCTGGCTGGCGCCGATCTGGATGTCCCAGTTCTGGTGCACCGCCTTACCGAACTTCAGGCCGCCACCGGTGTCGCGATCGTCCACGCCGAAGTCTGCATCCGGCTTCACGTGGTTGACGCTTGGCTGGATGTACCACGACGGGTTGATCTCTTGGGCGAGGGTGGCGCCGGATGCGCACAGCAGTGCGGCAGCCAGGGCGATCTTCTTGGTATTGTTCACAGGTAACTCCCGTAGGTTAAAGTTGATGACAACGCATACGTCAGCAGCGATGTTGGATAAAGCATAACAGTGCAAGTTCCGTCAGCTCGGTGCGGTAGCGCACCCAACGTGAAAAGGCTGTGCGATTTTACAACAGTAGTAAAAACTCCACATTTCCAAGATGAAACGAACTGTAACGACACTGTCATGTACAGAGCGTACGTGCGGCGCGCGCGCACTGTCATCCGGCTGTCATGCCGACATATTTATATTAGGGGTGTGACATGACGTCCTGACATGCCGCGACGTGCGCGCATGCATGCCAAAAGAGCGCTTGCGGTTTCCGTGCTGGTCCGCGCTGGAAGGGGGCGACAAAAAATGCTTTCAGGAATGTTGTCGAATGTTGGATGGCGCACAGACCATGGTGTCTGATGCAGGCAATCTTGAGTCCAGTTAAGCGGAACCGAGATGTTGTCAGGGTGTCATACGACACACAGCGACCCGGACCACACAGTCTCACTCTCTATATTGGAGCTCATCGATATGCATGCAACGACTCAGCACAACGCGGTCCCAGGCGAAACCGGCGCAGTGCACACTTCCAGCAATTCGGCGCTGATCGAGCGCGTCCCACCACAACCGACCGAGCGCGCCCCGATTTCGCTGGCCCCGATCGAGCGTGTGCGTTCGACCTCGGCCACCCAGCGTCGTATCGAAAACATGCAAAAGCTGATCAACGAGTTGTCGAACCACGAAATGCTGGCCGACGAGATCGCATGGTTCCTCAAATTCTCGCCATCGGGCGCCCGCAAGTACATCCGCGACCTGCGCGAAGCCGGCGTGATCGAACTGGCGCGCTATATCGAAGGCACCGCCACCTACCTGGGCAAGGCTGTGTACCAGATCTCGCCAGATCCGGAGCGCGTCAAGGCCTTCCTGGCCGCCATCTGCCAGCCGAAGCGCGAAGGCGCCGCCCCACGCAAGGAGCGTCCAGGCCTGCGCGAACAGAATATGGCCGGCAGCGGCCGCCATTTCCACATCCTGGCCGATGACACCCACTACGCGATCCGCGTGAACCGTAGCCCGGTCGCCCGCGACCCGCTGGTGGCGGCCCTGTTCGGCCCGGCGCCAGGCCAGAACGCCCCCGCCGCCAAGGAACGCGCCTGAGTGCGCGCCCGGGGCCGCTGCGGTAGAGACCCGCAACGGCTTCGGTTCGACGATCGCTGTCGTCATTTTCGCCGCGCTTCATGCGCGGCTTTGTTTTTTCTGCGTCCACTTGTCACACGGGCTGCCGCGCAGGGCGATCCGGGTGACCAACTTATTGCAACTCCCGTGTTGAAAACCGGTCAATAATCCTCACTTGTCTGCCATGCCGCCGCTCAGCCGGCAGGATCAACCAGATAGGAGTGACGATGTTACCGAGTGCCGAATCGCTGGAAGGCAAAGCAGTTCCGAACGTGGTCTTCAAGGCCAGGCCCGACGACCAATGGCGTGACCTCAGTTCCGACGAGCTGTTCAAGGGGCGCACGGTCGTCGTGTTTTCCCTGCCGGGCGCCTTCACGCCAACCTGTTCCTCGACCCATTTGCCGCGCTATAACGAACTGGCGCCGGTGCTGCGTTCGCATGGCGTGGACGACATCCTGTGCGTCTCGGTCAACGATGCCTTCGTGATGAACCAGTGGAAGGCTGGCCAGGACGCGGCCAACATCACCGTCATCCCGGATGGCAACGGCGACTTCACCGAAGGCATGGGCATGCTGGTCGACAAGCGCGAACTGGGCTTCGGCCGCCGTTCGTGGCGTTATTCGATGCTGGTGCGCGACGGCGTGATCGACAAAATCTTCATCGAGCCGGAGCGTGACGGCGACCCGTTCGAGGTATCGGACGCCGATACGATGCTGGCCTATCTGGCGCCGGATGCCGAAGTGCCGGAACCGGTCGTCATGTTCTCGCGTCCCGGCTGCCCCCATTGCGCCCGCGCCAAGCAGGCGCTGCGCGACAACGACATCCACTACACCGATATCTCCGAAGACCAGAAGATCAACACCATCGTCCTGCGCGGCGTCACCGGCCGCATGACCTGGCCGCAAGTCTTCGTCGGCGGCGAGCTGATCGGCGGCGCCGACGAGGTGCAGGCCTGGCTGGCCGGCAAGGCTTGACCATGGAAGCCATCGCAGCCGGCGCGCTGGGCCTGGCCGTGCTGGCCGCGTGGCTGTGGCCGAAGTGGCGCCTGCGGCAGGCGCTGGCGCGGCCCTTGCCGGCCTCGCATGCGGCCATCCTGGCGCGTAATCTCGCCCAGTATGGGGCGATGGACGAGGGGCAGCGCCGGCGCCTGCAGCGCATGGTCCAGCAATTTCTCTACGAGAAGAAATTCGTCGGCTGCGCCGGCCTGGACGTCACCGACGAGATGCGGGTGACGATCGCGGGCCAGGCCTGCCTGCTGTTGCTGGGGCGGGTCGGCGATACGGGCAAGCCCGACATCTATCCCACGCTGGACCTGATCCTGGTCTATCCCGGCGCCTTCCTGGTACCGCGCAAGCAGGTCGACGTGTCCGGCGTGGTGACCGAGGAGCGCCAGGACTTGCTGGGCGAATCCTGGGGCGATGGCCGCGTGATCCTGTCCTGGGACCATGTGCGGCGCGCCGGCCATGCCGAATCGGCCGGCCACAACGTCGTGCTGCACGAATTCGCCCACCAGCTCGACAGCGAGTCGGGCAATACGAATGGCGCTCCCTACCTGGGTAGCAGCGAGCGCTACCGCAGCTGGTCCGAAGTGCTGTCGCGCGACTATGCCAACCTGCGCCAGGAGGCGATGTGGGGCACGCAGGGCGTGCTCGACCATTATGGCGCGACCAATCCGGCCGAGTTCTTCGCCGTGGCCACCGAGAGCTTCTTCGAGCAGCCGCACCAGCTGGCGGCGCAGCATCCGGCCCTGTACCAGGAATTCCTCAAGTATTACCGGATCGATCCACGTCAATGGCAGGGCGCTCCGCCGCCGCCGGCGCTGGAACCGCCGAGCTATGGGGTGGTCTATGGGCAGTGGCGCTAGCCGTGGCTGCGGGAGTGCTGTGTCGGTGGCAATGAGCAGCGTGCGATCGCGTACAGATCGGCGGGCGCGGGCCGCGTACGCTCGAGCTACCGTATTTGCCACTTGTTTGCCACTTATTTGCCACGTTAATGGGGAGGAGTCGCCGATGTCCACCATCATCGCAGGACGTTTCCAGCTTCAGGACGAGGTCGACCGTGCGCGCGACGCCCTGGTCGACGCCGGATTCGATGCCGACCGCATCAGCGGGTTCTACCTGAGCCAGCCTGGCCAGCACGATATGACGCCGATCGGCGGCGACCACATCCAGTCGCCCGGCGCCAAGGAAGCGCCCGAGGGCGTGGTAAAGGGCGTGGCCACCGGCGGCGCCGTCGGTGTGGCCGTGGGCGCCGCCACCTCACCCGTCACCGGGCCGCTGGGTCCGGTCGTCGGCGGGCTGGTGGGCGGCCACGTCGGCTCGCTGTTCAGCTTCAGCAAGATGAAAGAGCGGGGCGAACCCGAAGAGGGCGGCGAGAACGCCGTGCCGCCGCGTCCGGCGGGCATGCTGGTGGCGGTCGCCTTCGACGATGCCACGCTGCAGGCACGCGCCGTCGACTTGCTGCGCCAGCTGGGCGCCCACCACATTGAGCGCGCCCAGGGCAATATCGTCGGCGGCGATTGGGCCGATTTCGATCCCAGCAGCAGGCCCGACGTCATCGCCTGAACCTTTGCGGAGCGGCGCACGGCGTTTGCCGTGCTGGTCGTTGCGCAGGGGCTTTGCCCCATTCACACTTGATCCTAATCAACAACCTACTGTTGTCATATCCCTACACTCGGATGCTCGCAGTCGCGCCATCGGCGCCAACGAGAAGAGGAGGACGACATGGCAGGAGACACGGTAGTACATGACACGCGGGTAGCCCTGGTGACGGGGGCGATGGGCGGGCTGGGCACGGCGCTGTGCCGGCGCCTGCATGCGGAAGGCTTCCTGGTGGCGGCGACCCATTCGCCGCAGAACGCGCGCCGCGACGCCTGGCTGGCTGGCCAGGAAGCGGACGGCGTCAAGGTGCGGGCCTATGAGCTCGATGTCTCCAACGGCAATGCCTGCGAGAACGTCGTGCACCGGGTGCTGGGCGACCTCGGCCGCATCGACGTCCTGGTGAACAACGCCGGTATCACGCGCGACCGCAGCATGCGCAAGATGAGCCAGGAAGACTGGCATACGGTGATGGGCACCAATCTCGACAGCGTGTTCAATATGACCCGGCCGGTGCTCGAGGCGATGATCGCGCAGCGCTGGGGGCGCATCATCAATATCTCTTCGGTCAATGGCCAGCAAGGTGCTTTCGGCCAGGCCAATTACGCCGCGGCCAAGGCTGGCATGCATGGCTTCACCAAGTCACTGGCGCTGGAAATGGCGCGCCACGGCATCACGGTCAACACGGTCTCGCCCGGCTACCTGGACACCGCCATGGTCGAGAAAGTGCCGCAGGATGTGCTGCGCGAGCGCATCCTGCCGCAGATTCCCGTCGGCAGGCTCGGCAAGCCGGCGGAAGTGGCGGGGCTGGTGGCCTATCTGGCGTCGGACCTGGCGGGGTATCTGACCGGCGCCAATATTGCCATCAATGGCGGGCAGCATATGTATTGAAGTCAGGGTGGCCGCTCGTGGCGGCCACCTTGGCCGGCTGCCGCGGATCAGGCCGCGGCCGTCGGCGGCGTGAGCGCATCGAGGGTGGTGCTGTGCAGCTGGATTTTCTCGAGGGCCAGCACGATCGGCGTCGGCTGGCCGGCGGCGACGGCGCCGGCCAGCGACAGCAGGCCGCCGACGAGGCCGGTGACTTCGCCGATCACGCCGATGCGCCGGATCTTTTCGGCGGCCGCGGCGGTGAGGGCATTGAGCCGGCTTTGGGGCTGGTCCAGGCCCTGGATGACGAAGGCGGCGGCGTCGGCATACAAGGTGTTGGCGCGCTGGCGCAGCACCATTTCATCGTCCAATAAGCGGCGCATGGCGTCCTGCACCGGGGCGGGAACGCCGCGGTCGTCGTAGCTGCGGATTTCGCGCAGGATGCGTTCGTGCAGGCGGTCGGCGATGGTCGACAGGCCATCGGCCAGTTCGACCACCTGCTGCATGCTGGACAGGCCGCCGCCGGCACCGGGGGCAGTCTTGACGGCGGCGTCCCTGGCCTTGGCGGGTGGGGCGGCCTGGGCGCTTGCGGCCTGAGGTGGCATCGCGCCGTCCTGCGCGGCGCCCGCAGCCGACGGGCTGGTCTTGTCGTGTGATGGATCCTGCATGACGTCCTCCTCAATCCCCGTTCAGCCCGTCGCGGATCGCGCGCAGGTCGCGCGCATAGTTGGCGAGCATGCGCCGCGTCTCGTCGCCCGTCAGCCTGTTCATGTTCTCGCGCATCTTCTGGTGGCCGAGCGCCACCTTGGTGAGTCCCTGCAGCGCCAGTTCATAGCGGCGGTCGATCAGCTTGTACTCGGTGGACTTGTTCAGGTAATGCACCTTGGCCAAGGTGACGAGCATGCGATCGGTATTCCGGTTCGAAAACGGCAGCTCCACATCGAAGATGCCGAGCACGGTCTTCTTTTCATTCTCGTTGGTCTTGTAATAGAGGCGGGTGAGCGAGATCATGGCATCGAGCAGCACCTGCACATCCGCATCGCCGTCGCGCACCATGGTCTCGACGCTGCGGTTCTGGTAACCCGAGGCGATCACGCGCGTGAGCAACCGGGTCATCCCCGTGTACGCCGCCACATGCCGCTGCTGCAAGCCGGATTCGGCATTCGCCTTCAGCCCATTGCCCAGGTCATCGATCCGCTCCGACAAGTCGTAGCGCCCTTCGCCCGCGAGCAGGCTGAGCGTTTGCATGTACAGGACCAGCGTCTTCTGGATGGCGACGAAGTCGTCATAGACGGCGCGCCGCCGCACATCGTTCTCGCGCGCGATGCGTTCGGCCTGCGGCGACAGATAGGGCTGCTCGCGCTCGTAGGTATCGCGATACCGCCGCGACAATTCCGCATATCCACCCAGCTTGGCCGAGGCGTCCGCGAATTCGCGCACCTCCTGCAAGCTGACCGACCCATGCGAAGCGCAGCCACCGAGCAGCACGCCAAGCCCCAACACCAGCCCCACCGCAAGTCGACGCAGCATCGCGCATCCTCCCCGCCCGCCAGCCCGAAAACCCCATTCTTCCAAACCCGCACCTTCTCACCTTGCCAATTATCAATTCCCCCTCGTAATCCGACGGCCACCGCGCACAATGAGGGTCAGATACCGTCTTGGATTGCAAGGTTTTTGTGAAGGTAATTGGCGTCAAATGGCTTGCCGGTTCGAACGACGCCGTAGATCAGATGCGCT